>DAOTYT010000253.1:0-29628 GCA_034434615.1 Anaerolineae bacterium | reverse complement strand
TAACGCATCGATCGCGATCGCCGTGCGCAGCATGAAGCTGATCAGCGCGATCAAGCCGGGTCGTTCAGCGCCGGGCAGCCGCTGAATGGTGAACCACAACCCGCCAAAATAGAAGACTCCTAAAGCGCCTCCGGCGGCGAGAGCCAGCGCCAGCGCCATCAAATCACTCGTCACGGTCACGCTCCTCTCGCTCACGTTCCATCGCGCGCTGTTCCTTGGCGACCCACTGCCAGGCGTTAAACAGCCCGATCGCCAGCCCAAGGAAGAAAAAGCCCAACGTCCAGGTGCCTGGCCGAATCGAATTCGCCCACAGGGCAACAGCGATGCCGATCAGCGTTGGCAGCGCGATCGACCAGCCGACGATGCCGAACGTGCCCAACCCAAACCAGATGCCGCCCCCGTGACGTGGATGGCGCAGTTTGCGCCGTTCTTTACGCGCGATGTCCTCGATGAGCTGCTGCTGGCGCAGCTCGCGTTCGCTTGCGGGTCTCGGTTCCTGTCCGTCTGGGCGCAGATCAGGGGGAACACTCATGATCATCGCTCCCGTAGTTCGATGAAGCGGCGGACGAGGTCGGTCTCTAACCCCGCTAAAGCAGAGCGCGTGTGCTTCTCCTGTTCGCTGATCTGAAGGAACTCGTCCTCGATCAGGTGGCGCAGCCGGCCAAGGTCGGGGCCGCGCACCGCCCTGCGCGTCGAGACGCGCACCTCAGCGCCAGTCTTGACAAGAATACCCTCGTCAACGGCCATGAATTCCTCAAGCGTCCTGCTGCCTTCCTGGGCACGGAACGACAGAATTCCCGGCACCAGCGCCATCGCAAAGTCGATATGGCGCGGCAGCAGCATAAAAGCGCCATTGGCTGCCTCGGCGCTGACGCTGACGACCTCACGATCGAGAAAGATATGAGAGGGCAGCAAAATGCGCAGCCGCACGATGGCTACTCCTTCTCAGCCTCATCGACTGTTCCGATCATGTAGAGCGCCATCTCAGGATAATCGAAGAATTCATCATTCAAGATGCGCTCGCAGCCCTCGATGGCGTCTTCCAGCGCGACCATGCGGCCGGGCTGGCCAGTGAACTGCTCGGTGGTGAAGAACGGCTGCGTCAGAAAGCGCTCCAGCCGCCGCGCGCGGTTGACCACACGCTGATCTTCGCGCGACAATTCTTCCAGGCCCAACATGGCGATCACGTCTTTCAAATCTTCATAATTGGCCAGTGTTTCCTGCACCGCCCGGGCAACACGATAATGCCGCTCGCCGACAACCGGCGGCACCAACATGCTTGACTCGGACGTCAGCGGGTCGACCGCTGGGTACAGCCCGCGGCTGGCGCGATCGCGCGAAAGCGCCACCATCGCCGAAAGATGGGTGAACGTATGGACGACGGCGGGATCGGTAAAGTCATCGGCTGGCACGTAAACTGCCTGGACAGACGTGATCGACCCGCTGGCGGTGCTGGTGATGCGTTCCTGAATCTCGGCCAGTTCAGTGCCCAATGTGGGCTGGTAGCCAAGCCGCGATGGCAGCTGGCCCATTAAGCCGGAAACTTCCGAACCGGCCTGTACAAAACGGAAAATATTGTCGATGAGCAGCAGCACGTCTTGGGCGGCATCATCGCGAAAATATTCGGCCATCGTCAGGGCAGAATAGCCAACACGAAAGCGCGCGCCCGGCGGCTCATTCATTTGGCCGAAAATCATGATCGTGTTATCGAGCACGCCAGCTTCTTCGATCTCCCGATACAGCTCTTCCGCCTCGCGCGAGCGCTCACCAATGCCGCAAAAGATGCTCACCCCGCGATAGCGACCCACGATGTTATTAATCATCTCCGTGATCAAGACAGTTTTGCCGACGCCAGCGCCGCCGAACAAGCCCGCTTTGCCCCCTCGCTCAAGCGGAGCCAGCAGGTCGATCGCCTTGATGCCGGTCTCAAAGATCTCCGACGATGTCGTCTGACGGACGAGCGGCACTGGCGGCTGATGGATGGAACGCCATTCAGCATCCTTTACGCCCTCCTTACCATCAAGCGGCTGGCCCAGCACATTGAAAGCGCGGCCTAACAGCATTTCGCCCACCGGCACGCGCAGCGGATGCCCGGTATCGATCGCCAGGTCTCCCCGAGCTAAACCCTGAGTTGGTGTGAGGGCGATGCCCCGAGCCGTTTGCGCATCGAGGTGGGCTACGACTTCGATGATGATCGAGTCCTCCTTGCCGGCTCGAAGTTCACTGTAAATGGCAGGCAGCGTCCCGGCAAACCGCACATCAACCACACTGCCGCGCACTGAGGCGATCGTTCCTTGCTGATAGGTTTCGCGCTGCGCGTCGTTTCGCGGCATACTTCCCCCTCAAATCGTGAGGCCGAACCGCAAGCTTCGAGAGACTTGCCGCGGTTCAGGCTTTCTTGGCTGTACAGCTCTCGTAATCCAACTCTCAATAATGTCTGGCTTAAGGGTATCCCATCTCGACCACAGAATCCAGACATTTTGTTGGTGACGCACCTAAAATTGAATTCCGTCGCGCAGTTTAAGGAGCCATTCGACATGAACCAAGACCGTGATCGAAACAGCCAGCGCGTCGCTGTAACTGGCGGAAGCGGACTAGCCGGCTCGTTCGTCGTGCAGGCGCTGGTCGAGGCAGGATATGAGGTGCTGTGCCTTGACCGGGCTGCACCGGCTGCGCCGATCTGCCCATACAAAATCGCCGATGCGACCGACCTTGGCCAGATGGTGACCTGCCTGCAAGGGATGGATGCTGTCGTCCATTTTGCCGCCATCCCGCGCCCCACTTTCGAACCGGCCGATGTCGTCTTTCGAACCAATACACAGGCCATGTTCGCCGTGCTCGAGGCAGCGGCACTCCTTCAGATCAAGCGGATCGTCTACGCCTCAAGCATATCGGTGCTGGGCTATCCCTTTTATGCGCGCTTCTTTGAGCCGGAATATGCGCCGATCGATGAAGCGCACCCGCGCGCCCCGCAGGATGTCTACGCGCTTTCCAAGCATCTCGGTGAGGAGATGGCGGCCGCTTACGCCCGCCGGACGGACATGACGATCATCAGCCTGCGCATGCCGTGGATCCACACCCCCGAGACGTTCGAGAGGCAGATTACCCCGTTGTGGGCAAACCCAGCCGCTGGCGCTTCCAATTTGTGGAGCTACATCGATGCGCGCGACGTGGGACTCGCCTGTCGCTTAAGCCTTGAAGCCGATCTGCGCGGTCATGAAGCCTTTTTCATCGCAGCCGAGGATACGTTTATGCCTATCCCTACCGCTGATCTGCTGCGCGCGCACTACCCCCATACGGAACTACGTCCAGGGCTCGAGGGGCGCGCTTCTGTCCTCAGCTCAGCCAGAGCAAAGGCGCAGATCGGCTACATCCCCCGGTTCAACTGGGGGATGTACGAACTGGAACGGCCGCTTCAGCCTTAAGACAACTGCTCGTCTTCAGCGCCTAGCGAGTCAGCGCGATGCTCATCTGACCCCATCGGTTCGGCGATCGGCGTCTCACGCCCTTCTGCATAAGCCAGATAAAGCGCGCTGTTGATCAGGCCGATGTGGCTGAACGCCTGCGGAAAATTACCCAAGTGCTCGCCCGAAACGGCATCGAACTGCTCTGCAAACAGACCGAGGTGATTGGCGCGGCCGACCATACCTTCGAAGATCGCATGAGCCTCGTCCAGACGGCCAGAGAGCGCCAGGTTATCAACCAGCCAGAACGTGCACAAGCCAAAAGCGCCCTCTTTGCCGGGAAGGCCATCATCAGCCTTGTAGCGATAGACCAAGCCGTTTTCGGTGAGCCCCTCGATCGTCCGATCGATGGTACCCTGCACGCGCGGGTCGTCGAACGGCAGAAAATCGTAGAGCGGGATCAGCAGGTTGGAAGCATCGAGATCGGTTGAGTCAAAGCACTGTACAAAAGCGCCGACTGCGTCATTGTAGCCTCGTCGCAGAACAACCTGGCGAACCTCGGCCAGCGTCTTGCGCCAGCGCGACGTATCGCCAGGCATAGGGTAGTGTTTTGCTAACCGCAGCGCGCGATCAAGCGCAACCCAGATCATCACTTTGGAATAGACGAAATGGCGCGTCGGCCCACGCATTTCCCAGATGCCATAATCAGGCTTTTGCCAGTGTTCACAGGCCATATCCGCCACTTCGCACAGAAAGCCCCACAATTCCGGCTGAAGCGGCTCGCCGCTGCGCACCAGTTCATAAGCTGCATTAAGCAGATCGCCATAAATATCGAGCTGAATCTGCTCGGCCGCCCCGTTCCCGATGCGAACTGGTCGTGAACCGCGGTAACCTTCGAGATGTTCCAGCTCGATTTCCGTCAGATCAACTTCGCCATGCAGGCCATACATGATGCGCAGCGCCTGGCCAGCGTCGCGCTGGGCCTGCGAGATCCGTTCGACCCAGTGCAGCCAATCAATCGCCTCGCGCTTATGGCCTACTGCGACGAGCGCCTGCGCGGTCAGCGCGGCATCGCGGATCCACGTGTAACGATAATCCCAGTTGCGCACACCGCCGATGGTCTCGGGCAGCGAGGTGGTCGGCGCTGCGACGATCGCGCCAGTGCCGGCATGCGACAGCAGTTTAAGTACCAGCTCGGCTCGCACCAGCAGGGCGGTGTGCGGCTCTGCCCAGCCGCGCGATTGGATCGAGTCCTTATCAACCTAACCTCGCCACAAGCGCACTGTTTCTTCAAGAGCATCGAACGCCGCAAGGGTCTCCACACGCGCCGATAGCCCATTCCAGCGCAGAGCCAGCGCCATCGGCGCCTCTGGCGTGACGGTGAAACGCGCCTTCACTGCCGGGCCAAACCCGTCGTCATACAACTCTCCCGCGGTGGGCAGGCCGCCAAGCAAAACATGCATCTCGCCGCCGCTTGCGCGCCAGCCGTCTTCAACCGCTTCAATTTTCGTCTCAGCGCGGGCATAATCCATGCGCGGCGCCCAAAGGACTTCCACTTCAACCGCGCTGCCTTCTGTTTGCAAGATGCGATAGATTGTATGCGTCGTCTCAGACTCCGCGCAGCCTTCCAACGACCCGCGCAGCGGCATAAAGTCGGTAATCGCGAGCCGGCCGGCCGGCGTGGCGAAGATCGTTTGCAGCACGTTAGTTCGCGCGATATAACGCTGTTCAGCGCGCACCCCGTTCACGGGCCGAATCGAGAAGGTGCCGCCGCGCCGATGATCGAGCAGCGCGGCGAAGATGCTGGGGCTGTCGAAATGTGGCAAGCAGCACCAATCGATAGTGCCTTCGCGGCTGATCAGCGCGGCGGTGCGCAAATCACCAATGATGCCGTAATCAGCAATCGGGCGATATCCTGTCATAGCTGCTTCTTTCTGCCAAACGCGGCTGCGCTCAGCTCTGTGCGAGTGCGAAGAGGATGGAGACCAATAGAATTAGCAGGCCAGACGTGACGGCCAGCGCATCTGCAATTTTGCGCCGCATCGTGTTTCACCCTCCTCAGTTAAACGAAGTTGAATCGCTCGGAGTGATACTTCTCGATCGGGACACCGAGATCGGCCAGCGCTTGCTCGACCGCGTCCATCATCGGGTTAGGCCCGCAGATGAAATACTCATGCTCGGCAAGGTTACCGGGCACGTGCCGCCGAATGATCTCCTCAGTGATGAACCCCCGCTCGCCCTGCCAGTCCTCTGGCGGGTTTTCCAAAACGTGAACCACCTTAAGGTTCAGTTTGGCTTTCAGGCTCTCGATTTCATCGTAGAATGTGGCGGCCTCCAGCGTTGGATTGCCATACAGCAAAATGGCCTGGCGCTGATCGCCGCGATCGGCCATCGTGCGCAGCATCCCCATCATCGGCGTGATGCCGACGCCACCCGCGATGAAGACATAAGTATTGGCAGGGTGGAGATCGATCGTGAAGGCGCCGTAGGGGCCATCCAGATAGGCGCGCTGCCCGGGCTTGACAGACCCGGTGGTCGAGGAGAAATCGCCCAGATTTTTGATCGTCAGATCGATCGCCTTGCTCTGCTCGGAACTTGACGAAATGGTGAACGGATGCTCGGTGATGTTGAAGGGGGTATTCCACAGGGTAAGCCACACAAACTGGCCGGGCTTATGGCGAAATCCGTTGTGGCCATCGGGGCGCAGCACCAGCGTGTGCGCATCCCCACGTTCCGGGATCACCTGATCGACGACATACGGACGGCGAATCATCACGATCGGCTTGATGACGCGCACATAGAAGAGCAACCCTACCCAAACCAGGGTTAGCCCAATCCAGAAAACGCGCTTCCACGGCGTATCGATGTAATGCCCCACGCCAATGACGTGCAGCATCGCCAGCATGACAACGCCGACGGCCAGCAGACCATGGCTGAGCCGCCACGCCTCATAATTGAGGCGTAAGCGCAGCCGCCACAGCGACAGCACGACCAAGATGATCAACAGCAGCACAGAGACGACGCCGAAGCGGGCGCGCCACGGCGCTTCGATCAGATTAAGCAGGCGGATCGTGTCTGGATTGATGACGAACAAGATCAATGGATGCGCCAGCACCAGCGCGAACGCCACTAACGACACCTGTCGATGAAAGTGATAAATGACGTCCATCCCGAAAGGCGAGGTAATATAGCGAAAACGCCCGGTGATGCCGAACTGCAAGCCCATCATCGCCAGGCCAGCGAAACCCAGCGCTACCGAAAGCTCCCTCCAGAACCCGCGCCCTTCTGGAACAGGGCCGATCAACATGATGAGCAGCGGCGCCAGCGCGAGCAGCAGGTAAACCATCACCCAAAAAGCGCCGCGCACGATATAACGGTGCGTGAGTGGAATCGTGTGCATATCTGCTCCAACATCGTAATGTGGTTTGTATTATAGCAGGAACCAGTGGACAACCAACCCGATCGACGAAGGCTTAATGAGTTTTAATCCATGTCGAACAGATCGGCAGGGGTTGGAAAGGGCGTCATTTCTTCAGCGATCTGCTGGAGAAGCGCCGCCGGGGTGAGATCGAGCAGCAGCGGGGCAGCGAAGATCAGCAGCGCGCACACGCCCGCAAAAGTGAGGATCGCGAGTCTCCGCGGGTTAGTCTGATGGGAGCGAGCGCCAGCGCATCGGGAAGATCAGCCGCTTTCGCGGTCTCGCCGTTGGAAGACTTCCGGCGCCGCAGCAGCACCCGCACGACCTGAGCGAGATCGTCAAGCGAAAGCAGCAGCCCGCGCAGCACCTGCTGAATCACGGTGAAGCGAACGCCCAGCCTTGCCCCGGCCATCGCTGCGCCGCGCGCGCCTGCCCCGAGGCCGACAAGGCCCAGCGTGACCTCAAGATACAGCGACAGCACCAGCGCGAACAAGATAAGCGCCAGATCGAGCTTCAATTCCCACAAAGCACGACCAACGACCCGCAGCAGTTGGCCACCGTGCCCGGCAGCGCGAGTTAGATAAGCTTGCCGGGCGATCTTCTAGGGCAAAATGCACGGCGACGACCACAACCAGCCAGAATAGGCTGATCAAAGCGCTGAGCAGCACAGCCAGCCCGATATAGGGCACGATGAATGTCCACTGGTCGTCATGCATGACCAGCCAGCGGCGCAGCGGGCCGGCCGGGATTTGTATGGGAGGTTCGGGCACGGCTTCAGCGGAAGATTGTGTCATGCAGGCTCCACTCCAGCGCGCAGGAACAGAACAGTTGGGCAATCGTAAGCGACGTTACGCAGTTCGGCATTTTTCAGCCCTCACTCTCAAGCTCCCCATCTGAGGGAGAAGTTGCCGAGGAATAAGGGAAACTGCATAATATCAGATAATAACATACAAATCTAGCCCAGTCATTTAAAGCAAAGCAGCACAGGCGGCTAAAATCCATTACAATACGCTCAAACAGCAGCGGCTGGCTGCGCAAGCGGAGGCATTTCGGTGAATGCAGAGCTGTGGTGGGCGCTAGGAGCGGCGGGGTTTATGGTCGCCCTGATCGCGGCCGTGACGATCGCGTCGTTCTTGCGCACCGCGCGTTTAGAGCGGATGATCGCACGCGAACGCCGCGATTGGGAACTGCGCAGCGCACAGCGCCGGCGCACAGCACGGCGCAGCCGCATACAAACGGAGGGTGGCGCGCGCGCCGCGGTGACGCCGGCCCCAACAGCGACCCGCGCAGAGGACAGCGAACCGGTATCGCCGCCCGTTGCGCTCGACCCGATGGCCGGCCTCGCCCCGCTCCATCCAGACGACACACCACCAGCCGAAACAGTCGCTGCGCCGGCAGAACCGCAACCTGCAGATGAACAGCGGCCGACGGCTGATGACCTTCACCGCCTGATTGAACGACTGGAGTCTCATGACGAAACGAACCGTTGAGATCTTAGCTTGTGGAGCTGCCGATGAGCCAAGCCCCTAAACCGGAGATCACGCGCATCCTTGCCGCTGGGGTCGCGCTCGGCATCGTCGGCGTCGTCCTCTTTGTCATTTTGTGGGTCGTCTTGGGGGAGGCTGAAGTTGAGATGGTCGTGCGGCTGCTCATCTCGCTGTGCCTGCCTCCGGCCCTGATCGCAGCGGCCATCGGCGCTTACATCCTGATCGCGCGATCAGGCAGCGCGTAGAGGTTTGCGCAGCCGCACAATGAGGACGACAGGCGGCACTAAGACGGCGCTCTCCTCCAGCGTTGGTTCTGCTGCGGCCTCGAACAACAGACCAGCGGCGGTCGCAGCAGCCACATAGTCGCTCCATGAATGGAGATAATGTTCAACCGCATACGTCCGGCCGTCTGGCGCGGTGAACGTGCGCGCTGCGCCTGCCAAGACCATGTACGGATGAAAATCGCTGAGCAGCGCCCATCCGCCCGGCCGCAAAACGCGGCCGATCTCGGCTAATGGGGCAGCAAGCGATGGCAAGTGCCCGAGCGCCAGCGCGCAAATCACACCATCGATCGACCCCGTTGCCAGCGGCAGCGCCTCCGCGCTGGCGAGTGCGCTTAACGGCAGTGCGCCGGCCTTGAGCATGGCCGCGCTGTTATCGAGGCCGATCACCTGCGCGCCGCGCGCCTGAGCCAGCCGCGCATAGCGGCCAGTGCCACACGCGAGATCGAGCACGCGCAACCCTTCGATCGGAGGCAGCAGCGCCAGCAGCGCCGTCTGTTCGGCCTGCATCAGCGCATTGTGCGCGTGCGGCGGATAGGAGGCTGCCCAACGCGCATAAGCTTCCAGACTGGGCAAAACTGGCGCGCTAATGCCAGAGCGAGCGCGTCTTCTCCTTAAAAAGCGGCTAAACATCAGCGAACCACCTGCGCGGCGCGTTTCTTGAACCCCTCATTCGAATCCTCTTCAACCGTCTGCATGACTGTGGCGATGATGATCAGATCGGCCCAGTGTTGAAATGCTGCATTGCTGACGCTGAGGCGTGCCCGCGTGCGCGCAGGCAGCCACAGCCACATGAAGCCGATGCGCCGCCGCTCTTCGCGCGTGGTGCGTTCGCGCAGCTCGGCATA
The DNA here is from genome assembly GCA_034434615.1 of Anaerolineae bacterium. Lineage (GTDB taxonomy): Bacteria > Chloroflexota > Anaerolineae > Aggregatilineales > Phototrophicaceae > Flexifilum. Next base: position 20,190 of record DAOTYT010000253.1, on the reverse strand, counting down.
CCAACGGGGTAGTACGACCCAGCGGTGCCACGGGCGCCGCGCGGTTTCCTGCATATCCGCCCATCCGCCGAGTGCGAGCAGCAGGAAACCCACCACGATGAAGATGAAACCCATTTGAATGTGCAGTTCCAATAAAAATCCTGACGCGCTGAACAGGACGCCCATCCACAGCAAAGCGCCCGGCCATGGATCGAAGCAGGTTTCTACCGGCTGGTAGCGTCGAAAATGTTCGAGAATGGGATCTTTGTAGAAACCGACCGAAACCAGAACGCTGCGGATCAAAAAGACGAAGCTGGCTCCTACAACTGCGATCAAAAACAAGGTAAGCATCTTACAGCGTGAGCAGCGCTCGCGGGCCTTTATAGAGCGGGCAAACGCAGCAGGTACACTCAGGGCGTTCTCCGGCGCGGTAAGCGCGCCGCAAAGCCAGGGCAGCATCGCTGTTGAGCGCCTGCGCCAAGGGCATGCGACCATTCACCCTGCCCATCGACGGCAAAAAATAGCACGGCCGCAGCGTGCCATCCACTTCAACAACGGCAGAGTGATGAGGGGCATTACAGCGTACAGGCGGAAAAGGTGCCTCGTTTAACACGGCGCGGAAGTAATTCACCATGCGCCGAAGCTTGGCCGGCGGCTCGGCAAGCCGGCCAGAAGCGAAATCCTCCGCATGATCCCGTTCGATCTGATCGAGCACAGCAGCAAAGATTTCCAAATCAGCCCGCTCTAGCGCGCTGGCGGGCGGGCCGTGTTCAGCGGGCGCGCCCAACCCGGACGAAGCGACCAGCGGCAGCCCGGCGCCGCCTGAAAAGCGCGGCCCAAACGCAAACGGGTTGCTCACGTCAACGGTCAGAAAGCTGATCGAGCTGACATCCAGCGCTTTCGCAGCTGCGATGATAGCTGGAAGCTCTCGATAGTTGGCGCGCTGAACGGTCGTCCTCGTCGTCACCGGCAGGCCGCCGGCGCGCACTAACGCGATCCCCTCCAGCACCAGGTCGAATCCATCAACCCCACGAATGGCTTGATAAGTGGGGGCAGTCCCGGCATCAAGGCTGACGATCACTTCATCAACGCTCGCCAACACCTCCGCAATTTGCTTCTTGATGAGCAAGCCGTTCGTCAGCAGCAGCACGCGCGCGCCTTCAGCGCGCAGGCGCTGCGCCAGCGCCGGCCATTCAGGATGCTGCATCGCCTCTCCGCCGCTCAACACGGCCCAGCGCACGCCGAGCGTTTTACAATCGGCCGCGACTGCCGCAAACAGGTCAGAGGACATATTGCGCCGGGGGCTGCGCCAGATATCGCAGGTTACGCAGCGGCTGTTACAGCCATCCGTCAGGTAAAGCACGAGGATTGGCAGCGAACGAACACGATCGCCGAACAGGTTGAAGAGATGTCTGACCGCCATAAGCCCAGTATAGTCGTACTGAGTCGCTGCGCCAAATTCGTGCTAAAATATCGTTAATTCCTGACGTAAAGATAAACAGCATGTTAAATCCAGAATTTTTGAAGAACGGCCCCGGCCCGCGGCTGGCCTTCCTCGAAAAGGCCGACCCCAAAATGATCGCCGAAACATTGGTCGCCTTTGCCAACACCGAGGGCGGCACGCTGGTCGTTGGCATCAACAAGGATGGCACCTTTGCGCATAAGCTGGAGGCCGACGCGCTGACGAAAGCCCTGAAAGAGGCGGACGCGCTGACCAACCCCGTCATCGTCACTGGCAATTGGGAGCCCGTCGAGATGGAGACGGGCACGGTCTATGCGCTGCGCGTTCCGCGCAGCATCGAGCTGCATGCCCTCACCGATGGCCGCGTGCTCATCCGCAGCGATGAGGTCAACCGTCCTTTAGGTGGGCAGGAGATCCTCAAGTTGGCCAGCGCCAAGAGCACCGGGGATTACGAGTCGGAGATCGTGCCTGGCGCCACCAAGGATGACTTTAGCCGCAAGATGATCGACGAATATCTTGCCAAACGCGCTGAGCGCACCAAGCGGCCCTACAACGGCAAGATCGATGACATGCTGCGCGAGATCGGCGCGATCGACAATGCCGGCCGGCCAACGGTCGGCGGAATTTTGCTGTTCAGCGAATATCCTCAGCACTGGCTGCCGCAGAGCGGCGTTGTGTTTGCCAAATTCGTCGGCAAAACGCCGCGCGGCGAAAACGGGCTGGCCGGCTACTCGCGGCGCGAGGAACTCACCGGGCCGCTGCCGCGTTTGATTGAAGCCTCGTGGAATCTGATCTGGAGCGAGATGGCCGTCAGCGCAGTCGTCAAAGGCCTGGAGCGCGAAGAGACGACCGAATACCCCCAGTTCGCCGTGCGCGAAGCGATCGTTAACGCCATTTGCCATCGCGATTACCGGCTGCGCGGCCGGCGCATCGAAGTCCGCATGTACTCTGACCGGCTTGAAGTGATCTCACCGGGCGGCCTGCCGGGTTTCATCACGGTGGAAAACATCATTGACGAGCATTTCAGCCGCAACCCGCGCGTCGTCAATGGCTTATTTCAGTGGGGCTATATCGAGGAGCTTGGGCTGGGCATTGACCGCATGATGGAGGTGATGGAACAGGCCGGCCATCTGCCGCCCAGCTTCGATGCGCGCCCTTACAGCTTCGCCGTCACGCTTTACAACTCGCGCGAGCGGCAGGTCGTGCCTGATTGGGTGCGCAACACGAACCACCGCCAGTCGCGCGCGCTCCAATATATTCGCGATAAAGGCTCGATCACCAATCGCGAGTATCGCACCCTGTGCCAAGGTGTCTCGGCCGAAACGCTGCGCCTTGACTTGGCGGATATGGTCGAACGGGGTATTCTGTTGAAGGTCGGCTCAAAAAAGGGAACATATTACATTTTGAAATGATGTTTGCGCCCCCGCGCGCGAGCTGAACTGCGCCGCTTCACAATCGTTCTATTCTCGCATCACAGGTGGTAAATCATGCGCATAGCCAGCACCGTGATCGCGATTTGCATCGCTGTCTATGGAGTCGTCCTAATCAGCAGTATCGCGCGTGCGCGGCAAATGCGCGCCGGGCACATGTGGCTTGGGCTGATCTTGCTGACGGGCGCACTGGCTTTAACCCTGCTCCTCCTCCCCAGCGAAATTTTTATCGCCCCGCTGCTCGCCCGCGGGGAGCTGCTGAGCATCCTATTAGGCTTTCAATGGGTGGCATTCGGAGCGTTAGTATGGCAAGATCTCGGCATTGCCGGCAGGCGTGTGCCCCGGCCGTGGTTGTGGATCATACTCGGGATGCTGTGGCTGGGCACCTTTTTTATCCTCCTGCTGACGCCGATCGCAGGCTCAACGGGAACACCCCTCGGCGCGCCGGGCTGGGTCGAACAGGCTGTGAGCGACGGCGACCCGGCCGCACTGCTGCTGATCGGAGGGTTCGTCACCCTGACGATCCTTCTCGTGAGCTATGCGTTGGTCGTCTTTTACCGCGCGAAACTGCCAGAGACGGCTAACCGTGCCCTGTTATGGGCACTCACGACGGGCGTGCTCGCCCTCGGTTCGGCGCTGCTGCTGCTCGGCTACCCGCTGTTTATGCCCTTTGGTGCAGCGCTCAGCGCGATTGGGATCGTGCTGGCCCGCGCCGCGCTCAGCACATCGCGCGTCTTTACGATCCGCCGCGATTTAGTGGGGACTGCCCGCGCTTGTGCTTTGATCCTGTTATTCGCAACATTCGCAATCGCTCTCGGAGCGATGCTCGCTGCCGCGGGATCGCAACCCCTCGTCTCTGCGTTGATCACGCTGTTAGGCGCGCTGCTTTACTTTCCGCTTCAACGGCTCATTCATCTGTTTTTCTCGAACTGGCGCTCGAATCGCAGCAGTGCCGCTGCCCAGGCCGCGCGCTATTACAGCCAGAAGATCGCGGGCGTCACCGACATTAACGCGCTGGCGCAAGCTGCGGCGCAGGCCGTGGTGCACAGCCTGCGCACGCGGCGTGCCGGTCTGATCCTCGTCAGCCCGCTGCGCCATGCGCACGATCAGTTTGAACTGCGCTGCCTGGCCTATCCTGATGGTCACCCAACGACACGCGGCCGCCTCGATATCGCCAGCCCGATCTTCAGCCCGCTGGCTGAAGATCGGCAGCCGCTGTCGCAGTATATGCTTGAGTACAGCCCGGCATTCGTGACCCTGCCGCCCGATGAGGGCGCTTATTTCGATCAACTGGAGATGGCTGCCTATGCCCCCATCATCGCCGATAACAAGCTGATCGGTATTTTAGCGGCTGGCCTGCGCAGTGATGACGCACCATTCCGGCCGCGCGATCTTGACCTGCTTGCTTCTCTCGCCAGTCAAACGGTGACCGCGCTGCACAATGCGCGTTTGCTGGCGCATTTGCGCAGCCTCAACGCAGAGATGCGGACGCTCAACCACACGTTGGAAGCAGCCAAAGAGCAGGTCGAGAAACTCGATGGAGTCAAAACGGACTTCATCACGATCGCCAGCCATGAACTGCGCACCCCGCTGGCCCAAATTCGCGGTTATACCGATATCCTCGATGCGCTTAACGAGCAGGAAACGATCGACCACGACCAGGTTGCAGCGATGGTCGTGAACCTGCGCAGCGCAGCCGAACGGATGGATGAATTGATCGCGGCCATGCTCGATGTCAGCCAGCTCGACATCGATGCTATGGACCTGCATTTTGCAGAAACGTCGCTCGAGACGGTCGTTCGCGCGGCGGTTGAACCGCTGATCGATGTGCTGCGTTCGCGCAAACTCACGCTCTCCGTCCGCGGCGTGCGATCGCTGCCCCCGATTCAGGCGGATGCACAGCGCTTGGTGCAGGCATTGCGCAATGTCGTCGTCAATGCGATCAAATTCACGCCGGATGGCGGCCGCATCGAGATCACGGGCAGCCGGAGGCCCGCCGAAACCCCCGATGCCGCAGAACAGGTGCTGATCACCATCGCCGATACCGGCGTTGGCATTGCTCGCGAGAACCAGGAACTGATTTTCAGCAAATTTTTTCGCGCCTATGACCCTGCGTTTCACTCAAGCGGCACCTACAAGTTTATGGGCGCGGGTCCTGGCTTGGGCTTGACGATCGCGCGCGGTGTCATTGAGGGGCACGGGGGGCGTATTTGGGTGGAAAGCAGCGGCCACAACATCGAGACGCTGCCGGGCAGCACATTTTACATCCTGCTGCCCATTTCCCCGCCGGAAACCGCGCGCCGAGTGACCGCCTTCGACCGCTCGACAAGCGCCGCGCCCGCCGTGTAGCAAGCCGCGCTCTCAGCCCAGCGCGACCGCTTCGACAGCAGCTTCAACACCAATGAGCCGGCGGATGGTCGTTTGAAACGCTGCCGCATCGCCACTGGTAAGATAGCGGTCACGCCGATGAAAGTCGCTTGTCGCTTCTTGCGCCTGCAGCTGCGGCGGCAGCACCCGCCCGACCTGGCGCGCAACCGCCGCGCTTGGGTCCACCAACGGAATGCTCGTCAGCGCAGCAATGTGAGGGATGAGGAAGGGGAAATGCGTACACGCCAAGACGATGTGATCTGCGCCAGCCTCGATTAACGGAGCGAGACGATCGCGCAGGATGCGCTGACTGGCAGCAGTGCCGGCGTCATCACGTTCGACCATCAGCACCAGCTCCGGCGCAATGCTGGTGACGACACGAACCCCGCGCGTATGGCGGTCAAGGACGCCGTGATAGAGAGGGCCGTTAGCAGTGCCTTCGGTCGTTAAAACGCCGATCACGCCAGTCTGTGTTTCTTTGGCAGCAGGTTTGACGGCCGGCTCCATGCCGACAAACGGGATTTGTGGATAGCGCGCGCGCAGATCGTAGAGCGCCGCTGCACTGGCGGCGTGGCAGGCCAGCACGATCACTGCTGCGCCATTGTCTATCAGGAAACGGACGATCGGATCGATAAAAGCGCGCACCTGCGCGGCCGAGCGCGCCCCATAAGGCAAATGCGCTTGATCGGCAAAGTAGAGCGTTGAAAGGCCGGGAAGTAAGCGATGAATCTCACGCAGGACGGTCAGCCCGCCAACACCCGAGTCAATAACCCCGATTGACGGGGTACTAATGGGCGAAGGCGCGCTCACGGGCTGCATCGATGAACGCTTTGAACAGGCGTCGCATCGCTTCATCGTCTTCAACTAAATCTTCAGGATGCCACTGAACGCCAAGGACGAAGCGTTTAGCGGGGGCTTCCACGGCTTCAATAACGCCGTCATCAGCCCACGCCGTGGCAACGAGGCCCGGCGCAAGCCGATCGACAGCCTGATGATGAAGGCTGTTGACTTCGAGCTGCAGCCGTCCAACAAGGGCAGCCAAGCGGCTGCTCACTTCGATGCGTACTGTATGCGCGCGCGTGGTGCGCGGCTCACCGTTTGTGTCGTGACGATGCGCCGAGGCGCCAATTTCGCTGGGGATGTCTTGAACCAGCGTGCCGCCAAGCGCGACATTGAGGACTTGATGGCCGCGGCAAATGCCGAACACCGGCATGTCATCATCAACTGCCCAACGGGCAATAGTCAATTCGAGGGCGTCGCGCGGGTCGTCGATGTTTTGAGTTGCGGGGTGCGGTTCGCGGCCATAGTGAACTGGGTCAACATCACCGCCTCCCGGCAAAAGCACGCCGTCGAGACGGTCATAAATTGCGTGCAGCGTCTCCACATCCAAGCCGCAGGGCACGTAAACGGGCAAACCACCCGCTTGGGCAACCGCAAAAGCGTTTGCGGCATAAGCGCGGTGGTACGATAAACTATCGGCCTTCGTGCTGGCGGAAGTGATGCCGATCAGCGGTTGCAAGGCTTAGCGTTTTTCCTTCAGGCGGGCAGCCTTGCCACGAACGTTGCGCAAATAATAGAGCTGAGCGCGGCGCACTTTAGCGCGGCGCACAACTTCGATCTTATCGATGCGTGGGCTGCGCAGCAGGAATGTCCGTTCCACACCGATATTATGAGAAGCGATGCGTCGCACCGTAAAATTGCGCTCGTTTTCGCTACCGCGCAGGCGAATGACCACGCCTTGAAAGACCTGAACGCGTTCGCGGTCGCCTTCGATGACGCGCACATGAACCTTGACTGTATCGCCCGGGCCAAATTCGGGGAAATCCCGGTCTGGCGCTTGTAGGGATTTGATCAGCTCATTCATGACGATAATTCCTTAAAAAGCACGCCTCGCGGCGTGCCAGCAGGTCGAACAAATTGGTTCAGCAGTATAGCACGGCGCTGGCTGCGGATTCAAGGGCGCGACAACTCGCTGAGGAAATCCCGCCGCGGCGCGGCCGCTTCTTACAGACTGCGCAGGCCGCGCAGCCGGGCGACGCGCAGCAGCCCGGCGATGCTCTTCCCATCAACAATGTCGCCGCTGTCAATCATCGCCAGTGCTTCACCAAGTGGGAGCTGCTCGACTTCAATAAACTCGTCGTCATCGGCAGCCAGCGGCGCGTGGGTCAAATCTTGCGCCAGAAACAGATGGATGTACTCCGTCGTGTAACCCGGCGCGACGTACAGCCCGCCGATAGGTTCCAGCTTGCCGGGCAAATACCCCGTTTCCTCTTGCAGCTCGCGTTTTGCGCACGCCAGCGGATCTTCCCCCGGTTCAAGCGTCCCCGCCGGAATTTCGCGGAGCACTCGGCGCGCGGCCAGTCGATATTGATGCACGAGCAGCACCCGATCATGCCCATCGAGGGCGACCACAGCCGCTGCCCCCGGGTGTTCGACAATTTCGCGCTCGCTTTGCTCGCCGTTGGGCAAACGCACCGTGAGATGGTCAAGCTTGACGAGCTTGCCATCAAAGACACGCTTGCGGGCGATCACATCCTCTTGCATAGCTATCTCTCTCTGAAAGAACAATCGATCATAATCTCGCTAGCGCGCAGCGCTTCATGCAGAGCCGCATTGAGGGCGCCTAAGCACGAGTTCTGCTTTCGCGCTTCAAAAAAGAGACCGCGACATGAAGCGCTGTCAGCGGTCTCCTTGTATTGAGCTGGTGCGCCGCCTTTAGGACGGCATCCTCAGTTGCTGGCCAATGAAGATCAGGTTGATGTTAGCGATGTTATTGCACGCCGCAATCGCATGGACTGTCGTATTAAAGCGCAGCGACAGCCGGAATAAATTATCGTTCTGCATCACGGAATAGACTGGGCCAGCGCACCCGCCGGTGCCGCCCGGCAGCTGAGGCTGTTGGCCAGTGCCGCCGCAGTTAGGAATGCGAATCTGCTGGCCGACCAAAATCAGATTCGGGTTCGCGATCCCATTAGCGGCCGCCAGCTCGCTAACAGTCGTATTGTAGCGCAGCGAGATGCGAAACAAATTCTCCCCTGCCACGACGGTATGAATGCAGTCCTGACCGGGTGGGGCCGCAGTGGGCGGCGGTGTCGGCAAAAAAGGATCCGGCGTGGGCGTCGGCGTCGGCCCTAAGATCGCCTGTGCCGTCTGCGTGAGCGGAGCGGCAGCTGTCGCCGTGGCATTGGCGACTAAGGCCGTAGCCGTTTGCGCCAGCGGGTCTGCTGGGATATCGACCTGCTGGGGCGCTTCTTCGACGAAAGGATCGGAGGGGGGCTGCTGTCCTTCAAGAAGCTGCTGGAACAGGGCCAGCGCCGTAGCCGTTGCGATCAACGGGTCTTCTTGAAACAGCGGCAGATCGGCTACCTGCGTGCCCTCGAGCAAAGCGAAGGGATCGGGCGTTGCGACCGCCAGATCGTCGACGGCCCCGTCAATCGGCTCCGGTTCTTCCAATTTCGGCTCAGCTTCGAGGACAACCTCCTCGGTGGGGGTGGGCGTCGGAGTCGGCGTCTCGATGATGAGCGGCGTGAACGTCGGAGGCACCTGAGCGACACTCGTCGCCTCCAAGCTGCCACCCGCTGGCTGGAAACAGCCTGCTGCGACCACAATCAGCAGCCCGATGGAGCCTACCAGCCAAGCACTTAGCTTCATGTGGTCACGCATTGAATTGCCTCCTGGCAGCGTGAGCAGCGGAGTACCCTAGCACCATTATAACGGAGTTTAAGCATTCGACAACGAACGCCAACTCGGTCAATGCCCGGCATGATTTCTCTCATCAAGCAGCCCATAGCGCAGCGGCAGCGCAGCACACACCCTTGTGCCCTGTTTAGGCTCGCTCGTGATCGTCATCTGCCCGCCGTGCAGCTCGATCAAACGCTTGCTGATGACCAGCCCTAAGCCCGATCCCTGCTGCTCGTACAGCCGCCGCTCAAATTGCATATAGGCGCCAACGCTGTTGATCTGCTCCTGAGACATGCCCCGTCCTGCATCCTTGATGCATAAGACATACCAATCGCCCTGAACAGAACCCGTAACCTCCAGCGGCGAGCCGGCCAGCGAGAACTTACAGGCGTTATCGATCAGCTCCTCGATGATCTTTTTAACGTATTCATCAGAGATGCCGATCGCCTCGACTTCCTCAATGTTGAGGACAAGATCGCTCTCGCGCTCATATTGACGCACTTTGGAGAGGACATGGTTCGCGATGCTGATGTTCGGCATTAACGTAAAGCCGCTGCGGAGCAGCTCGATCTGACGCTGATCGGTCTGCATCAGCTCGGTGTGCGCGTAGGTGATGAAGTTTTCGATCAGGCGGTAAAGGCGCATCGCAGAATTGTTGATATGGCGCGCCATCTCGACGATGCGGTGCGAATCCATCGTCTGGGCATCGGTCATTAACAAGTCAGAAAAACCCAGGATGACGTTAAGCGGTGTGCGCAGTTCGTGAGGAAGCGCCATGATGATATTGCCGCGCAGATCGTCGAGCCGGCGCTCAGCGATCTCGGTCAAGACGGCGTGCTTCTCCAGACGGGCGTGTACCGTCGCCAGCAGCTCCGAAGCGGTGAACGGCTTCGTCAAATAATCATCCGCTCCCAGCTCCATGCCCTGCCTAACATCAACGCGGTCATTACGCGCGGTCAAAAAGATGAAGGGGATGGCGGCAGTCCGGTCATCGCGTCGCAGCTGCTCCAACACCCCATAGCCATCCAAACCGGGCATCATGATGTCGCAGATGATCAGGTCGGGCATCTCGCGCAGCGCTTTATCAACCCCGACCAGCCCATTTTCAGCACCGATCGCTTCGAAACCCTCAAAACCGAGCATCTCCAAGATGTCTTTGCGCAGCGACTGTGCATCTTCGACGACGAGGATCTTCTTCATGGTGTTTCTTCCTTCATGGCTAAATGAGGGAGTGTTATGGTGAAGGCAGAACCGATGCCGAGCTGGCTGCTGACAGTAATCTCTCCCCCGTGCAATTCGACCGACTGCTTGACGATCGCCAATCCCAAACCTGTACCAGAAATATGGTCAACATTTCTGGCGCGATAAAAAGCCTCGAAAAGATGTTTCTGGTCTTCTTCTGGAATACCGATTCCCGTATCTTGCACACAGATGATCGTTTGGGCAGCTTCGCACGTTAGACTCAGTGAAATTTTGCTGCCCGGCAGCGAATACTTGACAGCGTTCGAGAGCAGATTGACGATGGCCCGGCGGAGCAGCTTTAGGTCGGCATGGATTTGCTGACATTCACCGCTGATCGTAAGCTCAAATTCATGGTTCATGCCGATGCCGTCGCGCATTTCCGCGATGACTTCAGCGCACATGGCGCCGAGATCGAACGGATGCGGATGAAATTTTTCACGGCCGATTTCTTCAGCTTTGCTCAGTGTGAGCAAATCATCGAGCAAATCGGCGAGATGTTTCACCTCGCTTTGCAAACGTTCCAGTTTTTCCGCTCGCTGCTCATACGTCATGCGGTCATTATAATTGCGCAGCATATCGGCCGCCGTGCCGATCATCGCCAGCGGCGTGCGAAACTCGTGCGAGACGCGCGAGATAAAGCGGGATTTAAGCTCGTTAAGCTCGCGCTCTTTGGCGAGCGCATCGCGCAGTTCAACCTCAAGACGTTTACGCTCGCTGTTATCGCGCAGGCTGCAGATGACGCTGCTGACCTGATTATCGACAACAATGGGGGAAAGGACAACATCGGCATCAAAGGTCGACTGGTCATACCGCTGCGCGACAATTTCGAGGCGTGCGGGCTGGCGCTCGGCAATCACGTCTTCCAGGGTGCGCGCCAGCATCTCGGCATAATATGGCCCGGCGATGCTGTCGAACCGCTGACCATAAAGCTGATCGGGCAGCACACCGAACATTTGGTTGAAGGCATGGTTCGTTTGCTGAAAAGTGCCGTCGACGCGCAGCAAAACAATGCTGTCGCTCGTGTAGTTGAGGATCGCTTCTGCGCGCTCTTTAACGCGGCTGAGTTCTGCCGTGCGTTCATCAACCCGGCGCTGAATTTCGTTGTAGAGACGCATATTCGCGATGGCTGCCCCGGCACGCTCTGCGAACGCGATCAAAATGCGCTGATCGTTTTGATCAAACGCCTCTGGCTGTTCGCTGCGCAGGTCGATCACGCCGCAGACATCTTTCATCGTTCGCAGCGGAATGATTAACTGCGAGCGAAACCCTTGCTCACTACGCCCAAGCGGTTCGAGATCGCTGCGATGGATGATGTTCCTTGACGCCAGCACCTGATGAAAAGCCGAACTTGGTTCAACAGCCAGCGCTTTCATTGGACTTAGTGGGTAATTGACGGTACTGGCGTAACAAACAAGCTGATCCTGTTCATGGAGCAGCACTCCACAGTCCACCTTGACGAATTCATTAAGAATAGCGTTCACGATCCGGTCGCAGACCTCTTTGAGGTCTTCCGAAGCCAGCAAATTGGCGTTAAACAGAAAGGCAGTCGCGCGATGCAGAGCCCGCAGCTCGGCAGCATCGCGATAGATAGCGGAGTAGAGTTGCGCGTTTTCGATCGCAATGGCTGCCTGATTGGCAAAAGCAAGCAGCCGCTCCGCATCGGCGTGCGTAAATGCGCCTGGCTGTGCCGAGTCTAAGTTCAAGAAGCCGATGACATGATTGTAAGCGCGGATGGGGGTGGCGACGTACGAGCGAATCCAATGGGTGGGGTCCCTTTGCGTCCACAGCGTCGCTTGGCGGGTGTCGGGGATGACGATCGGCTTGCCGGTCGTCGCCATGTAGTTCAGCGTCGGCATGTCCAGCGGAAATTTAATGCGGTGCATTTCCTGCTGCCGCCACTCCTCATAGCCGCGCGAATAGACCACGCGCGCAGCATCCTCATCGATCAGCATGATGTTGGCTTTTTCATGCGGCACCACGCGGCCAACATGATCGAGGATTAAGTTCATCACACTTTGCAAATCGAGCGTCTGCGCTAACGCAGAGGCTGTATCGCGCAGCGCTTCCGCAAACATACGCTGCTCGCGCTCGGCCGCTTCAATTTGCTTGAAGGCCGAAATGTCACTCACCGCGAGGATGATGCCGTTCTGCTCGGGGCTGCGCTTAAGCAGCGGCGCGGCGGAGATACTAAAATGCCGCACGGTTCCATCGACCTCTCGCAGGGACACTTCATGATCGCGAAACGAGACGTCACCATCACTGAGGCCGGGCAAACTTTGGTCGCCAAAACAATCGTGCAAATAAATCGGTTCGCCAGAACGCCGGTGCGCGGCGCAGATGGTGAACAGCGCCTCAAACGCGCGATTCCAGAGCAGCAGCTCGCCATCTTCGCCTACAACGCACAAGGCAACCGGAGTCGACTGCAGCAGGGCATGAAAATCGGACAGGTCTTCATCGTGTGGCGTTGAGGACAACGCTTGCGCCTGCGCTTTTCGGTTGAAGCGCCTCGCTTCGATCAGGCGGTGCGCCTGCTGTGCCAGCAGCAGGCGCGGTGCCGGAGTTACAATCACAGCGGCACCGGCTGCCAGCGCATCGTCAATGCGGCCGCTGGCCTCTTGATCGACCATCACCAAGACCGCCGGCGCGGCTTCGCCTTGTTTGAGCGCCATGACCTCGGCTAACGAACCCGTTCGCGCAATTGAGGGGCCAACGACGACCAGGGCACACCCAGCGCTGGCGATCTGTTCGGCGACTTCGCTCACGTCCTCGCAGAATTTCACCTCGCGCTCCAGCGATGTTAAAGCCGCCGCGATCTGGTCGCGCTGAACTGCATCTGGCTCGGCAATAATAATGCACTGCGCCTGCTGTTGACTTAGCATCGCTCCTCAAAAACTCAGCGCCAGGCAGCCGTGCCGCCTGAATCTTTAAGCCCCTGTTAGCCCACTTCCCTAAAGAAATTCATACACATCGATGGTTAGTCTAGTGGGACCAAAAACGCAACAGCACACTTAGGGCCTATATCAAGAGATTATACAATTGTAATGATGCGAACATCCGTGAAGATCGCATCGTGCGCGGCGCATCAATTACAAAATCTGCGCTCCGATCAAGATCAAGATGACCCCGCCAGCGATGATGCGATAAATGCCGAACGGAATGAATGTGTTGCGCGCCACATAATTCAGCAGCCAGTGAATGGCCAGCAGCGCGACCACAAAGCTGACGACCGTGCCAATCACGAAATACGGTAGGTCGCCGGCCTCCAGCTCGTCAAGACTCAGGAGCAGATCAAGCACTGTCGCCCCACCCAAGGTGGGAATGGCGAGAAAGAAAGAGAAGCGCGTCGCAGCCTGCCGGCTGAGGCCCGCTCCCATCGCGCCGATGATGGAGGCAGCGGAACGCGACGTGCCAGGGATCAGCGCCAGCGTCTGCACCACACCGATAATGAGCGCCTGCCTCAGGGTGATTCGATCAAGCGTCTCCGTGATCGCTGCCGGACGCGGCCGCCGCTCGATCCAGATCAGGAGGATGCCGCCAACGATCAACGCGACGGCGACGACGAAGGGGAAAAACAAGTTGTCTTTGATGAACCCGCGCAGCAAAATACCGATGATCGCCGCGGGAACAGCCGCCACGACGATCGCCAACCATAACCGCTGCGTCCCACGGTCGGTGCGCACCGAAGCGATTTGGGACCACAGTTCCGCGCGGTAGTAAAGAATGACGGCCAAAACCGCGCCCACTTGAATGAAGATTTCAAAAGTGCCCGCAGCCGCTTCACTCATAGCCGGCTGCAGCAGCGCAGTTGTTACAATCAGGTGACCCGTAGAGGACACAGGTAAAAACTCAGTGATGCCCTCAACGATGCCGATGATGATGACTTTTAGCAGCTCGCTCAACGGTTTCTCCTTGTAAGGCGATCAGCCGCTAGACCTCAACCGCTGGCTCTGCCGCAGGCTGCCGCTCGATCCAGACGACCATCAAAATCCACAGGATGAGCGGCACCAAAGCTGCCGCACCCGTCCAGTATACGATCTGGCGCACCGCTTCGGAACCGAGAATTTCCAGCAGTGCTCCGGTCACGATCACGCTGATGACGGTGCTGAGCTGAAATAAAGCCATATCGAGCGCGAAAATACGCCCAAGATACCGATCGGGAACGGTCTTTTGTAAGATGACTGAGCTGTACATCCAGTACACATCGCTGCCGATGGCCCGCACCAACAGCGCCAGCGCCGCGACCCACAGACTGCCGGCACCCCCCAACAGCACCCAGCCAATGACGATGAAGGCATATCCCCAAATGATCAGCCGCCGCATGCAGCGCACGGTGCCATCGTTGAAGCGGTTGACGAGAAACGGCCCGATCGCTGCGCCAACGCCGAACGCGCTCCACAAGATGCCGAGCGAACCGCTGCCATCTTGCCCTAAGACGAACAGGACCGTGGCGTAGACGATGAGGATCGTATCGAGGCTGCCGACGCTGCCGCCCATTTTGACGAACAGCGTTGCAGCAACCACCGGGTTTTGGCGCGCGAAGCGCAGCCCTTCGATGAAATCTCCAAAGCCAAACCGCCCTCGTGAGACGGGCGCGGCATCAGCCGGCAGCACAGAGGCCGCTTCGGCGGGCACATCCACCCGTATCCGCCAAATCAGCAGGCCAGAAAGCAAGAAAGTGGCCGAGTCGATCAGCAGAGCCACCGACGTCCCGAATAACGCGGCAACGGTGCCGCCGAGCGCGCCTCCCGCCGCCAGCATGACCGACCAGGTGACGCTGCCGAGGATATTCGCGATGATGAGATCTTGGCGGCGCACCACACTGGGCAGGAGCGCCGAGCGACCGGGTTCAAAAACCGCCGAGAGTGTGAACTGAACGATCGTTAGGACGTAGATGATCCACAGCTTTCCGGGTTCGTCGACCACGAGAAACCCAAGCACGACGAGCGCACGGGCCAAATCGCTGAGGATGAGCAGGCGCTTGCGATCAAAGCGATCGAGCAGCACCCCAGCCAGCGGGCTAACCAACAACGGCGGCAAAAAACGCGCCAGCAGCAGCGCGCCGATCGCGAGACCGGAGCCATCGCTGTAGCGCGCCACCAACGCCGAGAGGACGATCGTATTAAACCAGTCGCCTAATAAACTGATGGCCTGAGCGCCCCACAGCAGCCTAAAGTTTGGATTATCACGCAGCACGCGGTAGTAGGCGCGTATCATCGTCCATCCCTCGCAGTTGGCATCATCGTTTTGTCGAGATGTCAGCTCATTGTAGCGGAATTCGAACAGCCCAATGATGAATTGGACTCAACCGCTGCTGCAAATTATTTCATTTTGCGTTATGATGATCGCATTACCAATGATCGCATTGCGCTGATTGGCTTCCTGAGGATCATGATGGCAGAACAGCCGAACACCTATCCAGTCCTAAATCCTTACGACGACAGCGAGGTGGGCCGCGCCCCGCAGAGCGACGAAGCCGCCGTGCGCGCCGCGATCGGCCGAGCTGAAGCCGCGCGCCCGATCATGGCTGGGCTGACCGCAAAACAGCGAGGCATCATCCTCAATCAGATCAGCACACTGCTCGAAGCGCAGGCGGAAGAAGTCGCCCGGCTGATGGTACGCGAGAGCGGCAAGCCACTGCGTTATGCTCGTGGAGAAGCCAAACGCGCGGTTGAAACCTTCGCGTTCGCTGCTGACGAGGCCCGTCGACTGCATGGTGAGACCGTGCCGCTCGATGCAGCAGCTACTGGCGCCGGCAAAATTGGCTACTACGTTCGCGTGCCAGTCGGCATCATCGCGGCGATCACGCCGTTCAATTTTCCGCTCAATCTCGTCGCCCACAAGGTGGCGCCGGCGATCGCAGCGGGCTGCCCGATCGTGCTCAAACCGAACCCAGCCACCCCGCTGACAGCGCTGCGGCTGGCCGAATTGGCCGCCGAGGCTGGCCTGCCGGAAGGCGCTTTTGAAATCGTCAACGGCGGGGCCGATGTCGGCGAATGGCTGACGACCGATCCACGCATCGCCATGATCACGTTCACCGGCAGTGTGCCGGTGGCGCAGGCGATCAGCCGAAACGCCGGCCTGCGGCGCACGACGTTTGAGCTGGGCGGCAATGCCGCCACAATCATTGATGAATCCGTCGATCTAGACCCTGTCATCGATAAGGCAGTGACCGGCAGCTTCGCTTACAGCGGGCAGGTTTGCATCAGCGTTCAGCGCATCTACGTTCACGAAAGCCTGTATGGACGCTTCAAAACGGCATTTATCGAACGCGTGCAGCGCCTGGTGATTGGAAACCCGCTCGACGAACGCACAGAGATCGGCCCCATGATCAGCCAGCAGGCGGCCGAGCGCGTCGAGTCGTGGGTGCATGAAGCGCTCAATGACGGGGCGACGCTGCTGGCCGGCGGCAAACGCATGGGGCGCATGGTCGAGCCGACAGTGTTAGAGAACGTGCGGCCGGAGATGCGCGTAGTTTGCGAAGAGGTTTTCGGCCCCGTCGTCAGCCTGATGCCGTTCCGCCAGTTCGATGAGGCGCTCGCCGCCGTCAACGACTCGCCCTTTGGACTGCAAGCGGGCGTCTTCACGCGCGATTTAAGCCGAGCTATGCGCGCCGCTGCCCAGTTAGAGGTCGGCGGCGTCATCATCAACGATGTACCAACCTTCCGCGTCGATCATATGCCCTATGGGGGCGTCAAAAACTCTGGCACCGGACGCGAGGGGCCGCGTTTCGCCATCGAAGATATGACCACGTTGAAGATGATCGTCATCAACCCGTAAGGCCGTGTCAGCTCGCAGCGATAAGCGCATCCACCTCCGCGCGCGTTGGCATGCTGGCGGTCGTCCCAGGGCGGGTCACGGACAAGGCAGCGGTCGCGCTGGCAAAGCGAATCGCCTCGTCGATCTCGCGTCCCTCGGCCAGCGCCACGGCCAGCCCGCCGTTGAATGCATCACCCGCCCCGGTCGTATCGACCGGCGTCACCTTAAAGGCGGGGAAATCGGCCGCTTCAGACCGAGAGACGCGCCGCGCGCCGCGCGCTCCTAACGTGACCAGCACAAGTTGATCGTCGCGCACCAGCAGCGAACGCGCCGCATCGTCAAGCGCGCCGCCATGGCTGCCAACCAACACCTCAAGCTCGGTTTCATTGGGCGTGATGATATCGGCATTTTCCATCCGTTCAATGCTGACCGGCGCAGCCGGCGCTGGGTTGAGGATGGTGCGAACGCCCTGTTTGCGCGCAACCTCAAGCGCATAGAGCATGGTCTCGGGCTGACCTTCAAGCTGGGTCACCAACACATCAGCCCGCGCGATCGCTTCGGCGGCCGCGTCGATATCTTCTGGGCACAGCGCTAAATTCGCGCCGAGCACGACGATGATCGTGTTCTCGCCCGTCTCTTCCGAAACCCAGATCGGCGCCACACCCGTGGCGTTATCTGGGTCACGCACGACATAACGGGTGTTGATGCCCTCCTGCTGCCAAGTCTTGAGCGCAGTCTCGCCAAAGATATCCGTGCCGATGCGGCCAATGAAAGTGACTTCGGCGCCCAACCTGGCCGCTGCGACCGCCTGATTCGACCCCTTACCCCCAGGGCCAGCGACGAAACGACTGCCGACACGCGTCTCACCGGGGCGCGGCAGCCGATCGATGTACGCAGTCAGGTCCATGTTGAAACTGCCGACGACGACAATGCGAGCTGTCATTGCCTTACCTTTCGTTGTCATGAGATTGGCGGTGCGGCACCCTTCCCCGAGACCCACCCGCACGCCACGCATCACTATTAGCCTAACAACCTCTGCCCCGCCTGACAACACTTTCATCAGGTGCGGTTCTGAACGAGCTGATGGCCGCCAAATTATTACACAATTTTTATAAGTTTTAGATGCCGCTGTAGTCATGCGCACTAGTAAATGGGAGTAAACTGAACGTGTCGCTAGTGCACCATGCCATAGAAAAGGATAATCTGATGAATTTGCGGCGTTTGTGGTTCGTCGTTCTCGTTGGGCTGATTGCGCTTCTGGCCCTGGCCAGCGCAGTCAGGGCAGAACAGAGTGCCGTCTTCACTTGCCCAGATGGCACCGTCATTGAAAATGCGGTTGAAGTCTCTTTTGATTTCGTTGATGGCTTTTACGTGATCACCGTGTTGGGCATTGATGGGTTCGATCCAGTGCTCGGCGTTGAACTCGATTCGGGCGAAACTGCCTGCAACGATGACAGCGCAGATGCCTCAATTTACACCCTTGACCTGCCTACCACCGGCAAGGTCGATGCAAGTCCATTTAACTCTCAGATCACTTTCGAGATCACTGACGGCATCCCCGGCTATGCGCTCGCTTACATTGGCGGATTTGGCGGTTCATCCGGAGAGTTTGTCGTCATCATTGAAGGGCATTTTGTGGCCGAAGAGGCGCCCGTCTTCTCGGTTTGGATGACGCAGAACATGCTTGATTCCGGCGTTTCGCCAGCCATTTACCACTATGCGGCCGATGATGTACTCGATCCGCTCCTCGTCCTCGGGCCACAAATCGACGAACCGATCGTCATCGACGGTGAGGCGATCCTGTGCGACGATGCCGGCACTTCGCTGTGCTGGGGCGAGACGCCGTCGCTGGTCGGCGCGAGCGTGACCGTCGAACGCGGCACTGTGCCCGGCGGCCCGCTCGACAGCCTGATCATCATCCCGATCGACGAGATTCAAGGGGATGCGGGCCTGTTCCTGAACTTCCGCTTCGGCAGCTATAACATGGCCTCGCAGGGCGAGTTCTTCGCCATTTTCCACCTCGGGCTGCAAGAAGTGGTCACGGCCGGCGACAGCAAGTAAGACGACGTTCGCCCTTCATGAAGAAGGCAACAGGGGGTGGCGTCCTGCCACCCCTTGCTGCGCGCCTGGCCGGCGCAGCGCCACAGCGCCCAACCTCAGCTCAATCCTGATGGAAGACTTCTTCCATATTGGCCCACCACTCGCCTTCGGCGCGCGTCTCCAACGGGATCTGCATCGCCTTTGTGATGGCCCACCATTCTTGCATGCGCGGCGCATTGGCGAGGCGTTCCATGCGCGCATCAAACTCCTCTTCTGGGCCATGATATTCCATATACGCGAACATCACCCCATCTTTCAGAAAAATGCTGTAATTGCGAATACCCGCTTCGCGGATGGCATGCTCGATTTCAGGCCAAATTTTGACGTGAATTCGTTTATACTCTTCTTCAGCTTCAGGACGCAGGTGAATGGTTTGGCCGATTCGTCGCATCATTACCTCCTTTTTCACAAAGAATGGTCGAAATATTATAAATTATAGTTTATCATCAAGGGCGCTGGGCCGCAATCGCGGCAGTTAAACGATTTGATTGGCAGGCCATGACTGAAAACCGTATTGAACCGATAGACGACAAAAAGAGGACGATCGCCGCGCTGGTGCAGGAGCGCATTCGTGCTGCCATTTTGAACGGCATTTTGCCCCCGGGCTCGCGGATCGATCAAAATCAACTCGCCAGCGATCTGAACGTCAGCCTCGTGCCGGTGCGCGAAGCGCTGCAAAAGCTGGAAGCTGAAGGCTTTGTTCAGATTTTGCCGCGCCGTGGGGCATTCGTCACTGAAACTTCGATCTCTGATATGGAAGACTTGTACTTTGCTCGCCGCATCCTCGAGGGGCAGGCCGCCTACTATGCTGCCGAACAGCTGACTGATGCGCAGATCGCTGAGCTTGAGCGCCTGTTGAAAGCGATGGATGTCGATCTCGCCGCTCATAATTACAGCGCTTTCATGAGCCACAACCGCCAGTTCCACTTTACGATTTACCAGGCGGCCAACAGCCGCTATCTCATGAATTTAATCGCCGGCTTATGGGATCTCGCTGAACGGTATCGCTTTCGCTACATGTTCGTCAAAGATCAGGCGGCTAAAACACAGGCAGAGCACCAAGCCATCCTTGAGGCTTGCCGCGCGCGCGACAAAGACAAGCTGCGAGACGCCATCCTGTTCCACATGACGCAAACCTTAATTGGCATCCGCGCCTATCTCACCGCCGAAGCT
>DAOTYT010000252.1:0-2815 GCA_034434615.1 Anaerolineae bacterium | reverse complement strand
TTTGCTCGCCGCATCCTCGAGGGGCAGGCCGCCTACTATGCTGCCGAACAGCTGACTGATGCGCAGATCGCTGAGCTTGAGCGCCTGTTGAAAGCGATGGACGCCGATCTCGCTGCTCACAATTACAGCGCTTTCATGAGCCACAATCGCCAGTTCCACTTTACGATTTATCAGGCGGCCAACAGCCGCTATCTCATGAATTTAATCGCCGGCTTATGGGATCTGGCCGAACGGTATCGCTTCCGCTACATGTTCGTCAAAGATCAGTCGGCTAAAACACAGGCAGAGCACCAGGCCATCCTTGAGGCCTGCCGCGCGCGCGACAAAGAAAAGCTGCGAGACGCCATCCTGTTCCACATGACGCAAACCCTAATTGGCATCCGCGCCTATCTCACCGCCGAAGCTGCGCCAGAGACGGTCTGAACCGAATTACCCACTTAGCACAGAGAGCTGCCCCATATGCCAGCCCATGTCATCGACTCGATCTTCTACAAAGATCTGTACGGCAGCGCCGCCATGCGTGCCGTGTGGGACGATCTTAACCTGCTGCAGAAATGGTTGGATTTTGAGGCAGCGCTGGCGCGCGCCGAGGCGCAGGTCGGCTTGGTGCCAGCCGAAGCCGCCGCCGAGATCACGCGGCAGGCGCGCGCCGAATTGATGGACACCGATGCGATTAAGCGCGGCGTCGACAAAACGGTACATCCGCTCGTCGCGGTCATCTGGCAGCTTACGGAGCGCTGCAGTGGCGACGCCGGTCGCTATGTGCACTGGGGAGCGACGACGCAGGATGTGATGGATACCGCCATCATCCTCCAGATCAAAGACGCTTACCCCCTGTTCGAGCACGCGATCGATGATTTGATCGCGGTGCTGGCGCGGCTGGCACAAGCGCATCGTGATACCCCGATGGCCGGCCGCACGCACGGGCAGCAGGCGCTGCCCATTACCTTTGGCTATAAGGTTGCCGTTTGGCTGGCCGAGATGCTGCGCCACCGAGCGCGATTGGCCGAGTGCAAGCCGCGCGTCCTGATCGGCGAATTTGGGGGCGCGGTCGGCACGCTGGCCAGCGTGGCCGAGCACGGTCTTGAAATTCAACGACTGCTTATGCACGAGCTTGAACTCAACGTTCCGCCGATCGCATGGCATGCTGCGCGCGATCATATCGCTGAGTTCGCCATGACGCTGACGTTGATCAGCGCGACGCTTGGCAAAATAGCCCACGAGATCATCGACTTGCAGAAGATCGAGTTCGGCGAAGTCGAAGAGCCGTTCGAGATGGGCAAAGTGGGCAGCAGCACGATGCCGCAAAAACGCAACCCGATGCTGTGCGAAGCGATCCTTACTCTTGCGCGGCTGACGCGCCAGCACGCCGCCACCGCGGTCGATGCCATGTTTCACGAGCATGAGCGCGATTGGTCAAGCTTTCAAATGGAGTGGGCTTTCTTGCCTGAACTCTGCATCATGACGCACGGCGCGCTGCTGCTGACGGAACGGGTCTTCAGTGGGCTGCGCGTCTATCCGCAAGCCATGCTGAACAACCTCCACCGAAGCGGCGGCCTGCTGCTGGCCGAGCGGGTGATGCTCGCGCTGGGCCAGCACATCGGGCGCCAGCAGGCGCACGACGTCGTCTATGAAGCGGCGATGACCGCAGTTGAAGATAAGGTGCCGTTCAGCACGGCCCTGAAGCAGCACCCGCGCGTCAAAGCGCACCTCGACGACGCTGCCATCGACGCCTTGTTAGACCCCGTACAATATACCGGGCTGGCAGCCCTCTTCGTCGATCGGGTGCTTGCCCAGCTGAGCGCCGAGCACACGGCCCAGCGCTAATCACCGTGAGCGGGCGGCGGTGGCGGCGCGCTGTTGTGCGCTTCTGGCGTATTGATCGTCTGTGGCTGGCTGAACGCCGGCGGCACGAGCGGCTCTCCGCCGCGGCCCGCATCTCCGGGAGCGATATCCTGAAAAATGATCGTCACATCCTCTCTTCGCGCGCCGCCCTCCTCGACCAATACGTCAGTGATGCCACGAATGACGCGCGCCTTCTGAGCGCTGCTGCGCCCCGGTGACCAATAAACGAGGACTGTCGGCATGGGGTTAGGACTCCTAGTCAGTCAGTGGAGGCGCAAGAAGCGCGAACGTTTTTCATCAGCCTTAGCCTTTGACCGCTCCAAACGTTAACCCGCGCACCAGGTTGCGCTGCGTGAGGATGACGAAAACAATGGCCGGTATCATCATGAGCACGCTCATCGCGCACATCCCGCGCCAATCCACTGTAAACTGCTGCGTAAAGGCGAACAGCCCGGGCGGAAACGTGCGCGCATCGTTGCTGCGCGTGAGGACGCTGGCGATCTGAAATTCGTTCCACGAGGCCAAAAACGCGAAGATCGCTGCAGTGGCCAGCCCCGGCAGCGCCAGCGGCAGGTTGACACGCCAGAAAGCCGTCCAGTAACTGCAGCCATCGATATAGGCTGCTTCAGTTAGGTCGTAAGGGATTTGTCGGAAAAACCCGTCCATTAGCCATACCGTAAAAGGGATATTAATGGCTACGTAGACGAACGCCAGCCCGGTCACGTTGTTGACCAAACCCAAGCGCGTGAAGAGCAAGAAAAGCGGCAGGCTGAGCGCGACACCTGGAACCGAACGAGAAAACATGATCGCGAGGAACAAGGCGGTGTGAAAGCGAAAGCGAAAGCGAGCGAATGCGTAACCAGCCAGCGTGCCGAACGTGAGCGAGACTACAGTGCTGAGGCCAGCCACTGTGAGCGAATTGGCCATGTAGCGCTCAACCGCGACGCGCTGGCGCACTTCAGGGTTCAAC
>DAOTYT010000251.1:0-8122 GCA_034434615.1 Anaerolineae bacterium | reverse complement strand
ATCGATTGCACGGGCACGCAGGATGGCTTCGCAGATGCTCTCGCGCTTGTGAAGCCGCGTGGGACGATCGTCTTGAAGAGCACCTATGTTGGCCTTGCGCAGGTCAACATGTCGAAGCTCGTCGTTGATGAAATCACGGTGGTTGGCAGCCGGTGCGGTCGGTTTGCTTCTGCAATTCGCCTGCTTGAGAGTGGGTTGATCGATACTGAATCTTTGATAGAAGGGCGTTTCTCAATCGAGGAGGGACTTCTCGCTTTCGAGCGCGCGGCCCAGCCTGGAGCGCTTAAATATTTGTTGGAATTTTAGGGGACGGCCGCTGCTGCTAAGTAGAAAGTTGACCCATATCCAGGTTCGCTCTCCATCCAGATGTGACCGCCGTGTCCCTCGATGATGTGTTTGGCGATCGCAAGTCCAAGCCCAGTGCCTTGTGTGAAGCCCGAAGTATCGGCAGCGCGATAGAATTTCTGGAATAACAGCTTTTGATTCTCTTTCGAAACGCCATACCCGGTATCGGCTACGGCAATTTGGACAAAAGCACCCTCCTTCCGAAGCAGGCGACCTGCGCGCACATCAACACGGCCTTTCTCGCGATTATATTTGATGGCGTTCGTGATCAAATTGAGCAGCACCTGCTTGAACTTGCCTCGATCGGCAACGATCGCCACCGGCTCGATCTCAGTGCGCAGTTGAATCCCCCTCTCATCCGCCTGCGCCTGCGTGATATTCAGACATTCTTCAACCAACGGCGCCAGTTCAACGGGCGCTAATTCAAGCCGCACCCGCCCGGATTCTAAGCGGGCCAGATCGAGGAAATCGCTTGTCAGTTGTATCAAACGCTCCGTCTCACTTTTCATCGTCTCAACGATCGTGCTGCGACGTTGTTCGGGCAGATCATCTCGCTGAAGCAGCACGATGCTCGTCCTCAGAGATGAGAGCGGCGTCCTCAGTTCGTGCACCATTTCCGCCATAAAGTCGCTCTGCTGAAACAGCCGAGCATTTTCGAGCGCAATCGCCGCATGGCCGCCGAGGATAGTGAGCATTCGGACGTCTTCGTCGTCAAAACGAAGCCCATTCAGTTTGTTGACCGCCTCGAGCACACCGATCGTCTGCTTCTGCACCTTTAGAGGCACTGCGAGGATATTGCGCGTCTGAAATTGAAGGGTATCGTCAACGGACTTAAAAAAGCTTGGCTCGCGCGTGACGTCCTCAATGACACGCGCCTCCCCATGGGAGACCACCCAGCCCGCAATGCTGCCCTCCAACGGAACCACGATTGACTCGAACTGCGCAGCTGTGAGATTAGAGGCAAGTTCGAAGCGCAGCTCCCCGGTATTTGAGTCAAGCAGCAAGATCGACGATGCTTCACTGTCGGTAAGTTCAATGGCCGCGGCGACGATTTGACGCAGCAGCGCCATGTGATCCAGCGTTGACGTGAGCTGCTGGCTGATCTCAATAATTCGCTCGTAGCGCGCGAGCAGTTTTTTCTCAGCGTCTTGGTCGCGAGAGTTGGCGATCATTGCGCCTCAACGAGGTCGGCAATTTCTGGCAGAATGTGCGCAGCATCTCCATGAACCACCAGCGCGGCATGCCGATCGAACGGTGTTGGATCGCGGTTGATGATGACCAGCCGCGCCCCTGTTTGAGCGGCTAACAACGGAATATCGCTTGCGGGAGCGACTTCAAGGGATGAACCAACAACGATCATCAAGTCACTGCGCCGTGCGGCCTCTCGCGAGGCCTGATAGGCCTCATGCGGAAGCTGCTCACCGAATAAAATCACATTTGGCTTAATGACGCCGCCGCATGAAGGGCACTGTGGCACAGCGCGGTCTTCCAAAAATTGCAGCAGGATCTCCTCGCCCGGATAAACGCGAAAACAGTGAATGCAGGTCGCCTCACGCAGATGACCGTGCAGCTCAAACACGCGCTGGCTTCCCGCGCGCGTGTGCAAAGTATCGATGTTCTGCGTTACGACTGCTTTGATAATGCCT
Source organism: Anaerolineae bacterium (assembly GCA_034434615.1). Taxonomy (GTDB): domain Bacteria; phylum Chloroflexota; class Anaerolineae; order Aggregatilineales; family Phototrophicaceae; genus Flexifilum. Next base: position 6,131 of record DAOTYT010000251.1, on the reverse strand, counting down.
CGCTGCTCCAGCCGGGCGAGCGCTTCGTGTGCAGGGTTTGGCAAAGCAGAAAGTGTAGTTCGCGCAAGGGGGTAAACCCAATCATAAAACGCGCGCGGGTTTTGTCGAAAACCATAGAGGCTGGCCACCGTCATCGGGTCAACATTGGCCCATAGACCGCATTCAGGGCTGCGAAAATCTGGAATGCCTGAAGGGGTGCTGATTCCGGCGCCAGTAAAAACGACGGCATACTGCGCAAAGCGCAGCAGCTGGGCTATCTCAAAAATAACTGTTCGTGAATTTTCCATAACTCTTTACGTTGCAACTTCGCCCTTGGCTGGCACGCGAGCGCGCGCCGTCAAATCTTCGGCCAGTTTGATCAACTGCGTCGAGGCGATTGCGGTTGGTTGGTACATCACGGCAGCCGTTTGCGCCTGCAGCGCCTGCGACATTAACTCCGAAGCGAGCGAGATGATGCCGCGAATCTCACGACCGATCAGCCGCTCCACCTCTTGCCACGATGGGGGTGAGCTGGATGCCGCACGGTTGACCACGACCACATGCAGTTTGCTGCCCTCCGGGCGGTTCGGCTCGATCTCTTGAATCAGTTCGCGCGCCATCGCCAGCGTCACCAACACGGGGTCGACGACGATCACCAGGTTGTCGATCTCGCGCTGAAGCTGAAGGATACGCTGAGATGTGCCGCTGCCGAGATCAAACACAGCGGGACGGCCCATAGTCCGCAGCGTTCGAATGACAGCGATCGCTTGATCATCCGAGTAATTTAGATGCGCTTCTTGGGCGCGCGCTGAAGACAATAGTAGACGCAGACCAGTGCTGTGGGTAACGATTTCCTTATCGATCGTAGGCTGGCGCACTTCATCGGCAGGGACACTAAACACATGCGCCATACCATTAGCATCAACGATGCCGAATGATAAACCAAGGCTGCCCATACCCAGTCGGAAATCCGCCAAGATCGGGTTGTCGCCTGCCAGCAAACGGGCGGCGGCGATGTTGAGGGCGACAGTCGTTGTGCCCACGCCGCCTTTTGCCCCGAGTACACCAATGGTCGCCCCTCTATTCAGGGCGACTTGGCGCTGCGTCACGTTACGCGCGAGTATCGATTTTACGCGCGAGGCAAGTTCGGCAGGATGTGTAGGCTTTGTGAGATAGTCGTCGGCGCCCGCTTCAAACCCCGCAACCTTATCATCGATCAATGTTTTGGCCGTGAACATGATGATCGGAATTCTGCGCGTATCGGGATTATTGCGCAACCTGCGACAAACTTCATAGCCGTTCATATCGGGCATCATCACATCGAGGATGATCAGATCCGGCCGATCAGTGGCAGCTCGTGCGATCGCTTGATGACCAGCGTTGGCAGCGATGACCTCATAACCATTACGCTGAAGCATTAATCCAATCAGTTTGAGGCTGTCAATATCGTCGTCTACGACAAGGATTTTTTCTGCCATAGTATCGCCCGTATCTAGAGGCGAGCCAGTAGATTCCTCAATGTCAGTCTAACATGAAAGAAATAGCGGTGCAAGCAAGGCCTTTTATGAGCTTTTACGCTGTGTTATCTCTTGTTCTAATTTTTTAAGACCTAATTGAACCTGCGCGACCAATTCCCCGTCTCAACGCTTTTCTAGGAAGTGACCTGCGCGCAGCGGAATTGAATCCACAGCCAATTTCGGTTACACTGACATCTGTGTCGCACAGGTGTTCGTCATAAAGCCGCTTGTATGCCTATTCAAGTCCTGCCAGATGAGGTTGTTGCGCAGATAGCCGCGGGTGAAGTCGTTGAGCGACCGGCCGCCGTCATTAAAGAGCTGATCGAAAACGCCCTCGATGCCAACAGCTCGCAGATCCGCATTGCTGTTCTCGGCGATGGGCGCCGTCGCATGCAGGTGAGCGATGATGGAAGCGGTATTCTGGCCGAGGACGTAGAGCTGGCATTTGCGCGCCACGCCACGAGCAAACTGGCCCATGCAGATGATCTTTATCGAATTGAGACGCTTGGTTTCCGTGGAGAGGCGCTCGCCAGCATTGCATCGGTTAGCCAGTTGACGGTGGTCACCCGCCATCATCGTGAACGAACCGGGACACAGATGCGCCTGGAAGCGGGGCAGGTACAAACACGCCGAGCCGTAGGCGCCCCGCAAGGCACAACCATTACAGTTGAAAACCTCTTTTTCAATACGCCTGCCCGGTTAAAATTCCTTAAGTCAGAGACTACCGAAAAACGCCAGATCGCGACGGTCGTTTCACGCTATGCGATGGCCTATCCACAAGTGCGTTTTTTGCTTGAGCAGGATGGTCGCGAGCTGCTGCGAACGCACGGCAGCGGTCAGCTTCTCGACGTGCTGGTGCAAACTCTGGCGCTTGACCAGGTGAAACAGTTGTTTGAGGTTGACGATGTTCATCTTGGCATCCGCGTTCATGGCTATGTGTCGGCGCCATCGCATAACCGAGCCGATCGTAGCAAGATTACCCTGTTTGTGAATGGGCGATGGATTCAAGATGCCAGCCTGACCTATGCGGTGATTCAGGCCTATCACACGCTGTTGATGACTGGTCGCTATCCAATGGCCGTTTTGATGATCAAAATGGCGCCGGAGGATGTTGATGTTAACGTTCATCCCACCAAGGCAGAAGTGCGGTTTCGCAATGGCGATGCCGTTTTTGCGGCAGTGCAGCGCGCCGTGCGGCGCTCGCTGATTGAACATGGAGAAACCCCTGCGCTGCGCGCGGGAAGGTTTGCGCGTTCTTCCAGCGAATTGGTCTGGGATCCTGCGCGCGATACGTTCCAGACTCCTATGGGCTTGCCTCTAGAGTCCAGCGGGCAACATAGGCATGGAATCGTCGATCTCGAGCCTGACCCCACTGCGATCCCAGAGGGGCCGGGCGCTCCGCTGCGCCCTCGTAATTTGCCGATGCTGCGCGTCGTCGGGCAGGTCGGCGCCAGCTACATTGTCGCCGAAGGCCCTGCCGGCATGTATCTCATTGACCAGCACGCTGCTCACGAACGGGTTTTGTTTGAGCAGTTTATGGACGAGTTCGCAGCCCAGCAGCCCATCTCCCAGTTCGCGCTTTCCGCTCAAACGATCCACGTTTCGGCAGCGGAGGCGCGCGTGCTTGAGGAGCATCTTGAAGCGCTGGCTTCGCTCGGCTTCGCACTAGAACCATTCGGCCCTAATGTCTTCGTCATCCGCGCTGTGCCAGCCATTTTAGCCGATCAGGACCCCGTTAAAGTGATCGCCGGCATTCTCAGTGACCTTGAACGGGGCGCAGAACCCGCCCAAAGCACGATCGAAGATAAGATTGTGCGCCGCGTCTGTAAACAAGCTGCGATCAAGGCCGGGCAGGTGCTGAGCATCGAGCAGATGCAGTCGCTCATCCGTCAGCTCGAACGCTGCCGCATGCCGCTCACTTGCCCGCACGGCCGGCCCACAATGATCCATATGACCAGCGATCAGCTCGCCCGAGAGTTTGGCCGCAGCTAGCGGCTTTGCCACCAGAAGCTGCGCCAGTCGCCCTCGCCACTGATGATTCGGTAGGCGCCTTGCTCGTTCGGCGCGCCGATGCTCACTCGCCAGCGAATTTGATGGGGTTGGCCACTGGTGGGGATTAAACTCTCAGGCAGCTCGTAGGATGTGTTCTTCGTGAGATCAGTATGGGTGACGCCAGCCGTTAAATCCTCAATCTGGACGACATAGTATTCCTGCGGCTGCAAAATGCCAACGCTGACCCATTGCAGATGAAATGTGCGCGCTGAAGCACTCGCATCTTGTGGTGGGAAAACCATGCTCGGCGGCGGGTAAGTCGGTGTGGGGGTCGGCGTTTCATTGCCGGAAAAGGTTGGCGACAGCGTAGGGGTAGGAGTCAAAGCAGGGACGTTTACAATTTGCCCCACTTGCAGGGACACGTTGCAGTCCGGCCCGCCGCTCGGATTCGTGAAATCGCAGCCAAAGAAGCCTAGCCCTGGGTTCAACGTCGCGAGGATCGCCAGCGTGGTCGCGTTACGTTGGGCGATGCCAAGGACGGTTTCCCCTTCGTTTACACGGTACTCGACGATTTCAGCGTCGCGGAGGACTTCGAACTGAGCGAGGTTAGGTTGGGCGATCTGCGTCAATTCCCATCCTTCAGGCACCGGAGTCGGCGTTGGCAGCGGAATTAGGATGGTCGAGCCGGGGCCAGGAAGGCGGTCTGCGCTGGGAATATTCGGATTCAGCAGCAGGATCTCGGTGATGACGCTCGTATCGCGGTAGTTAAACGGAGGCCGCTGGATGATATATAGAAGCGTGTCATTAGGCTGAATCACGTATTCAACCGGCCCAGGGGTCGGGGTCGGCGTAAATGTGGCAGTGGGAGGCCCCTCAGTGGGCGTTGGCGTGGGGCTTTCTAACACAGGCCGAGGCGTCGCGGTTGGAGGCTCGGTCGGCAGCTCAGGAGTTGGCGTCTCAAGTGGCGTGGTCGGCTCGAGGGTCTCCAAGACCGCGGGGGTTGGGCCGCCAATCGGCGTTGCAATTTGGCAGGCGAGCAACAACAGCAGTCCGGCGCTCAACACAAGACTGTAACGAGAGTTGATCATCTTCCAGTCCCCTCACGCCCTTCCCAAGTGAAAAGGCGCGTTTGCGTCGTGAAGATCGGCGTGTCCGGGTCATCGATATGGATGACGCTGACGCGCCATTCGTAATCATGTCGTCGAGCGGTATCCCCTTGCCATGCTTCTGGCACGATGAAGAAAAGTTCAGTCGTGTCGGTCGTATAACGTTCCCCACGGGTGAGGTCATCAACAGTGACGCGGTAGACCTCACCAGGGCCGAGGGTGCCAGTAGAAACCCAGCGCAGTGTGATCAAGTCACCGTTTCGGAACAGGGCGCGATCGCCTGGGCTTAAGGGGCTGGGCGCGTTGAAAGTAGGTGTGGGGGATGGCGTTGGTGTCTCGCTTCCTGTGAGCGTGGGGGGAAGGGTGGGGGTGGGGGTTGGCGCTGGAACGCGTATCTGCTGGCCAATGCGTAAGATGACTTGGCAGCGCGCCCCGCCCGCCTCGTAGCGGAAATCGCACTGCGAGAACGGAATCTCGGGGTTGAGCTGCGCCAGTGTCTCGGCGCGGGTTCGGTACAAGTACGAGATGGTAGCAATGCTCTCATTGGGCTGTACGGTGTGCCACTGCACGCCAGGCAGCAGCGTTGCCGTTGGCCGCGCAGTCGGTGCCTGGGCTTGGGCCACAGACGCGGGTTCCCTAAAGACGACTGCGCTGTTTGCGCTGCTGTTTTCCGCGCCAGTCTCCTCAAGGGGAGGATTTTCCTCAGGCACTGGAGCATCTGAATCTGGGGTTGGCGTCGGCCATGGGATGATGAGCGTTTGGCCAGCCTGTATCGCTTCAGGCGCGCGCAGGTTGTTTAGCTCCAAAATTACCGGGATGATTTCCAAGCTGCGGTGTCCACATCCATAAGCAAGCGTGATCAGGTCATCCCCTGCTTGCACGCGCACTTCACATGGGCCAGGTGTTGGTATGGGGGTCTCAGTGGGCGGCGCAGGCGTAATCGTCGCCATGATCATGGTTGGTCTTGGCGTGTTCGTGCTGATCAACAGTGGTGCGGAGTCATCAACTGGCCCAAGCGCGGGCGCAGCATCCGTGATCGCGCTCTCGCTTATTGGATCGCGCTCGGCCGGACGATTCGCCGTCGTCACTAGGCTGGCAGCAGCAAACAAGACCGCACCAGCACAAATGAGCATGGTCACCACGAGCAGTGCGCTAAACAGAAGAAACGGCCCGCGGCGACTCAGATCGCCCTCTAACAGATCGGTTTCACCGTGCTGGCGATCGTAGGTGTAGGCTGGGCTGCGTTTCTTCTCTTGAATGACCGGTTCTACGCTGGTTAGCGTCGTCCCACAAGTGCTGCACAAAGTCACATTACGGTGTGCTGGAGTGCCGCAAATGGGACAAACTTTGTAAGCCAATAAGATCCTCGAACAATCACCTGTGTTTTCCCGCCTCGACATTGAACTCATTGAGACTTTTGCTCAGCCAGTAGATGGCGGAGGTTGATAAGCGCGAAAACAATGTAATGTGCGCCCATGAAGTGAGCCGCTTTGCGGTCAAAGCGCACCAGTAAGGCACGGAACTTGTCAATCCAAGC
>DAOTYT010000250.1:0-4281 GCA_034434615.1 Anaerolineae bacterium | reverse complement strand
GACGCCGCCATCGACGACGCCGCACATCCCTTCGACATCGCGCAGCTCATCGCCATTCATCACGTGGCACGTCGAAGTGCCCATGATCATGACCATGATGCCCGGTTCGGTAGCGCGCACGGCTGGGAGGGTCACATGGGCATCGACATTGGCAACTGCTACCGCGATGCCGGGGCGCAGGCCCATCAGCGCGGCCATCTCCGGGCGCAGTTCGCCGGCCTTCGCGCCGAGCGGCGCAAACTCGCGGCCAACTTTGGTGCCAATCACGTCGGCCATCAGCGGGTGCAGCGCGGCGAAAAACTCGGGAGAGGGATAGTCCCCATTTTGAACGAGCATCTTGTAGCCGGCGGTGCAGGTGTTGCGCGTCAGCACGCCGGTGAGCTGCCACACTACCCAGTCGGCCGACTCGATGTAGATATCGATCGCCTGATAGATGTGCGGGGCTTCTTCAGCAATTTGCAGCAGCTTACTGAAAAACCATTCCGAAGAATACTTGCCGCCGTAGCGCTTGAGCCACGGCTCTCCTCGCTCGCGCGCCAGCGCGTTGATGCGATCGGCTTGCGGCTGGCTGGCGTGGTGCTTCCACAGCTTGACGTAGGCGTGCGGCTCATCACGAAATTCTGGTAAAAAGCACAGCGGCGTCCCGTCGGCTTTGGCCGGCAGGGGCGAACTGGCGGTGAAATCGATGCCAATGCCGACGATCTCCGACGGGTCGACGCCGCTGTCCTTAATCACAGCTGGCACGGTGTGGGTAAAAACATCGAGATAGTCCTGGGGATGCTGAAGCGCCCATTCCGGAGGGAGCAGGCGCCCGGTGGTCGGCAGCACCTTGTCGATGACGCCGTGGGGATAATCAAAGACCGCTGTGGCAATTTCAGCGCCGCTGCGCGCATCGACCAGCAGAGCGCGGCCGGATAAAGTGCCGAAGTCAATCCCAATTGTGTACATTGAAATAACCTTATTTTGCGCATCTATTTGGCCACAACGTTCACCGGAAACAGGCGATGTGAACGTTCACATCAAGTGAACCATAGAATTGATCTTTTGTCAACTTAATTACTGCGCCGTCATAAACCTGCTATCGTTGAGCCGTTGGGGTGATCAAGGTCAGCAGCAGCCGCAGCGCGCTTAGGGCGGATGGGTTGATGTGGTGATGCACCCACACGCCGCGCGTATGGGAAGTGATCAACCCTGCTTCGCGCAGCGTGCGAAGATGATGGGAAATGGTCGGCTGCGTCAGATTAAAATGCCGCTCCAGGTCGCAGCTGCAAAGCTGCGCACCCTCCTGGCTGAGCAGGTCGAGGATTTGCAGGCGCACTGGGTGACCAAGCGCTTTGAACGCTTCTGCCATTTGAACTGCCTGAGCGTTTTCAAGGCGCAGGTTCAGCCCCGCCGCGCAGGCGTCGCCCTCCAACAACGATACAAACCCAGCGGATGACCGTGCTTTTAAGTGAACGCTTGTGTTTTCCTCAAGCTGCATCGTGCAACGCCTTTCTTTTCTCATTTACGATTACCAATATTTATAGCAGAATACATCGATGATCATCTATGTCAACTGGCACCTTCAGTGCATGACTTTCGACACTTCACCGAGCGCCGGCCCAGTGCTATGTTGAAGACGACTCAACCATCACATCAGCGTCTATGGAGAAAAGAACGATGCTTACCATTAAGATCCTCGGCTCAGGCTGCGCCAATTGCAAACGGCTCGAACAAGAAGTTGCCACAGCGCTCACCGAAAATGGTTTTGACTTTGAGCTGATTAAAGTGACCGAGTATGCCGATATGATGGCCTACGGCATCTTGAGCACGCCCGGTCTCGTCATCAATGAGACGCTGGTCTCGGCAGGGCGCATCCCTAAGCGCGAACAGATCGTGGCTTGGGCCGCCGATTTCTCTGCGGCTCAATAGCTGTCACAACGACGAAAGGCAATCATCATGCGGCTGATGCAGCTCTCCCCTTCGCGCGATGAGCGGCGCACTTTTTTGCTGGTCGGTGCGCTCGCTGTCGTTTGGGTGGTCATTTACAGCAATTTACAGCCGATCGCCGATTGGGTGACCTTCGCGCTCATCGGGCTGGATCCGCACAGCGCCATCGGTGAAGCGGTCAATTTCTTCATCTATGATGTCCCGAAGATCCTGCTGCTGCTTTCCGGCATGATCTTTCTGATCACGACTATCCAGACCTTCGTCAATCCCGATAAAGTCCGCGCGCTGGTTGAGCGACGTGGCGCCGGCGTCGGCAACCTCATGGCGGCGATGTTTGGCGCGATCACGCCGTTTTGCTCGTGCTCGTCGGTGCCGTTATTTATCGGTTTCGTGCAGGCGGGCATCCCGCTCGGCATCACATTTTCGTTCCTGATCACGTCGCCGATCATGAATCAGGTCGCCTTTGTCATGCTGCTTGGCCTGTTCGGATGGCAGGTGGCTTTGTTATATCTGATCTCGGGGATCACCATCGGAGTCGTGGCGGGGCTAATTCTAGGGCGAATGCGCCTGGAGCGCTACGTGGAATCGTTCGTATTTGAGGCGAAAGCCAAGCGCGTGCAGGGAGGTGCCCTTGAAGAAAAACTGACCTGGACTGAACGTTTCCAGCAGGCCGCCCAGAGCACGCGCGAGATCGTCGGCCGCGTCTGGGTTTACGTGATCATCGGCATTGGGATCGGCGCGTTCATCCATGGTTTTGTCCCAGAAAATGCCCTGAGCAGCATCATGGGACAAGGGGCGTGGTGGTCGGTGCCGGCTGCCGTCGTGCTCGGCATCCCGCTGTACTCGAACGCGGCGGGCATTATCCCGATCGCCAGCGCCCTGCTCGATAAAGGCGCGGCGCTTGGCACGGTGCTCGCATTCATGATGTCCGTCGTCGCCCTGAGCTTGCCAGAGATGATCATTCTGCGCAAAGTTCTCAGGCCGCGGCTGATCGCCATTTTCGTCGGAGTGGTCGCCCTCGGCATCATCTTGACCGGCTATCTGTTCAATATCATCATGTAAGTTCGCCTGACTGAGCATTGAACGGCTAGCCGCTTTCGCCCAGGCCGATCACCCCCAGTTCGACGAGCGCATCGATCTCTTCCTGACCGAGGCCCACTTCGGTCAGGATGTCGCGCGTATCGGCGCCGAAGCGGGGCGCTGGTGAGGTCGCAGGCACAGCCGGCGTCTCATCAAGATGTAAGGGGCTGGCAAGATGCAGGGAGCCATCGTCCGCGCACTGAACTATCCCCCGCGCTTTCGCCTGTGGATCGTCAAGCGCCTCATCGGGCGTGTTGACCACTGTGAAGCAGCACTCAGCGGGAATGAGCAGCGCGGCCCACTCGCTCGATGAGCGCGAGGCGAACAAGCGCCGCAGTTCGGCAATGAGATCGGGCTGGCGTTCGGGATTAAGGTATCCCTCGATCAGGTCTGGTCGCTCAACGGCATGACAGAAATTCGCCCAGAACTTTGGCTCGAGCGCGGCCAGAGCCACGGCGCGGCCATCGGCAGCCTGGTAGACGTTATAACACGCCTGCCGGCCGGAGAGCGCGCCGCGCCCGAAAGGAAGCGCCCGCTGGCCGCCCGCGCGCGCGGCAGCCGCCTCAACTAAAGCCACCGTCCCCAGCAATAGGCCGGCCTCATATAACGACAGATCGACGAAGGCGCCCTCGCCCGTAGAGCGCGCCCGCAGCAGCGCCGCAGCGATCGCGGCCGCAGCCGCATAGGCACCAGCGACATCGGCAGCCTGCCCGCCGAAAGGCTGCGGCATCGCCATAGTGCCGAGCAGCCCGCTCACTGCGACGTAGTTCAGGTCATGGCCGGCATGCGCAGCATAGGGGCCAGTTTGCCCCCAGCCGGAAAGCGAAGCATAGACGAGGCGAGGGTTATGCGCTCGCAGGTTTTCATAGCCGCAGTTCAGGCGCGCCATCACCCCAGGACGGTAGCTCTCGACCACCACATCGGCGCGCACGGCCAGCCGCGCCAGCAGCGCTTGCCCACGCTCATCCTTCAGGTCGATGACCACGCTGCGCTTGCCGCGATTAGTCGCGCGGAAAACGGCCCCCTCGCCATCGATCAGCGGCGGCATGTGCCGCGCGTAATCGCCGCCTCCTGGCGCTTCGATCTTGATCACATCGGCACCGAGGTCGGCCAGCAGCAGCGTGCAGATGGCGCCGGGCAGTAGGCGCGTCAAATCAAGGATGCGAACTCCCTCAAGCGGGCGCGTCATCACAGCTTCCCTCGATGCATCCGAGTGCAACTTTGACTTTGGCGCTGAGGTTTTAATCTGGCTGCCACAATACGTCCTCCTGC
>DAOTYT010000249.1:0-13545 GCA_034434615.1 Anaerolineae bacterium | reverse complement strand
CACCCCCCGCCCCAAGCTCGCCAATCCGATCACCGCGCCAACGCCGATGATGATGCCAAGCGTCGTCAAGATCGAGCGCAGCCGGTTGGTCAGCAGCCCATCAATCGCAACACGAAAGCTTTCAAGCAGATTCATCGACGCTCTGGTCAGTTATACTCTTCACGAGAGCCACCGTAATAAACATCTTCGAAGATCGCTTGCATTTCGTCAGCTTCCGACGGCCGTTCCGCTTCACCAGCGATCAGAGGCTGCGCCACCGCGCGATCAGCGATGATCTTACCATCACGCAGCATGATCACCCGTTCGGTATGGCGCGCGATCCATGGATCGTGAGTGACAAAGACGACGGTAATCCCCTGCTCGCGGTTCAAGCGCTGGAAAATTTGCATAACTTCGGTGCCGCTGCGCGAATCGAGGTTGCCAGTTGGCTCATCCGCGAGAATCATCGCTGGTTCATTGACGAGCGCGCGCGCGATGGCAACGCGCTGCTGCTGCCCCCCTGAGAGCTCGCTGGGCAGGTGATGCAGGCGCGCGCCCAACCCCACCGCTTCTAAGGCCGCTTTGGCGCGCTTGGTGCGGTTGGGCGCCCCGGCGTAAATCAGCGGCAGCTCAACCTGACGCAGCGCGGTGGTTCGCTTCAACAAATTGAAGCTTTGAAAGACGAAACCGATCTTTTTGTTGCGCACCACTGCCAGTTCAGCCTCGCTTAAACGGCTGACGTTGACGCCGTCTAAGTAGTACTCGCCGGTGGTAGGCTGGTCAAGCGCGCCGAGGATGTTCATCAAAGTGCTTTTGCCGGAACCAGACGGCCCCATGATCGATACAAATTCGCCCTCGGCGATCTGCAGGTCGACGCCGCGCAGGGCGTGAACTTCGATATCGCCCATCTTATAGACCTTGCTGATGCCGCGAATATCAATGACGATCTTGCGGCCGTCTTCACTTGGGGCGGGCTGTCCATTTTGTTTGGAGCGGTTAAAGAGATGCAGCACGTCACGGCCCTCCGGGCGGCCCTGTGAAGGGATCGAACGTCCCGCGCGGCAGCAGCACGACGCGCTCGCCAGCCTGCAGCCCGCTGAGAATTTGGCTCTCAAAATCCCCGCGCAAGCCCAGCTCCACCCCCACCTCCATAAAGCGACCGGGAGAGCGTTGGACGGTGACGAAGGCGCGCCCGGTTGCGCGATCGATGCGGATGAAGCGGTTCGGAAGCACAAGGGCTTCGTCGATCTCATCGACGATGATGGTCGCAGTGGCGCTCATGCCCACACGCAGCGGGGCATCCGTGGCGTCGAGCGCGACGCGCACGGGGTAAGTTACGAGCTGGCCCACTCTGATCGGGGCGATGGCGACGCGCTCAACGCGGCCAGTCACACGCTGGTCAGGCAGGGCATCGAGGTTAAAGTTGACCAACTGCCCGGTTTTAACTTCGACAATGTCGATCTCATCAATGGAGAGATCCACATAGAACCTGCTGTTATCGATGAACACAAAGGCGGGGCTGCCGCTGGGAGGCGGCTGACCTTCGACCAGGTTCACCTGCGCGACGACGCCGTCAAAAGGAGCGGCGATCTGCGCCCGGGCGCGCGCGGCCTCGGCTTGGCGCACCGCCAGTTCTGCCCGCATCAAGTTCAGTTCGGCCAGCTCGATCTCAGCATCGGAAGCGCCGTTGACCAACCGGTCGAGCTGCGCTTGTGCTGCGACCAGCGCCGCATTGGCTGAAGCGACCGAGCCTTGGTTTGCGGTTCGCCCGGCAACCGCCTCGGCATTAGCCTCGGCAATAGCGACGCCGAACTCCGCCTGATTTAACCCTGCGGTGAAACTGCCCGCTGCGGGCGCGCCAGAAGGAAAGCTGGGAAGCAGGCCGGCAAGTGCCGCATTGACCTGGTTAACAAGGTCAGGCGGCACGTCAACATCGTCTGGGATGAGGGCGCCCAAATCAAAACTGGGGCCAACGGCGGGTTGGTTGAGGGCCAGATCGCGTTGAAGCTGCGCCTGCCAGAGCTGATTGCGCGCCAGTTCGCTTTGCAGCCGCGCGATCTCTGCCTGCTGCGGCGTGACGCCCGTCGACAGCGCCGCGTTGACGGACGCCTGCGCGCTGGCCACGGCAGCCCTTGCGACGGCGATATCCTCTTCGCGGGCCGGCGCAGCGAGCGCATCGAACGCGATGCGCTGAAGCTCTAAAGCGACGAGGGCATTTTCGACCAATATATCCAGATCGGTCGTATCGAGACGCGCGAGCACCGTCCCCGCCGGCACCCATTCACCAGCTTCAACGGCCACTTCACGGACGACGCCCGTCTGTTCGAATGCCAGCGTGCTCTGGCGCGCGGGCAGCACAGTGCCGGTCGCGCCGACTGTGACGCGCAGCGTATCGAGACGCGCTTCGGTTTCGTCGAGCACCTGCGCGGCGCGCGCTTCAAGCGCCTCGCGCTGGCGCGACACCAGCGCCGTTTGCGCGATGTAAAGCGCGGCGACACCCATTCCGACGATCAGCACAAGCCTGAGCAGCCGCTTCATGGTTCGTCCCTATCCACCCAAGAACGGAATCGTATCGCCGGACAAATCCACTGCAATCACATCCCCTTCACGCAGCCCTGCGATGACTTCGCTGCTGTCTTGCCCTTGTAAGCCAAGCGTGACGCTCACCTCGCGCAGGGTTCCGTCAGGCTCGAGCAGGTTGACGAAGGCATTGCGCCGCAGACGGTCTAAACGTATGTACTGGTTGGGCACGACCAAAACATCAGAGCGCGTCTCTACGACGACGGCCGCCTCGGCCGTCATACCAACCCGCGCACGGGGATCTTCAGTGAGTAAACGCACACGGACATCATAATTGACGATGCCAGCATTGTTCGTGCCCACCAAAGCGATGCTCTCCAGCACCGCATCAAGCGCCACTTCGGGCAGGGCGTCAAGCCGCACGCGCGCTGGCGCTCCCTCGCGGATTAGCCGCACGTCGATCTCGTCGACCTGTACCACCAAACGCAGTTCGGACAGATCGGCCAGCTCCACGATCGGCACTCCAGGCAAAGCCAGCCCTCCCACCTCGGCATTTACCGAAGTGATGACACCATCGAACGGGGCGACCAAACGCTGACGATCGAGCGCAATTTGCGCCTGATCGCGTTCAATGCGCGCCGCGGCGATCGCTGCTTCGGCGCGATCAAGCTCGAACGGTGATGGCCCCGCCTGTAAGCGCTCTAGCTCGCGCTGCGCTTGGGCCAGCCGGGCATAGGCCGCATTCACATCGGCTGGCCGGCCCTCGCGCAAGGCTTCAAGCTGCAAACGCGCAATTTCCACATTGAACGACGCCTGTCCCACGCGCGCATCGAGCAGCGCATAGGCAGCTTCAGGCTGGTCACCAGGGGCGGTAGCGCGCGCTTGCACAGCATCGGCGAGCGCCTGCTGGGCTTGCTCGTAAGCTAACTCAGCAGCGCGCAGATCTTGCGGAGAGACGGCGTTCAGCACCGCCGATACCGCGCCCTGTGCGCTTTGCACGTTCGCCTGCGCGACGCGCAGCTGCGCCTCATCAGGCCCGGCCAGCAGTTGGTCCCGCTGTAATTCGGCCGCCCTCAGGGCAATCTCAGCCTGCTCAAACGCCAAGCGCTGCGGTTCATCGGCCAGTTGAACGAGCACATCGCCCGCGCGAACAAACATGCCTGGCTCCACCAAACGCTCGGTGATGCGGCCGCCGCCGTTAAAGCTTAGCTGGCGGATGCGGTTGGCTTCAACAGTGCCTATCGCGCTGACGGTCACCTCGATCGTGCCCCGACCGACGGTGTGAAGCTGCAAGCTGCGATCGAGCAAAGACGTATTGGCCAGCCGGCTGGCGCTCGCGACGAAGACGACGACCGGCAGCGCCAGCGTCACAACAATGAGGACGAAGATAGATCGTCGTATCGACATCAAATTTCAGCCGATATTCACCAACGACATGTTGATCATAGGCCCAGATGAACCCTCAAACAAGACAAATTTTTCCCTTTAACAGAATTGTTGCCGGCCCAGATGTGCCCCAGATTAATGCGGCCTCCCAGCCATGTTAAAGATCAACTGGTAGGAACCTTTCGTCGATGGTAATATCGGTGTGTGATCTTTCACAAATTCAATTCAATGGTCACCCTCAACAGGAGAGCCGTGCGATCATGCCGTCGACTATCCCAGATATTGTGATCAGCCGCCTGCCAATTTATCTTCGTGCGCTTGAACGGCTCGCTCAGGAGGGACACGAGGTGACATCGTCCCACGAGCTGGGCAAACGCCTCGGTATCAGTTCGGCCCAGATCCGCAAAGACCTATCGCACTTCGGCGGTTTTGGCAAGCAGGGCACCGGTTACTCGATCAGCCGCCTGCGTGAAGAACTGCGCAGCGTTCTCAAAATCGAACGCGAGTGGGAGGTTGCGCTGATCGGAGCGGGTGACTTAGGAAGCGCCGTGGCTCGCTACCGAGGTTTTGCCAATCGTGGTTTCCACATCGCTTACGTCTTCGATTCTTCGCCCGAGAAGATTGGCCGGCAGATCGGCGCCTATACGATCCAGCCGCTCGATCAACTACAACAGATCATCAAAGAGCACGGGATCAAAATCGCTATGATCGCGACGCCGGCCGAAAGCGCGCAGGAAGTTGCCGATTTACTGGTAGAAGCTGGGGTGAAGGCGATCCTCAATTACGCGCCGATCAACCTCAAAGTGCCTGAGGACGTCCATGTGCAGTACATCGACCCCGTATTACATCTGCAGCGGATGACCTATTACCTCGCTTGATGCGCGCTCCATCGCGATTGGCAGCACGAAACCATTACGCCCCTTGCAAGATGCGCCGCAGCAGCGCTGGATCGTTGAGCGCGCGGCCTGCGCCGACCGCCACAGCGATCATCGCATTATCGGCGCGGAAGACGGGGACGCCGGTTTCGCGCGTCAGGAAGGTTTCAATGCCGCGCAGCAGCGCCCCACCTCCGGTGAGGACGATGCCGCGGTCGATGATATCTGAGGCCAACTCGGGAGGCGTGGCGGCCAGCACTCTTTTCAATACATCCGCGATCTGATCGAGCGGCTCCTCCATCGCTTCGACCACCTCGCCCGTCGTCAAGGTGATCGTGCGCGGCAGACCACTTACGTTATCGCGACCCTGCACCTCCATTGATAGTTCTTCCGGCTGCGGCACGGCTGCGCCGATTTGAATTTTGACCGACTCGGCCGTGGGCTGGCCGATCGTCAGGTTGTATTTGCGGCGCACGTAGCTGATGATCGCCTCGTCAAGCCGCAGACCGCCAAGCCGACCGCTCTCCGCACGGACAATATTGTTCATCGTCAGCACGGCTGCCTCGGTGATGCCGCCGCCGATATTGACGACCATATCACCGGCTGGCGTTCCAACCGGCAGCCCCGCCCCAATTGCTGCCGCCAGCGGCTCCCAAATCAAAAATGCCTCTCGGGCACCGGCTGAAATGGCCGCTTCGTGCACTGCCCGCTTCTCAACGCTGGTGACGCCATAAGGCACGCTGATCATCACCGTCGGCCGGAACAAGCGCATCCGCCCCGCGATTTTGGTGAAGAAGTGACGCAGCATGGCTTCAGTCACTTCATAATCGGCGATCACGCCATTTTGCAGCGGGCGGATGATCTGAATGTCCTCATCATCGACCTTGCCAAGCATCTCGCGCGCTGGCTGGCCGATCTCGACAATGCGCTCATCTTCCGTCGTCAGCGCGACCAGCGTCGGCTCTTGCAGGACGATCTGTTCGTTTTCGTAGATCAGCACATTCACGGTGCCGAGATCGACACCCAGTCGTTTATCAAACAATCCCATTGCGTTCGTCCATCCGGAAGGCGAGGCAGCCTTAACCCGCACAGGTTCTGGTCAATCTGTGGCGGCATTATACCATATCCCATTTTCATCGCAGAGATCTGCCAGGCGCGCTGCCGCAGCATCAACGAAAACGCCCAGACGCTGACCTGACCGCATCTGGGCGTTGACGAGACAGCCTTCTCTCCAGCGAGCCAGCTGTTTATTCGTGGTTGTCGTTTTCGATGATCCGCATCACCTGGCCGCCGCGAGACTGTATCTTACGCTGAATCTTGAGCGCAAGCTCGGCACGGCGCAGCTCCAGCGTTGCCGCACGGTTCTGCTCCGGAGGCACCCCCTCCGTCATCATTTTAGCGGCATGCGCGCGCGCTGCCTCGATCGCTTCGAGATCGATCTCATAGGACGACTCAGCCAAATCGGCCAAGACCACCACTTTGTCAGGGCGCACATCCACGACCCCGCCATAAATGGCGAAGGATTCCTCTGCCCGCCCTTTACGGATGATCAGTTCCCCGAAACCGAGGGTCGTCAGCACTGGAGCATGCCGAGGCAGCACACCCATCGTCCCCTCCGATGCCGGGATGATGACCATATCCGCCTCTGGCTCGCTGAAAACCAGCCTTTCCTGCGTCACGACTTCGACCGCAATCGGCATGAGGTTGCCTTTCTACGCTTCTTGTAGAGACTCTTCGTAGCGCTGCAGCACGTCTTCGATCGGCCCAGCCATGTAAAAGAGCTGTTCTGGAATATGATCGACCTCACCGTCAAGGATCATGCGAAAACCGCGCACAGTGTCTTTGACGCGCACGTAGCGCCCTTCGCGGCCAGTGAACTGCTCGGCGACCTTCATGGGCTGGCTGAGGAACAGCTCAATCTTACGGGCGCGGGCGACGAGCAGCTTATCATCATCTGAAAGTTCATCGATGCCGAGGATGGCGATGATGTCTTGCAGATCTTTATAGCGCTGCAGCACCTGCTGCACTTCGCGCGCGGTGCGATAGTGCTCTTCGCCAACGACCAGCGGATCGAGGATTTTGCTGGTGCTCGCCAGCGGGTCGACTGCCGGGAAGATGGCGCGTGCGGCGATCGAGCGTTCCAGCGCGATCGTCCCATCAAGATGCGTGAACACGGCCACAGGGGCCGGGTCGGAATAGTCGTCCGCGGGAACGTAGACCGCCTGCATCGACGTGATCGAGCCGGTGCGAGTCGAGGTGATGCGTTCCTGAAGCTGGCCCATCTCATCGGCCAGCGTCGGCTGATAGCCCACTGCCGACGGCATGCGGCCAAGCAAGGCCGAAACTTCCGCGCCAGCCAGCGAATAGCGGAAGATGTTGTCGATGAAGAGCAGCACATCGCGGCCTTCATCGCGGAACTGTTCCGCCATCGCCAAGCCAGAGAGCGCCACGCGCAAACGAACGCCCGGCGGTTCGTTCATCTGGCCGAAGACCATCGCCAGCTTGTCGAGCACGCCGGCTTCTTTCATCTCATAATAGAGCGCCGTCCCCTCACGAGTGCGCTCGCCTACGCCGGCGAATACCGATAGGCCGGCATGTTCGGTCGCGATCGAGTTGATCAGCTCCTGAATCGTCACCGTTTTGCCGACGCCGGCTCCGCCGAAGATCCCCGTCTTGCCACCTTTCGTCATCGGCGCGATCAGGTCGATCACTTTCAAGCCAGTCTCGAAAACCTCGATGCGCGTCGATTGTTCTTCAAATTCTGGCGCAGGGGCATGAATCGGACGACGGACGACATCATCGGGCACAGGATCCCCCATGTCGATCGGCCGGCCGAGCACGTTAAACACACGCCCCAGCGACGCTGCCCCCACCGGCACTGAGATCGACTGGCCGGTGGCAAAGGCGGGAACGTTGCGGCGCAGGCCATCGGTCGTATCCATCGCTACCGTGCGCACAGAATTGTTCCCAAGATGCATCTGCACTTCGAGGATCAAATCTTCATCGTTTTCGCGCGGCACGCGAATGGCATCAAAGATATCTGGAAGCTGGCCGGACGGAAACTCGACATCGACCACTGCGCCCAGAACCTGGGAAACACGCCCCTCAATTTCACTCATCGTCTCTCTTTTCTCCTCGTCTCCGCAAACGCCTGCTACGCATGAGGTTCGGCAACTGACAGCGGCTGCTGCGCTTTCAAAATCTCATCCGCAATTTTATCGATTGAAGCTTGAAGCGCCTCGGCGCCGCCAACGATGTCGAGAATCTCGCTGGTGATGCCGGCCTGGCGCGCTTTGTTGTAATCCAACGTCAAATCTTCGGCAAGGCCGGCCGCGTTATCCGATGCGTTGCGCATTGCGATCATACGGGCCGAATGTTCGCTCGCCTGGCTTTCCAAGACCGCCTGATAAAGTTGAAGCTGGGTAAAGCGCGGCACGATCTCATCAAGAATGGCCGCGGCGCCCGGCTCATACTCATAATCGAGCGAACCGGCTGTCACATGTGGCGCATCTTTGATATATTCGGATACCACCTTGTCATCCGTCTCGTAGGGCATGAGCGGCAGCAGACGCAGCACGCGCGGATGCTGCGCCAGCGTGTTGATGAAATCGGTATAGGCTACCAATACCTCATCGACCGTGCCGCTCAGAAACTCCTCCGTTGCGATGCGGACGACCGGTGAAAGATGCGCGATCGAGGCCTCTGCCGGGTTGCTGAACTCAGCAATCAGGTTCTCGCGCAGGCGCACCAGCGAGTCGCGGCCTTTGCGGCCGATGGCGATATAGCGATACTCTCTGGGAACGCGCTCTGTAAAGCGGCGCGCAGCGCGCAGCACATTGGTGTTATATGCACCGGCCAGACCCCGATCCGATGTGATCAAAATGACCAGCGCAGTTTTGACCTCCTCGCGCGGCGTCAGCAGTGGGTGAAGCGGCACCCCCCGCGTAGAGGAGTTTTGGACATTGAGCAAAATTTCCCACGCTTTTTCAGCAAAAGCGCGGCTGGCAAGCACACGCGCCTGCGCCTTGCGCACGCGCGAAGCGGAGACCGCCTCGAGCGCACGCGTGATTTGACCGATATTCTTGACGCTGCGGATGCGCTTTTTTATCTCACGAGCGGTAGGCATCTGACATCCTTTCTAATACGCCAGGATACCAGCGCTAGTTGAAGCTCGCATTGAACTCTTCGATCGCCGCGCGCAGCTTGGCCTCGATCTCGTCAGAAACTGCTTTTGACTCCTCGATCGCATCGGCGATCTCAACATATTGACTGTGGTAGGCGCGCAGGAAGCTGTTCTGCCAATCTTTGATGCGACTCACTGGGATCGTATCGAGCATGCCGCGCGTACCGGCATACAGAATGGCTACCTGATCGGTTAACGGCAGCGGCTGGTACTGCGGCTGCTTCAGCAGCTCGGTCAAACGCAGACCGCGATCAAGCTGGCGCTGGGTGGCTTTGTCGAGATCGGAACCAAACTGCGCAAACGCTGCCAGCGAGCGGAACTGCGCCAGGTCAAGGCGCAGACCGCCAGCGACCTTCTTCATCGCTTTGGTCTGCGCGTCGCCGCCCACGCGGCTCACGCTGATGCCGACGTTGATAGCAGGGCGCTGGCCAGCATTGAACAGGTCTGCCTCAAGGAAAATCTGGCCGTCAGTGATCGAGATGACATTCGTCGGAATGTAGGCAGCCACGTCACCCAGCAGCGTTTCGATGATCGGCAGCGCTGTCAAGCTACCGCCACCGCGCTCCTCGCTCAACTGGGCAGCGCGTTCCAACAGACGGCTGTGCAGGTAGAACACATCGCCCGGGTAGGCTTCGCGACCGGGCGGGCGGCGCATGAGCAGCGAGACCTGACGATAGGCCCATGCATGCTTAGACAGATCGTCGTAGACGATCAGCGCGTCCTTGCCGTTCTCCATGAACCATTCACCTATCGCACAGCCGGCGTAGGGCGCGATGTACTGAAGGGCAGCCGCCTCAGAAGCCGTGGCCACGACGACGGTGGTGTAATCCATCGCTCCGTATTCTTCGAGCAGCGCCACCAATCGCGCGATCTCGCCGCGCCGCTTGCCGATGGCGACGTAAATGCAGTACAGATCTTTGCCCTTTTGGTTGATGATCGTATCGATGGCGAGGGCCGTCTTGCCCGTCTGGCGGTCGCCGATGATCAGCTCACGCTGACCCCGACCGATCGGCGTCATCGCATCGATGGCGACGATGCCGGTCTGCACCGGCCGGCTCACGTTTTGGCGCTCCATCACGCCCGGGGCGATGCGCTCGACATTGTAATACTCGGTTGCGTCGATCGAGCCGCGCCCATCGACCGGCTCACCAAGCGCGTTGACCACACGGCCAACCAGCCCCATCCCCACCGGCACTGAGGCAATACGACCCAGCGGGCGCACTTCGTCGCCCTCGTTGATCGTATCATAGTCGCCCATAATGATGATGCCGACGTTGTCCTTTTCGAGATTGAAGGCGATGCCAGCGGAGCCATTGCTGAACCGCACCAACTCGCTGAAACGAATATTGGCCAGCCCGGAAACGCGCGCGATACCATCGCCGACTTCCTCGACGAACCCGACCTCGACCGATTCTATGGATGGGGTGTAGTCCTTCACTTGATTCAGGAAAGACTCAAAGATGTTGCTGGAGATTTCCGCCATGTGGTTCTCCTAATTCAATAGGCGATACTATCGGTAGACAGCATGTAATTTGTGCCACAATCTGGCACTCGTAAAAAGGCCCTCAAAAAGGTGATCGCTTGCAGCAAAACTGTTAACCAGTCAGATTTTAATCGATCGAAACAAACCTGTCCACTTTTTCACAAAGCCCGTCTTACTTACTCGCGCAGGCGGGGCGACGAGGCTATCCTCACAAGGAACCAAACGCCTTATTTGCCATTCTCCTGTAAGTCACCCAGTTCAACGGAACGACGATAGGCAGCCCAAACTGCATCAGCGATCACTGTGCGCAGGCGCCCTTTTTCCAGTTCATAGATCGCCGCGGCCGAAGTGCCCCCAGGGCTGGTCACCTGATTGCGCAGCGGCGCTGGGTGCATGTTCGACCGCATGGCATACTCCACGGAACCGCGCATGGTTTGCAGCACCAACCGTTCGGCATCGCGCCGCGCAAACCCAAGATGGACGCCCGCATCGATGAGCGCCTCCATGAACATGAAGACGTAGGCCGGCCCAGTTCCACTGAGCGCGGTCGTCATATCGAGATACTTTTCGTCTTCCATGAAGATCTCTTCGCCCAGCGCGCCCAGCAGCATGCGCGCTTGCGCGCGCTGCGGTTCGAGGACGGCTGGTGTCGCAGTCCACACGGTAATCCCCTGACCGATCTGAGCTGGCGTATTTGGCATGGCGCGCACAACCTGCGGGTTTCCAAGCCCTTTAGCGATCGTGCTCATGCGCACGCCGGCCAAGATGCTTAGGATCAAAGACACGTGACCCACCGCGCCATTCAGCGATGCGGCCACCTCCCCCATCACCTGCGGCTTGGTTGAAATGACCAGGATATCGGCTTTGCGGACGGCCTCGGAATTGCTGGGGGTATAGTGCAGGCCATAGCGAGCCACCAGTTCATGCCCGCGATCTTCGCGCGGATCGGCGGCGATAAGCTGGTCCCCGCTCAACAACTTTCGGTCGAGCAGGCCTTTGATCATCGCCTCAGCCATCACGCCGCTGCCGATGAAAGCGATCTTGCTGCTATCCAGTGACATCGCGAGTCCCCTATTCCGGCGCTATCAATTGATCGTGAATGACTCGAACTGCGGCCCATTGTAGCTCATTACATAAAAGGCGCGTTCGCGGCCTTCATAAGTTTCGTGCAGAAAATCGGTCACGACAAAACCCTGCCCAAACAGCCGCTCAAAAACCACACGGCTGTGCGAGCGCCAGCGCTGTGCCAAAGCCGGATGCTCGACCACCATCCGTTCATAATCGAGTGGAATCTCGACCAGCGCCAGCGAACTGACAGGCTCGGCGATCGTCTCGGAAGGGAGCAGTGCCCCGTCCGAAGCGACTACGGTCGGGTTAAGAATGACTGTATCAGCCTCGCGATATTGGCTGAGCGTCAAGTCGGCCCGGCGGCCGAACAAACGCTCTTCCACACGCCGGTTGGTCACCCACCACTCAACGATGAAGCGGTCGCTGCTGCCGAGCACGGTCAAACGCCCCTCCGATGAAACGCCATAATAGTCGCGCCGAAACTGCGGGCAAATGGCGCCGAGCTTGCGAATATTGAGATGCGCATTGGCAGCCAGCAGCGGGTCGAACGTCCAAACGATCAAACGAACACCCTGCGCCATCGCAAGATCGCGCTGCGCCAGCTTAAGCCGGAAACCAATGCTGCGCCCCCGGTATTCTGGCAGCACCACCATGCGTTTAGAGACGAGCTGCAAATTCGCCATTGCTGGCCGGCGCGTTTCCTCGATGTTGGTGCCGAGAAACCCTACCAAAGCCCCTACTGCGCGGTCGGCGTCAAACGCAGTGAGAACGTGCCCGCCGTGATTGGCCAGCGAAAATAACATGTGCGCTGGAATCACAGACTCAACTTCATCTCCCCAGTAGACGCGCTGCAGCGCCACGACCACGCGCATATCCTCGAGCGCGCGCAGGGATTTGATCGCGATCTCGCTCATATCGCCTCTTTACAGCACTTGCGGCCGCCGGCGAAACGAATAGCGAATCATCGGCCAGCCGTAACGACGCCCGCGCATGTACGTGATCACCGTGTCTTCAAAACGACGCGGGCGAATGCGAAAGTAATCAAACAAATTGCCCAGCCGGGCCGTCCGGTTGGCTGCCAGAATGTCCAACCATTGGTGCGTGATCAGCGGGCGTGGCAGCACCCGATCATAAACGGCTGTGGCCCAGCGCAGCACATAAGGGGGAACCGGAATGATGACTCGCTGCGCGCGCGAAACGCGCATGATCGTTCGTATCAGATCGCCCAGCGCGATATATTCCGGCCCACCAACTTCGATCACAGCGTCAACGGTATCGATCGCATCAAGCGATCTTACTAGTGCAGAGACGAGATCGTCAATGTAGATCGGATGGAGGACAACTTCCCCTCGCCCAGGCATGAAGAAGACGAGGGGATTAGCGCGAAGCTGCATGGCGATATGGTTAAAAAATGCGTCGTCCTCGCCAAAAACCAGGCCCGACCGTAGAATAGTGTAGGCAAGCCCGCTCGCCTTAAGCGTCTCCTCGACCATACCTTTATAGCGCAGCAGAGGAAAGGCCGAAGAGGGGCTGGCCCCCAGATGGCTGACGGTGATGATCCGCCCGACGCGCGCCGCGCGCGCCGCGGTGACCAAATTGCTGGTCCCAACCAGCTCAATGCGTTCAAGATCGCGGCTGCGCCCCCACCACTGCGCATTCTCAAGGTGGATGATGACGTGCACACCGGTGACTGCGCGAAACAGCGCCTCTTCGTCGAGCACATTGCCGAGGACGATCTCCGGCGGGGTTGGCCACGGCAGCTGTGCCGCGCGCTTAGCATTCAGCAGGCAGCGAACAGGGCAGCCTTCCGCCATCAGCCGCGCGACAAGGTGGCGACCAATGAAACCCGTTGCGCCTGTGACCAGTATCATCGCTCCTCCAAAACGCGTATTATAACAGCTGCGCCGGCATTGATCATGCGCCTTCTATCCCCTATCCCGCGCCGCTGAGTCAGCCTGACGAGCAACCCTAAAGCGGCGATGGTGTTTTTTGTTTATAATGACCGCCCTTAGGCGGATGCAGCTTCGCAATTGACAGCATCGGCTGGGCTG
>DAOTYT010000248.1:0-13498 GCA_034434615.1 Anaerolineae bacterium | reverse complement strand
GATGATCGTCTGGAAAGCGGTGAATGCGGCTTGCGTGTTGCCCAGCTCACGGTAGGCGCGGCCCAACAGCAGATGCAGCTCGACCGGCACTTCGTGGGGCGGGCGGCGCGTCGAGTACGTGTTGAGCGCCTCGACAGCGGTTTCGTAATCCCCATAAGCAAAAGCGACGCGGCCGCGCGCAAGCTCATCGAGAGCAACTTCGTTTTCGGCCAGAATCTGCATGGCTTGATAAGCCTGCGGCCGGTCGGGGTATTCGTTGAAGATGCGGCGCAGGCGGGTGAGAGCGGCTTCGTCAGCCCCACCTTGCAGCTCTGCCTGGGCAGCGGCAAATTCGACCGTGGCCCGGTAGGCGTAGTTGCGTGCAAAAGCGAGGATGGCATCATACTGGGCGATGGCTTCAACATAGCGGCCATTGCTGAGGTAGATGCGCGCCAGTCGTTCACGCAGCGCCGCCAGCGGGATATTGCTGCGGCTGGCATCGGCAGCATCTTTATAGCTTTGCAGCGCTTCGTTAAGCCGCCCCAGCGCGAGCTGGGCATCGCCGATGCGCTCCAGCGCATAGCTGTCGATCAACCCCGGGCGCATGGATAGATAAGCGCGAAAATCCTCCAGCGCCGGCTCCCACTCGCTCAAGCCGAGGTAGGCATCGCCGCGCAGAAAATGCGCCTGGGCCAGCCGCGGATCTTCCCCATAACGGGTGATGAACAGCGTCAGCGCTTCGACTGCGCTGGCGAACAGCCCCTCGCGCAGCGCCGCCTGACCGAGGCCAAACGCAGCGCTGGCCTGCAGCTCGCGCGGCACGTCATCACCTTGCGTCAGCACGCTTTGATAGGTGAAGACAGCATTCTCGAAATAGCCGTTGAGGAGATAGCGTTCGGCGACGCGCAGGGCGACATCGGGCAGGGCGTTGGGCGTTGGGATCGTCGTCGGTTCGGGGGTGGCGGTCGGCGTTTCAATGTCCGCTTCCGTTGGCGCTGCCGTCGCCTGTGCCTCGGCCTGTGCAATCGGGGTGCCCGGCGCTTCGGCGAACGTCAGGGTTAAGTCAGACGATTGTCCAGCAAGGTTGCAGCCAACCGTGATGAGCAGCGCCGCCGAGGCCGCGGCGCGAGCGAGATGTCGCACTGTGAACATGCTGCGGATTATCGGGGGCAGGGGCGGGGCTGTCAAGTGGCGGAGGGCGACGGCTGCCCGACGTTAGGCGGCTCCAGCGAGCCATCGAGCCACGGCAGCCCGTAGCCAACAATTAAGTGACCAGCCTCGGCCAGCGCCCGCCCCAGCTCCTCAACCGTGCGATACTGCCACCAATGGCGTGCCGCAGGCAGAATGGCGACGCCGAAATCAGCGACGACCAGTGCGCTCAGGTCGCGGCGGGCATAGGCTGGGTGACGGCTCGGCATGACCGGGTTAGGTTGGTCGCTGCGCGTGAGCGTGACGCGAAAACGCGAGGGCTGGTCCTCGATGTAAACGAGCAGTTGAAACTCGATATAGCCTCGCAGGCCGCCGTCTAGGTCAGCCGAGAAGGTGAACAGCCCGCCCGCCCACTGCGTCGGGCTGTCGACGAGATGATAGCCGGCTGCCTCGAAAGCTGTTCCGACGACGGTCAGCAGCAGCAGCCGGAAGTATTCCTGCGGCGTTTGCTCCGAGGCGCGCATGGCTAGCCGATCATGGTTGACTCGAGCTGTTGCTCCAGCTCGCTGGGCGTCGTCACTGGCATTTGGCAGGCGAAATTGCGGCAGACGTAAGCGGTTGGGGCGCCGTCTTTCATCGAGCGGTAGCTGAGCAAGGGAACTGTGTCCTCGCCATCCACGCTGGCTGGCGCCAGCGCTGTGATCACGTTGGGCCGGTAGGGTTTCTGCACGACATCCAACAGCAGGCGCGTTTCGATTTCATCTGGGTCGCCGATGATGGCGATCTCGTACAGCCCGCCCACCAGCAGGTCGACCGCGCTGAGCGCTTCTCCGAACGCCTGCGGGTACTCGCGCATTGCCGCATACAGGATACTGAGCGTGCGCCGCGCTGCCTCTTCATAGTCGGCATCGCCAGTGTAGGCAGCCAGCCGCAGCAACCCCTTGGCCATGAGCGAGCTGCCCGCAGGCGTGGCATTATCTTGCAGATTGCGCGGCCGGGCGATCAACGTTTCGTGGTCGTCGCTGGTGTCGTAGAAGCCGCCATCTTCAGCCCGAAAGCGCGCCAGCGCGACGTTGGCCAGCTGCTGCGCTTCCACAAACCAGCGCGGGTTGAACGTCGTTTGGTACAGCTCGAGGAAGGCATCGATCAGATTCGCATAGTCTTCCAGGTAGCCGTTGATGTGCGCGCGGCCATCCTTGTAGGTGCGCCAAACGCGCCCTTCATCCGTGATCATCGTCTCAACGAGGAACGCGCCGCAGCGCTCAGCGGCTTCGCGATAGTCGCGGCGGTCGAGAACGCGCGCCGCCTCGCTTAAGCTGGCGAGCATCATGCCGTTCCAGGCCGCGAGGATCTTGTCATCAAGCCCAGGGTGAACCCGCTGCGAACGCGCGGCGTACAACGTGTCGCGGATGGTTTCCAGCCGCTGATGCAGTTCGTCAAGCGAGAGGTTCAGCCGCTCTGCGACGACGTGATCTTCGTTCGGGACGAAGAGGATATTTTTGCCTTCGAAATTGCCGCGCGCCGAGACGCCGTAATACTCGATCGCGATGACAGCATCATCGCCCAGCAGCTCGATCAGCTCATCGCGCGTCCAAACGAAGAATTTGCCTTCCTCGCCCTCGCTGTCGGCATCGGTCGTGCTATAAAAGCCGCCCTCTGGCGCGGTCATCTCTCGCAGGATGTAGTCGTAGATCTCCTCGGCGATGCGGCGAAAAGCCCGGTTGCCAGTGATTTGATACGCGTGCAGGTAAACCCGGCTGAGCTGAGCATTGTCGTACAGCATCTTCTCAAAGTGCGGCACCAGCCAGATCGCGTCGACGCTGTAGCGATGAAAGCCGCCGCCGATCTGGTCGTAGATGCCGCCCGTCGCCATTTTTTGCAGGGTAAAGGCGACCATTTCCAGCGCTTTCGACTCGCCGGTGCGCGCAAAGTGGCGCAGCAGGAATTCGAGGTTCATCGGCTGCGGGAACTTGGGCGCGCCGCCAAACCCGCCATACGACGCATCGAAGTTGCGCCGCATGCGCTCAAACGCGGTCGAGAGCAGTTCAGCATTGAGCGCATCGGCATTGCCAATGCCGAGCGAAATGCGCTCGTAGGCTTCTGTGAGCGATGCCGCGACCCGTTCCACATCGCTGCGGCGGCTGCGGTACGCTTCGATCACACCCTGCATCACCTGCTGAAATGAAGGGATGCCGTAGCGTGGCTCGCGCGGGAAATAGGTTCCACCGTAAAAAGGACGGCCATCAGGCAGCAGGAAGACTGTCATCGGCCAGCCGCCGCGCCCCTGCGAGAGCGCCTGCACCGCCTGCATGTAGATATCGTCGATATCGGGGCGCTCTTCGCGATCGACTTTCACGTTGACGAACAGCTCGTTCATCATCTTGGCGGTCGGCTCGTGCTCGAAGCTCTCGTGCTCCATAACATGACACCAATGGCAGGCGCTGTAGCCCACGCTCAGCAAGATCGGTTTGTCCTCGGCCTGCGCTTTCTGAAAGGCTTCTTCTCCCCACGGGTACCAATCGACGGGGTTGTCGGCATGTTGAAGCAGGTAGGGGCTGGTTTCGTTCGCTAAACGGTTCATCTCTCGCTCGATCAATACGTTACAGACTCAGTACGAAATGGATGCAGTACAGACTGCCACAGGCGCGGCCAATTTGCAAACAAACGTCTATAAAATGCGGGGCTGCCAACTACCAGTTTGCAGCTGTTTTAGCGTCACTGCTGCTGTCAGGTGGCCAGTAGGCGCTGAACCAGTTGAGCAGGGTCGTCATTACGTCATGAGAGAGGCGGGCGGCCGCTTCGACGTTAGCAGGCGAAAAAGCGTAAACATTCGTGAAGTGGCGCCGGCGGGCGAAGATCAGATAGTCATTGTGATGGCGCGTCGCGCCCCACAAAAAGATCGGCATCTCGTCGGCGCGGCGCATGCGTTGAAGCCACGTCGACCGGTCGAGCGCTGTCAGGCGGCGCGGGGTGAAGCGCAAGCCAAGCGTTGAGCCGAGCGTGAAAAAGAAAGTCGCGTCGCCATTGTGCGGGTCGATCTCGATCTGAAAGCCAGCCGCGCCATCCTGCGTGGTGGTGAGCGCCAGCCGGTCATAAACGTAAATGAGGGTCATCAGCGGCATCGAGGGATAGCGCGCGTTCAACAGCGCATCGAGGTCGATCCCCTCGTTAAGATAAGCGCGCAGCGCAGGCGGCGGCAGTTCCGGCTCCGCCCTTTGCGCGGGTTGGCGGGGGCGGGCGGGCAGGGTCGCATCGGGGGGGCTGTTGGGGGGCTGGCGACGCTCTGGCATGATCAATCCGCCGGCTGTTTTTCATTAACGATTACATCATTATAAAGCGGATTCGGTACAATTCCGCGTAAATGACTTCATCGCCATACAGGAAGGCTTATTCCCATGGCATATCTGTTGGGTCTTGATATCAGCACCACCGGGGCGAAAGCCTTGATCATCGCACACGATGGCGCCGTCGTCGCCTCGCACACGACGCCGCAGCCGATCAGCACGCCCAAGCCGTTATGGAGCGAGCAAAACCCGGCTGATTGGTGGGAGGGCATCGCGGCGTCGATCCGCGCTGCGCTGGAGGAGGCAAGTATCGATGCCGCTGCGATCGACGCCGTCGGCCTCACCGGGCAGATGCATGGCCTCGTGCTGCTTGACGCGGCCGGAACGGTGCTGCGCCCGGCCATCTTGTGGAACGACCAGCGCACCGGGCCGCAGTGCGAGGCGATCACTGAGCGCATCGGCTTCAAACGCCTGATTGAGCTGACTGGCAACCGCGCGCTGACGGGTTTCACCGCGCCAAAAGTGCTGTGGGTGCGCGAACATGAACCGGAAATTTATGCGCAGGCAGCCCACCTGCTGCTGCCCAAAGATTTCATCCGCTTTAAGCTCACCGGCGACTATGCCATGGATGTCTCGGACGCTGCTGGCACCTCGCTGCTCGATGTCGCCAACCGCCGCTGGTCAGGCGAGGTCATCTCAGCGCTTGAGATTCCGGAAACCTGGCTGCCGCCGCTCTATGAAGGCCCGGCAGTGACGGGAGTCATCAGCGCGGCAGCGGCAGAGCAAACGGGGTTGAAAGCGGGCACTCCTGTGGTTGGCGGCGGCGGTGATCAGGCGGCGGGCGCGGTCGGCGTCGGTGCGGTCAAAGCGGGCATTATTTCGCTGGCGGTGGGGACATCGGGCGTCGTCTTCGCCCCGCTGGAACGCTATGCTTTTGAACCGGAGGGGCGCCTGCACGCCTTCTGCCACGCGGTGCCCGAAATGTGGCATTTTATGGGAGTCATGCTCAGCGCGGCCGGCAGCCTTCAGTGGTATCGCGATACACTGGCGCCGGGCGAATCGTTCGACGCCCTGCTTGAACCGGCGGCGGCCGTGCCGCCGGGCAGCGAAGGGCTGCTGTTCCTGCCCTATCTGACGGGCGAACGCACACCTCACCCCGATCCGCTGGCGCGCGGGGCCTTTGTCGGGCTGACGGTGCGGCACAGCAAAGCCCACTTGACGCGGGCGGTGCTGGAAGGCGTCGCGTTTGGCCTGCGCGATGCCTTCGAACTGATCGCGGCTGCTGGGCTGCCGGCCGAGCTGCAGGTGCGCGTGAGCGGCGGCGGGGCGAAGAGCCGGCTGTGGCGGCAGATCTTGGCCGATGTGCTCAACGCGCCGCTGGTGACGACGAGCACGACCGAAGGTGCAGCCTACGGCGCGGCGCTGTTGGCTGCTGTCGGCGCGGGCATCTATTCGACCGTGGCCGAGGCGTGTGCGGCGACCATCCGCATCGGCGAGCCGGTTGAACCGAGCGTTGATGCCCCAGCCTATGCGCAGCCCTATGCGGCTTACCGCGACCTTTATCCAGCTCTCAGGTCAACATTTACGAAAATCTAATGCGCGCGGGTTAATATCAAGCGTAACTCGTGACGAGCGGCTCCTTCGCGCGCCGCCCGCTGGCGAGACCAGCTTTGTCCCTTTCGACAAGTGTTAGGTCAATTGAATGTTTCCACCTCCCAATCCACAACAACCCGGTAACAACAATAACCGGCCCAACGGTTCTGGAGACAAACCTCCACAGCCGCCGTTTCAATTTCCGCGTTGGACGTGGCTCGCTCTTGTTCTAATTGTGCTGGCGTGGAGCCTGCTGCGGCTGCCGGATATGACGGGCACGCTTTCCGGCGACCGGCCGATCGAAGTGCCTTACTCGTTTTTCTTCAGCCAGGTGACGGCCGGCAACGTTGCAGAAGTGACCTTCCAGGGCGAAGAGGCGCGCGGCCGTTTCAACCGGCCAGTGACCTTCCCGCCTGATGGTTCGACGCTGTTACAGCAGGGGACGACACAGCGCACCTCAACGCGCTTCACGACGACGCTGCTGCCGGTCGAAGATCCTATGCTGACGCAGGCACTGCGCGATAACAACGTGGTCGTCAATGCGCAGCCTGTGCAGGTCAACCCGATCCTGATCTTTCTGCTCAATTTTGGGCCGCTGCTGCTGCTGGTCGGCTTTTTGCTGTGGACGACGCGCCGTGCTCAACGCCAGATGGGCGGCGTCTTCGGCTTTGGGCGCACGCAGGCGCGCGAATACACGGCCGAGCGCCCCAAGATCACCTTCGCGGATGTGGCCGGCCAAGACGCGGCCAAGGGCGAGCTGGTCGAGATCGTCGACTTTTTGAAGGAGCCGGATAAGTACATCGCGCTGGGGGCACGCATTCCGCGCGGCGTACTGCTGGTTGGCCCGCCTGGGACGGGCAAGACGCTGCTGGCGCGCGCAGTCGCCGGTGAAGCGAACGTCGCCTTCTTCAGCATCACGGCCAGCGAGTTCGTCGAGATGTTCGTTGGCGTCGGCGCCAGCCGTGTGCGCGATCTGTTCGGCAAGGCGAAGGCCGCTGCGCCAAGCATCGTCTTCATCGACGAGATCGATGCCGTCGGCCGCCAGCGCGGCGCCGGTTTGGGTGGTGGCAATGACGAGCGCGAGCAAACGCTGAACCAGATGCTGGCCGAGATGGATGGTTTTGACCAGACCGAAAGCGTGATCGTGATGGCAGCGACGAACCGGCCCGACGTGCTCGACCCGGCTTTGCTGCGGCCAGGCCGCTTCGACCGACAGGTGACCGTCGCGCTGCCCGACCGGCGCGGCCGCGAGGATATCCTGCGCGTTCACGTTCGAGGAAAACCCTTGGCTGACGATGTTGACCTTGAACAGCTTTCGCGCACGACGATCGGCTTTTCCGGCGCCGATCTCGCCAACCTCGCCAATGAAGCCGCGCTGACGGCCGCCCGCCGCGGCAAGAAGCGCATCAGCCTGAGCGACTTTCTCGAGGCGTTCGACCGCATCGTGCTCGGCACGCAGAGCCCGCCGCTTTCCAACGAACATGAGCGGCGCGTCGTCGCCTATCATGAAGCAGGTCACGCCTTGGTGAGCGCGCTGACGCCCGATGCCGATCCTGTCATCAAAGTGACGATCGTCCCACGCGGGCAGGCCCTCGGCGTCACCGCGATGATGCCCAACGATGATCGGCGCAATTACTCGCGCGCATACCTGCTGGCCCAGATGAAAGTGCTGCTGGGCGGGCGCGTCGCCGAGGAGATCGCCATCGGCGAGATCACGACCGGCGCGGCCGATGACCTGAAGCGGGTCACCTCGCTGGCGCGGCGCATGGTCGCCCAGTTTGGAATGAGCAGCGCGATCGGCCCGCTCAACTATGGCGAGGATGAGCGCCAGCCTTTCCTCGGCTATTCCCTGTCACAAGGGCGCACTTACAGCGAGGAGACGGCTGCGCAGATCGATACTGAGGTGCGCCGTATCGTCGAGCAGGCGCACGTCGATGTGCGCGCTTTGTTAGAGGAACATGTCGACAAGCTGGAAGCGCTCGCCAATGAACTGCTGGCCAATGAGATCGTTGAGCGCGTGCGCGTCCTCGAGATCGCGGGGGTTGACCCGGCGCTCAAGCCGGAGCCGCAGGGCGGAACCCCAACGCAGATCTAAATCGGACGCTGATCATAACAGCGCCGGAGGCCACAGCCCCCGGCGTTTTTTCTGCGACGCGCTTCAGAAACGTTAGGCGTTGGCCGCCATTTCTGCCTTCTGCGCCTGTATCACGGCCTGCGCCACGTGTGCGGGCACCTGATCGTAGTGGCTGAACGTCATCGTATAGATGCCGCGCCCGCCTGTCATCGAACGCAGGTCGTTGCCATAGCGCAGCATCTCGGCCAGCGGGACCTGCGCGCTCACCACGCTTTTGCTGCCCTCAGTGTCCATGCCCTGCACGCGCGCGCGCCGCGTGTTGAGGTCGCCGAGGATGTCGCCCATCAGCGGTTCTGGCACGATCACCTTGAGGTTCATGATCGGTTCCAGCAGCACGGGGCCTGCATTCATGAAGGCCTCTTTGAACGCTTCGCGCCCGGCGATCTGAAAGGCGATGTCCTTCGAGTCGACCGGGTGCTCCTTGCCATCATAGACGATGGCTTTCACATCGATGACCGGGAAGCCAGCCAGTACGCCCTGCGACAGCACCGACTGGATGCCTTTCTCGATCGAAGGGAAGAACGAGCTGCTGATCGCGCCGCCAAAGACCTCTGACTTGAACTCGAAGCCGGCGCCTGGGTTCGGCTCGACGCGCAGGGCCACCTCAGCGAACTGGCCGGCGCCGCCGGTCTGTTTTTTGTGCCGGTAGGTGGTGCTGCCCGTCTTGGTGATCGTCTCTTTGTAGGGCACCTTCGGCATGCCGATATCAATGCCCACGCCCAGCTTCTCGGCGCGGCTGATGGCCACCGAGACATGCACCTCGCCCATGCCTTCGAGGATCGTTTGCCGTACATCGGCATCCTGCCGCCAGCGCAGCGTCGGGTCAGAGTCGCACAGGCTGGTCAAGACGTTGCCCATCTTGGCGCTGTCGGCCTGCGTGCGCGGCGTCAGCGCGACGAAATAGAGCGGGTCAGGGAAATCTGGCTTGGTGATGATCAGTGGATTGTCTTTGCTGCTAAACGTATCGCCGGTTTTGGTGTGCGCCAGTTTGGCGACGACGCCGATATCGCCGGCGTGCAGGCGCTCCACCGGGAGCTGCTCCTTGCCGCGCAAAATCATCAGCGAATTGAAGCGCTCCTCGGCATTGCGTTCGGCGTTCCAAGCGCGCGTTTCGTGGTTCACGCTGCCACTGAAAATGCGGAAGTAGTTGAGCGTGCCGACGAAACGGTCGTTGCTCATCTTGAAGACGTAGGCCGCCAGCGGGCCGTCATCGCTCTGCGGGGCATACAGGAAGGTCGTCTCGCCGGCGCTGTTGGTGATCTGCACGCGACGTTCAGTCGGCGGCGAGACGTAGACGATCAGCGCCTCCAGCAGTGGAACTGTGCCGATATTTTTGGTGCCAGAAGTCACAAACACCGGCACCGTTTTCAGGTAAGGATTGCGCGCGGCCTTGCGCATGCCATCGCGAATCTCTTCCGAAGTCAGGTCGCCCTCAGCGAAGTACTTCTCGATCAGCGCATCATCGGCCTCGGCCGCCGCCTCAACGAGCACAAGACGGGCCGCCTCGGCCGCTTCGATCATGTCACTTGGCAGGTCGCTGCGCTCTTTGCCTGCGTCGTAATACGCCTTCATCGTCAGCAGGTTGACGACGCCCTTGAAATCAGCCTGCTGGCCGATCGGGATCATGACGGGGATGAACTTGTAATCGGGGAAACTTGCGCGCAGATTTTCCAGCGTGCGCTCGAAGTTCGCATTCTCGCGATCCATCTTATTGATGGTGACGATGATCGGCTGCTGGTAAACCTGCGCATACTGCCACGCTAACTCCGTGCCAACCTCGACGCCAGCGACGGCATCGACCGTAACGATGACAGAATCGGCGACGCGAATGGCGTTTTTGACCTCGCCCTGAAAATCGGTATAGCCTGGCGTATCGAGAATGTTAATTTTATGGTCATTAAATTCAACCGGCACCAGCGATGTGGAAAGCGACAGGCCGCGCTCGCGCTCTTCCTCATCCCAGTCGGAGACGGTGTTCTTCTCCTCGATGCGGCCCAGCCGTGTGATCGCCCCGGTGTTGAACAGCAGCGCTTCGACCAGCGAGGTTTTACCAGAACCCTGATGCCCGACAAAAGCCACATTACGCAGCTTGTCACTCATATATTCTCTCATAATGAAGTGCCTCGTTTTGATATTCCTTGCAAAGCCTTGACAGTGAATTTTAAGACGGCGCTAAGGGGTTGTCAAAAGATGTGCTGCGCGGTCAGGATCGCGCGAAGGTATGAAAGTTGTTAGTTTTGCCCTTTTGGCCAAATAATTAATTTTTTCTTTATTGACGCTTGATCGATGCCGTGCTACGCTGTTCAAAACGTAGAAAGGAGGGAAGCGAACATGATGTATCTGCCTCGTGAAGAGGGCCAAGGGTTGGTAGAGTATGCTCTGATCCTCGTCTTGGTCGCCGTCGTCGTGATCGTCATTCTGGCGCTGCTTGGCCCGGCCATCGGCAATATCTTCTCCAACATCGTCAACGCTCTGTAATTTTCATCACGGTTCTCTTCTTTGTAGAGGCCTCACAACTGGTGAGGCCTTTGCTTTGTTCAATCTCCACAGGCCAATTTAACAATTTTGATTGACAAAGCGGAATTGTTTCATTTATAATCCTAACGATTTTAAGAAAGGGGAAGCGCGCCGCCTGGCGCGTGCTAATCGTTCGGTGAAACCTAGTTTATACCACAGGGAAGCTCGGTGAGCTGGCCGTCTGTTTGGCCAGTGCCGAGCTTTATTTTGCCCATTTTCTTAAGATCAACACATATCACAAAGACCCTTTGGGGAGGGGTGAACAGATCATGCAAGTAGGTTCTACGTCGATGGTGGAAGATGGTGCGATGTCGTTCGATGACATGGATTTCGCCGCCCTGCTGGAAGCTTCTTTCGCTGAAGAGGCGCCAGAGCGCGGCGATATCGTCACTGGGACGGTGGTCGCGGTCGACGAACAAGGGTTGATCGTCGGCATCGATGGGATGAAGCGCGACGGCGTCGTGCAGCGTAAAGACCTTGAACGCATGAACGTCGAGCCGTCGAATTTCAACATCGGCGATGAGATCGATGTCATGATCGTGCGGATGGAGGACGAAGAAGGCAACCTGATCCTGTCCGTATCGCAGGCGCAGCAAACTGAAGACTGGAAG
Organism: Anaerolineae bacterium; assembly: GCA_034434615.1. Taxonomy (GTDB): domain Bacteria; phylum Chloroflexota; class Anaerolineae; order Aggregatilineales; family Phototrophicaceae; genus Flexifilum. Next base: position 2,231 of record DAOTYT010000248.1, on the reverse strand, counting down.
CGCGCCGAAGAGCTGATGCTGAATGAAGGCGTGTGGGAGGGCATCGTCGCCGATGCCAACCGCGGCGGCCTGATCGTGCCGTTTGGCAATCTGCGCGGTTTCGTCCCTGCCAGCCATGTCCTCGATCTGCCGCGCGGCTTGAACGAGGACGAGCGCAAAATGCGCATGGCGCGTTTGGTTGGCCAGACGATCAGCCTCAAGGTGATCGAAGTCAATCGCAAGCGCCGCCGGTTGGTCTTCAGCCAGCGCGATGCCAGCCGCGGCAGCCGCGACGCGCGCAAAGAAGTGCTGCTCGATCAGCTTCGTGAGGGCGAAGTGCGCAAGGGCGTGGTCAGCGGCCTGCGTGATTTCGGCGCTTTCGTCGATCTGGGCGGCGCCGACGGTCTGATCCACATTTCCGAGCTGGCGTGGCACCGCGTTAACCACCCGCGCGAAGTTTTAAAGGTGGGGGATGAGGTCGAAGTTTACATCCTGCGCCTTGATGCCGAGGGCAAGCGCATCGGCTTGAGCCTGAAACGCCTGCAAGATAACCCGTGGGCGATGATCGAAGAGATGTATCATGTCGGCCAGCTCGTTGAGGGTGTGATCTCGCGAGTAGCCCAGTTTGGCGCGTTCGTCAGCCTTGATCCGGGCATTGAGGCGCTGCTGCACACCAGCCAGATCGCTGAACCCCCGCCGGAAGACCCGACATTGGTCGTGCACGAGGGGCAGCGCCTGCTGATGCGCGTCATCAGCATCGAGGCAGATAAGCAGCGTCTTGGCCTCAGCCTCAAGGAAGTGACCGAAGAAGAGAAAGCGCGCTGGCGGCAGGCGCGTTTGGACGCCGCTGAGGCGGCGCAGGCCGAAGGGGCGGTGGCCGCGCAAGAGGATGCGCCCGCTGCTGCTGAACCGGCGGTGGATGAGGCAGTCGAAACTGAAGCTTAACGCTGACAGCGCTGCTGTTAAAAAAGAGAGGACAAACTAGTCCTCTCTTTCATTATTCCACAGGGTCGCTCACATCGGCGATGCGCGCTCGCACAAGGCCCATCAGCGCGATCACTGGGACGCGCAGATCGAGGCCGCGCTGGCCCGCGCTGATGAGGATGTGTTGGTGCTCCATCGCCGTCTGGTCAAGGAAGACGGGCCAGTTTTTATGCGTTAAAGCCAGCGCGCTGATGCCGCCAACTTTGAGGCCGGTGAGCGCTTCGGCGTCTTTGTGCGTTGCCATGCGGATCTTCTTGCAGCCCGCTGCCGCGGCCAGCTTTTTCAGGTTAAGCTGGCGGTCAGCCGCGATCATCACCAGCAGTGGTTTGCTGCCGCCCTCAGGCTCGGCGACCAGCGTTTTATAGACGAGGTATGGCGGCACGCCAAGCACTTCGGCGATCGCCTCGGCATCGCGCAGATCGTCTGGATAGGAGACGACCTCATAGGGAATGGCCTGCTGCTCCAGCAAGCGCATCGAATTTAGTTTATTTTTCACATTTCAGCCAGCAAAGCGAACTTATAATGGTCGCAGAGCATACCATACCTGCCGCGTCACTGCGATAATTACTTCGAGACTTTATGGTTTTCATCAGCGCCGCAATCGCCATCATCATTCCACTGCTTTTTCTTTATCTAATCTACGCGTTGGAGATCTACGCGCAAAGCCGGCCGCGCACGCTCATCTTCGGGCTTTTTTTGGGCGCTGCTGCTTTTTTCATCGCTTTTGGGGTTCACACCACGCTGCTGCGGTTCGATCTGGTTTCGTTTTTCGCCCTAATTTGGGTCGTCGCGCCGGTCTTTGAAGAACTGCTGAAAGCGGCATTTCTGATCGTCTTGGTCAAGCGAACCGAGGTGCGCTACGTCGTTGATGGCGTGTCTTATGGCTTTGCGGTTGGCATCGGCTTCGCCGTCACCGAAAACCTGCTCCACATCACGACCGGCCTTGAGGTCTCGCTCGCTCGTGTGCTGTCAGTCAACTTGATGCATGCTTTCACGGGCGCGTTGTTCGGCGCCGTCTTGGGCGGGCTGCATTACCACACCCGTCGTGTGCGCTATACGCGCATTGGGCTGGCCCTGGTAGGCATGGTGCTGGTGCATGCCCTTTTTAATCTAGTGGCCGCAGCGTTCAGCGGTTATGTCTTGATCATCACGGCGATTCTCATCGGCTTCTCCTGTCTGGGAGCGATCGTCGCGCTGGTCTATCTGGCTCTGAGACGAGAACGCCAGCTAATCAGCGGGCAGCTCAGCGCTGAAGTCAGCGCGGCGGA
>DAOTYT010000247.1:0-2020 GCA_034434615.1 Anaerolineae bacterium | reverse complement strand
GGTAGCCCCAGCGCTCCAACACCGTTTGCATCAGTTCACGGTTCATCGGATCGTCATCCACGAGCAGGACAGTTGCATGTTCAGTCTGTGCCATCATTCCCACCTGCGCGATCGCTGCTTGTTCGACTTCGATGTTCGTGCCAAAGTTTTGGTCAACTTTGCGCGCTTTAGCGGCTAAGAGTCTTTTACGATACCAAAACCAAAACGAGCCGACTTGGCGTCGTCGAGAGCGGCGGACTTATCGTCAACGCCGGCACAGATATCATAGGAAATTGCTCCTGTGGTAACGACGACGCCGGCCGCTGGTGAGGGGATTATACCACCCCGCCTTCTGTTTCGTGCTACACTGATCGTGGCTACTGCGCACAGGGAAAAGCATTATGCTTAACTCACCCATTATCGAAGTCATCATCGGCCTCATTTTCGTCTACAGTTTGCTCAGCATCCTCGTCACACAAATCAACACGGTGATCGGGCATCTCGTCAACTCGCGCGCGCGCCACCTGCAAAGCGCGATCGCCGACATGCTGACGGACTCGGTCGTGCGAGCGAAATTCATGGCGCACCCACTGGTGCGGCTCATCCATCCCGAAATTCAGCCCGATGATGAAATGTCTGCTCAGGCGGCCAGCGAAATTGCCGAGACCGAACCGCGTGAGGTCGATTGGATTCCGCCAGAACTGTTCTCGCAGGCGCTGCTCGATATTTTGTCCGCCAACGCTGGTCGCAGCATGTTCGATCCGCTCTTCATCACCGCTGAGCAGGTGTTAAACGGCGCAGAAAAAGCGCAAATGCGCGAGATGATCCGCCGCCTGCAAAGCTCTGGCATCGGGGTGGGCGAGCTGCGCAATGCCATCAACAATCTGGCCGATCCCAACGACCGCGCTGCCATGCTCAATGCGTTAGGGCGGGTTGAAGCGATGCGCCTTGAGCTGCATGCCAATAACGAAAGCAGCAAGTTGATCCCGCTGCTGGAAGGGGTTCGTCACATCGAGGATCCCTTTCTGCGCAAGGCTCTAGAAACGCTGCTTGCTTCTGCACGCTCGATCGAAGAGGCGCAGGCAAAAATCGAATTTTGGTTCAACGCGCGTATGGATCAGCTCACCGCTATCTACCGCCGCAACATGCAGTTCCTTTCGCTGGCCATCGGCATCTTGCTGACGCTGTCGCTCAACGTCGACTCGCTGGTGCTGGCGCGGACTTTCTGGGATGACCCAGCGGTGCGGCAAACGGTCATCTTATCTGCCGAACAGCTTTTGAACAGCGGCACGCTTGAGCAGGAGGTCGAGCGCTCCGGCGCTGCGCTCGGCTCGGTGGCCAGCCCGACGCCAATGCCTGACCTGCCAGAAGGCGCTCCCCCGCCCCCGCAAACGCTGCCAGAGGGGTTCTCTCCCCTCGAACTTGCGGCCGATGAGCAGGCGCGGGCGCGCGCTAATCTGGAACTGCTGCTCAGCCTGCGCCTGCCGATAAGTTGGGAATTCACGCCCGTGCCGGGAGGCTGCCCGCAGGAAACGACGGTCGCGTCGATCGTTGACCCGTGCGACAATCTGCGCAATTTGTGGAACCTCATCCCGGGCAATAATCCGAACTGGCCATCATTGTGGCTCCGCAAACTGGCCGGCTGGTTCCTCACGGTGATCGCGATCGCGCAGGGCGCGCCCTTCTGGTTCGACCTGCTCAACCGAATCGCGCGCGGTCGCTCAGGATCGTAAATCGCGCTAAATGGTGTGGAAAACCCGAGTCAGCGGACGATCAGGTCCGCCATCGCCTGCCCCGCTTCGAGCAGCGCCTTGACCGCCTCTGGGCTGCGCGCCTCGGCATAGATGCGCAGAATCGGTTCGGTCCCGCTCGGACGAATCAGCAGCCAACCGCGATCACTCAGGGAACTGATTGAAACTTTTGAGATGTGAAAGGGATAGTGCATCATGGAAGGAAAAACCCGACCAAAGGTGAACCTCCATGAGCACTATCCCAACGAGTGTAACGCAAGAACAGTTCGAGCAGCACATCCGTCCAGCAT
>DAOTYT010000246.1:0-14377 GCA_034434615.1 Anaerolineae bacterium | reverse complement strand
GGCAGCCAGCGGCGAATCTGCGTCTCGCCAAGTGTCATCAGCGAAGTCGAGATCATCCAGAAGAACGGCAGCGCGGCCGCGATCGCTGCGATGATGACGATGATATACATGATGACTTTGCCCAGCGGGATCGTGATCCGGGGGCGCGGGCGCGCCGTTTCGGCAGCGATCGCTGGCCGGGCGAGCGCGCCAGCCTGTACCGGCTCCAGCCGTTCCGTCATCGGTCAAAAGCCTCCTGCCAACTCATCAATCAGCCGTAAAAGACCCGTTTTTCAAAGACGCTGCGCTGCACTTGCGTTAAGGCCAGCACGATCAAGAGCAGCACGATCGACATCGCCGCCGCCTCGCCCCAACGATTGGCCGAACGAAACGTATCAAAGATGACCAGCGCCGAGGTGTTCAGCGTCCCCTGCGAGGCGGGCGTCCGCATGACGAACAGGGTATTGAAAGCAGTGAACGTGCCAATGAAGCCGAGAATGGTCAAGTAAAACGTGACCGGCGACAGCAGCGGCAGCGTGATGAAGCGGAAGATGTGCCAGTCATTCGCCCCATCAACGCGGGCCGCCTCATACAGATCGCGCGGGATGTTGCCCAGCCCGGCCAGAAAGATCACGGCGTTATAGCCGGTATACGTCCACCAGCCGAGGATGATCACGCAGACCAGCGCCATGCTCGGCCCAGCCAAAAAGCCTTCCAGGTTGAGGCCAAAAACGACGTTCAAAAAGGGCCGCGGCTCCGATAACCAGCGCTGCACATCCATGCCGATGAAGGTGGCGAACTGGTTGGCGAGTGAGGTATCGCGCCCGCTGAAGATCTGCCCGAAGACGACAGCCGCCGCCACCGTCGGTGTAACGTAGGGCAAAAAGAAGATCATGCGGAAGAACTGCTTGCCTTTGAGCTGCTGATGCAGCACATAGGCGAGGACGAGGCCGAGCGCGATCTGAACCGGAATGCTGCCAAATGCATAGAAAAATGTGACCTGCAACCCTTCAAGGAAGCCGCGATCGCGCGGGCGCAGCGCGTTGAACATCTGCGCATACCCCTGCGAGATGATCGCAAACGCGACCGCGATGATGGCCAACGTGACGGCAGCGCGAATCCAAAATTCAGCGCTCCCGTCAAAGCGGTTGAAGCGCCTCGTCCAAACGCGATAGGCGACGAACAGCAAAACAAAGCCGAACAGGAACAGCGCTGCGCCGCCCCAATCGCCAATGAAAATCGTATACTGCCCGAAACAACTGGTGAGGAAAGCGATCGAGCTGGCGCCCTCTTCAAGGCCGCGCCCGCAGAACGACGCGCCCTGCCGAATGCGCCAGTCGAACAAACTCATGTAGCCTGCAAAGAAGATCGGGAAGAAGCCGAAGACGAAAACCAGCACGACGGCCGGTAAGACGAACAGCCAACCCACCAGATCTTCACGGAGTGCAGAGGTCCCAACCGCCCGGCCGCGGCTTAGCCTCTGCTTACGTTTTATGTCTTCAGGGTTTACTGCGCTGCTGAGCGCCATACAACCTGTAGCTTAACTCGGTATGCAAGGTCGTACTCAGTCTAGACATAGAAGTTTATCAAAAATGCGTAAAAACATTAAATCAATGTTAAATAACGCGATCTGAGCGGCTGCCCACCCGCCCGCGCAGCCAGCGATAGCGCTCATCACGCACACGAAAAGTCGTCTCATCGACTGGCGCCAGCACGCCGACCGCCTCCAGCGCAAACGACGCTGACACTGCGCCGTAACAACCCGCCTCGAGCAGGTCGCCGCCGCTGCGCAGCCAGCCGACCATGAACCCGCCGCAGAAGGTATTGCCCGCCCCAGTCTGGTCGACGATCTGGGGCACGGGTACAGCGGGGATGTGAACCGGTTGTGTGCGGCCCTGCTCGCCCAGCAGCGCGCCATCAGCGCCCATGCGCAGCGCAACGACGCGCGCGCCATCGGCCAGCATGCGCCGCACCAACGCTGCCGGGTCTTCCAGATTATAGAGCTGCTGCGCCTCGAGCAAATTGGGCGAGACGATCTCGGCATGGGCGAGCGTCTCGACAAATTCCGCCCGGTTATCCGGGATCATATACTGTTGTTCCGGCTCCCAAAGGGCGACCGCCCCGGGGAAGAACGGCCGCCAGCGGCGCAGCTCGCTGGCATCGCGCAGCACCGTGACCGCCCGTGCCTGCCGCAAAACCGACGGCACGTCGCCCGGCTGCGGCTCGCGCAGGAACGGCCGGATGTCATCGACGCGCCACAGCTCGCGGCGGCGGCCGTCCCACTCAAAGATCTGCCACGCGCGCGCCTGCGGCAGGGGCGAGGTGACCACACCGCGCAGGTCGAAGCTGGCCTCCAACCGCGCCACAGCCGAGTCTGGGATGCCGGCCCCGCGACAGGCGATCAGCGCCGGGCGTTCGCCCCATACGGTGATACCAGCCGCCGCGTGAACGCCGCCACCGCCCAACACCTCCATCGTCACTGTGCCGTCGGGCCGGACGATATCGTCGATGATGATGCTGCCGACGCAGGCAAACGTCGGCGGGTGCGCCGTAGTCTCGCTCACTTCAGCGCCGAATCTCCGTGATCAGGTGGCTGTCGCGGATGCGGCTGGCGCCATCCGCCCAATCGACGGTGCGGCCGCCCTCGAAGCCACGGAAATAGGCCGTACCCAGCGCAGACGCGCGCGCCGCGGCCACCAGCTCGCCAGGCACGCTGTAGACCAGCGGGGCGAAGCATTCGCGCACCTCGCCAGCGATGGGCAGCACGTCACGCGCATACTGGCGAATCGCCTGGTCACGCGCTGGCACGACGGCGATGACCTGCCGGCCGATCGAGTGGGCTGCGCGCGCCACCTCCTCCATGCGGTCGGCATCGAAACCGCCGGCGCAGAGTAAGAAGGTCGGCGTTTCCGGCGGCTCGGCGAAGTACTGCAGGTGCGCCCACTCCTCCGTCTCCTGCGCCAGCGCGCAGTCGCCGCTGCCTTCGAGCAGCTTAGCGGCGCTGAACATGGCCGCGCCGTAAAGCGGCCCAGCCCCGACAAAAACGACGTCGATCGAGCGCGCCCAACCCTTGACCAGCGCTTCAGCGACTGGTTCGCAGGCGGCGATCGTCGCCTCGATCACGCCGGCCAGATCGACCAGCTCGCGGCGCAGGCCGTCGGCGGCGGCGGTCGTCAAATGGCCGCGCACCTCGCCGATGCGGATCGCCGCGCTGTAGAGCGCCATCTGCGACGCCAGATACGAGCGCACGCCCGGCACGACCATGCCGCGCAGCTCATCGGGCAGCGGCGGCACCGTCGTCAGGAAGACGCGCGCGCCGGCCGCCAGCGCCAGCGGCGCATTGGCCGTGCCGGCCAGCGCGACGGCGGTCGCGCCGGCCTGCTGGGCCAGCTTGAAAGCTTCGATCGTGCGCGAGACGACGCCAGAGACGGAGACGGCGATCACGAGATTGGTGTTCGGCCCTGTCTCTGGCAGGTAGCCGACGGTATAGCGGCTGAAGGTGAGCGCGCTCAGCGCCTGCGCCGGCACACCGGCAAGCTGGTGAAAGGCCAGCTCAGCGCCATAGGCGGCATGGTAGCTGTCGCCGCAGCCGGTCAGGTAAACGCGCTTGACCGACGCGCACAGTTCAAAATCGAAGGCTGCGCGCGCCGCGGCGTCGAACGGCACAGCCACCTGTCGCACGAGTTCAGGCAGGGTGTCGATCTGCTGGTGGAACGGAGAACGCGTCATCATCGAGCGACCGCCTACTGCATCGTTTGGTAGAGGAGCTGCTTCCAGCGCGCACTATCGATCTCCCAGCACACGGTGACGTTCGGCTCGCCTTTCTTGACGAGCGGCTGCCACATGGCGACGTTCGCCGTATCGTAGTTGGTGACGTTGCACTGGTCGACAACGGTCATGCCGCGCGTGAAGGTGCCATCGCATTCCACCTCGACGTAATGCCTGCTGCTGCGCGTGCAGATCGTCGGGTCAATGGCGATCGCCATGGCGACTGGATCGGGCAGGCCGAGGCCAGGATCGCCCAGCCAATTGCGGTTCGCTTCCAGCGCCGAGGCGTTGCAGTCGATGGCGAAGTGTGACAGCGGCGTGTTGATGACCTCCTTACAGTAGCGCATTTCTTCATCTGTCAAATTGGCTTCGCCACGGCACAGCTCCCAGCCGACCATCTCGATCGGCAGGCCAGAATGGAAACACATCCGCGCGGCTTCGGGGTCGCACCAGATGTTGTACTCGGCCGCCGGGGTGATGTTGCCAACCGTGCAGGCCGCACCGCCCATCACGACGCAGCGGCTCACATTCCTGACCATCTCAGGAGCCTGTGCCACGGCCAGCGCGATGTTGGTCATCGGCCCCAGCGTGACCAGCATGATGCCGGGATTGGCTTTGATCGTCTCGATCAACGCTTCAACAGCATGGCCAGGCTTGGGCTGAAGCTTCGGCGCGGGATAGTTCATGCCGCCCATGCCATCTGGCCCGTGGAAGAAGTAGGCACGATATACCTCGCGCATCAGCGGCTGGTCGGCCCCTTCATAGACCGGCACATCCTTGCCGCACAGCTCGATCGTGTAACGGGCATTGATGCTCGCCTGCGCGACCGGCATGTTACCGGCCACGATCGTCACCAGTTCGACCTGAATATCCGGCGTTTGCAGCGCCATCATGATGGCGACTGCATCGTCAGAAGCGGTATCTGTATCGATGATCATCTTGCGCGCCATGCAGTTCTCTCCTCGCTTCAGGTTACGTTCGGCCGCGCATGCGGCTCAGCTCCAATTCGACCAGTTTGCGCCCATCCACCGCGACCGGCACATTGACGAGCGGCAGCCCCTCCCAGGGCGGCAGCATGCGCTCGCCCAGCATCGGCCACGTTTTGCCGCGGCTGATGCCGTGATTAGTCTCGACACGGATCGGCCAGCGTTCGACTTTGAAGAGCGACGGATCGATCAGGTAGGCAATGGCCGACGAGTCGTGCACATAGATGCCGTCCGTCCCATACGTGCTCTCGAAATAGCGCCGGTAGTGCGGCAGGATGCGGTAAACATGCTCAGCCATCGGCGTGCCGATCTGTCGGTAAACTTCAATGTCGGCGCCCGTCATGTTGACCGTGTGCGTCACGTCCAGCCCTACCATCGTCACCTGCCACGGCGCAGCGAAGATGATATCTGCCGCTTCCGGGTCGTTATGAATATTGGCCTCGGCGGCGGGCGTGGCATTGCCTGGGCCGATGGCGTTGCCGCCCATCAGCACGACCTCGCGCACATTTTCAGCGATGCGCGGCTCCAGGCGCAGGGCCAGGCCGATATTGGTCAGCGGGCCTATCGGCACCAGCGTCACCTCGCCGGGCTGGCTCATCACCTGTTCGATGATGAACGCGGCCGCCGTCTGGTCGATAGGCTGGCCAGCCGGTGGAGGCAGGTTGATGTTGCCCTGCCCATCATCGCCATGCACGAACGGCACCGGCCCCTCGAACGGCCCAGCCAGCGGATTGTCGGCGCCCTTAGCGACCGGGATATCGGGCCGGCCAGCGATCTCGAGCAGGCGCAGCGCGTTGATCGTCGCCAAGTCGGTGTGCACGTTGCCGAAGATCGTCGTCAGGCCGATGACATCCAGTTCTGGCGACTGCAGGGCGAAGAAAATCGCCATCGCGTCGTCAACGCCGGGATCGGTATCGATGATGATTTTGCGCGCCATGCTGCCAGTTCATCCTTTCATGATCTTAACCTGCACGCGCCGGGCGCGCGGGCCATCAAATTCGTAGAACAAGATGCTTTGCGACCCGCCGAGCAGCAGTTTTCCCTCGCTGATGATCAGCGTCAAGTCATGCCCGATCAGCGCGGACTTGATGTGACCGGCTGCATCGGCCGGCGTATCGTATTGATGCGCGAAATCGACCCGCTTGGGGACGAGCCGGTTGAGGTCGGCGATGATATCCTGAGGCGTGGCCGGGTCGAGCGCTGAATTGATCGTGATCGCTGCCGTGGTATGAGGCACGAACAGGATGCACAGGCCCTCTTCGATGCGGCTGCGGCTCACGGCTTCAGCGACGGCCGCGCGCACCCGCTCGGTGATATCGACCAGCGCGTCGCCGCGCGGCGTGTGCAGCTCGATCGTCATCAGCATGGCAGGTTGATCTCCGAACCTTCGCCCAGCATCGCCCTCACTTCGCCGCAGGTCGGCACATTGAGGCCGCCGCCGCGCTTCTGCACCGAAGCCGCCCCGGCCGCGTTGGCCAGCACGGCACAGCGACGCAGATCGTACCCATGCAGGTAGCCGTAGATAAAGGCGGCATCGAAGCAGTCGCCCGCCCCGACCGTATCGACCAGTTCGGCCGGGAAGCCCGGTACCTGCTGCTGGCGGTCGCGCTCGACGATCGTGCAGCCGGCCGCCCCCTGTTTGATGATCAGCGCTTCGACGCCGAGTTCGAACAGATGGCGGTAGGCCGCCTCACCGGTCTGGCCGCGGGCGGCCAGCGGCACCTCATCTTCGGTCATCATGACGTAATTGACGCGCTCCAGCACCGATTCGAGCCGTTCGACCGTCGAGTGTTTAGCCGTTGGCCCTACATCGAAGAAGATCGGAATGCCGTCGCGGTCGCCGCGGTCGAGGATGGGATCGATGATGGCTGGAAGCTGCTGCTCGATCAAATTATAGGCCTGCATGAAGATCGCATCGCCAGAAGCGACGACGGCATCCATCGCCTCGCTGTACATCACGTGCGGGCCATGAGCGTTGTACCCGATGAAGGCATGTTCGTGCCGCTCTGGGTCGATCAGCGCGTAGACGAGCGTCGTGCGCGAGCCGGGCAGCATGGCGACCGCCTCCATCTCAACGCCCTCGCCCTCCAGCATGGTGCGCAGCTGCGCCCCGAAGAGATCGGCGCCAATCGCGCCGACGGCCGAGACGCGCAGCCCCAACCGCCGGGCCATCACCAGGAAGTTGCCCGCGCCGCCCGGCTGCGGCTCCAGCGAGCGGATTTCCTGATGCTCGAACGGCGCGATCGGCAGTTTGACCAGGGTGATCAGGTCGAGGACGAGATCGCCAACCGAGACGACGTGGCGCATCATGCCCGCCCCTGTGCCAGCGCATACAGGCCGTCGGCCAGTGCGCGGATGTCATAGCTGGCGGTCACCGGGTCTGCTTCAAGCCGGTCGATGATCGAGGGCTCGAAAGCGTCGATCCCGCGGTAAGCGCCGGCGATCGCGCAGGCGATCGCGCCGACGGTATCCGCATCGCCGGAGAGATTGGCGGCGTAGATGGCCGTCTGTTTCGGGTCGCCGTTCGCCATGACCAGCACGCCAAAGGCGGCGGGAACCGTCTCCGAGATGGCCAGCGAAGCGCCGATCACATCGTACAGCTCGCGCAGCCGCTCGCGCGGGTCGGTCGCTTTACGCGCGATGGCGACGGCCATCTCGATGCGCCGCGCGATCGACGCGCCAATCCACGGCACGCCCTTGCGCCGCCCCAACTCGGCGCCGAGCTGGCCGGCGGCGACGATCGCATCGAGGGTGGCGTCAGCGCACATGGCGATCGCGATCGCAGCGGCGACCGCGCCAGCGCCGCTCACGGCGACGTTGGTGTGATGCGTGGGAATGCAGGAGATGTAAGCTGCTTCAACCGCGCCGACCGGATCGCCTGGATAGAGCAGACCGACCGGCGAGACGCGCATCGCCGCGCCGTTGGTATCGCCCATGCGGCCGGTTTCGCGCGGGTCCATGCCCTGCTTGAGCGCCAGCACCCCGCGCCGCGTGCTCGGCCCCACGTACTTCGACTCATCGCCGCCAACGCGATCGTACCATGCGATGATCGCGCGCACCGTCGCATCGAGCGTGACGCCGCCCGCCTTGATGTACGCCTCGGCGAGCGAAAAGGCCTGCTCCGAATCATCGGTGATGCGCCCGGCCGGCAAACCCGTATGGACTTCATGGTCATCGGGGGCAGGCAGAAACTCGGTGATCCAACCGAAGGCAGCCCACGTTTGATCGGGATCGAAGTACGCCGGCATCCCCCATGCATCGCCAAGCGCTTGACCATACAAACCGCCGAGGAACTTGTCTTTCGAGATCTTCACAAACAACTCCAGTGTACAGGTTAAATCATACCGGTGATGCTGCGATCACCGGCACAGGCCGCATCGATCTGGTTGGCCGCCGTTAAGCGGGCGCGGCCACCGTCGGCGACTGGCGCGCCATACGCATGCCGCCCATCAACACCCACACCAGCAGCCCGAGCACTAAGCCGCCGCCCAGCGCGATCGGCAGGGGGAAGAACAGCAGCAGAAACAGGCCTAAATAGACGCCAAGCGAGACCGTCGAGCCGACGGCGCTCAGCCACAGGCGCGCCGGGATGCGTTCAACACGCATGATGAACGGCAGGTTCAAGCCGATCAGCAGCGCCGAAGAAGCCGCCAAAGCGAGAGCGAGCGGATAGGCCACATCTGGCCCGCCAAACCCTTTCGGCGCTGCGAACAGCGCAACGCTGAAGATCACGCCGATGACGGCCACCATCGCCAGCACCACATGCAGCACGCTCAAGCGGCCCAGCGTGCGCCAGTAGGCAGCATTGAACCCCTCCCCCTCTGCGCCGCGCAGGGCGCGCACGCGCTGGCGCTGGCGCGTTTGCAGCGCATAAATGACGAGCGCCATCACCGTGGCGATGTAGGGGATCATCTGCGGGAGCTGCGACGGGATTTGCAGCGAACCAATGCGAATCGCCAGCGCATCGAAGAAGCCGAACACGAGCGATGCGACCGCCGTCCCGAATGGGTTGTTGCCGCCTAACAGCGGCGTCGCCAGCGCGATAAAGCCGCGGCCAGCCGTCATATCGCGCTGGAACAGGTTCAAATAGCCCATGCTCATATGCACGCCGCCCATGCCAGCGAACGCGCCGCTCAGCATCAGGGCGATATAGCGCGTCTTGATCACGCGAATGCCGACCGACTGCGCCGCCGACGGGTTCTCTCCAGCCGCACGCAGATGCATGCCGAAGGCTGTTCGGTAAAGCATGAACCACACGGCGAATACCGACAGGAACGCCAGCCATGTCATCACGCTTTGGTTGTTGAACACCTGAAAGAAGAACGGGCCGATGATCGGGATCTGGTTGATGAACTGCGGCAGTTGAATGAACGGCATCGTCAGGCTGGCGAGCGTGCTGGTGTTGCCGCGGTCGCCCGTCAGTTCGAACATGACGGCGACCGTACCCGCCGAGCCGAGGATGTTGAGCGCGATGCCGGCTAAGATCAAATCGGCCTTCAAACGCAAATGCAAAAAGCCGAGCAGCAGCGCCATCATGACGCCCATGAACACGCCGCCGGCAAGCCCCACCCACGGGCCGATTGCCATGCCGACCTCAGGCCCAAACCACCGGGGAGAATAAGCGCTGAGCACAACGCCGGTGAAAGCGGCCACCAACATCGTGCCTTCGAGGCCAATGTTGATCACACCCGCGCGGTCAGAGACGAGCGCACCCATCGATGGCAGCAGGATCGGCGTGGCTACCCGCAGAATCGAGGCCAGAAATGCGGCGCTGAAAATCCCTTGAATGACATTTTCAAACACGGGCTTTCTCCTCTGCCGGGCTGCTGCCGATCACGCCCGGGCTTTCGCCGGTGACGATGCCCTCTCCTTCCGGCTGGGCGGCGCGCGCCGCCCGCCGCCGCTGTAAGAAAGCGAGCAGCGCTTCTGCCGTGATCAGCAGGATGATGACGGCTTGAATGATGCGAACGACTTCAAAGCTGACGTTGGCATCGCGTTCCATGAACTGGGCGCCAGCCCGCAAATAAGCGTAGAGCAGGCCGGTGAACGGGATGACCAGCGGGTTATTGCGCGCCAGCAGGGCGACGACCACTCCCTCAAACGCCAGGCCGAGCGAGATGTTCAAGATCAGCATGCGGTGGATGCCCATGCTCAGATGGGCGCCGGCCAAGCCAGCGACGATGCCGCTGACCGCCATCGCCAGCATGATCGTGCGGCGGGTGTTCACGCCGCCGTAATCGGCGAACTTGCGATTGATGCCGACCATGCGAATCTCGTAGCCGAGGGGTGTTCGTTCAATCAACAGCCAGACAGCTAGCACAGCGATGATGACCAAAAACACCGCGATCGACACCTGCGTGCCGCCAACGATCGGCGGAAGCTGGCCCGGGACGGGAAACGGCGCCGAGGCGACATAGCCTGCATCGGGCGGCTTCAGCTCAAACGTGAGCACCAATTCGTAGAAGCGTATCGCCACGACATTCAGCATCAGCGTGGCGACCAGCTCGTTGGCACCCAGATAAGCCTTCAGGACGCCCGGTATCAACCCCCACAGGAAGCCAGCCGTCATCGCCGCGACGAGCGCGACCGGGATGATCAGCCACGGCGAGAAAGCGGCCGAGTTCAACGCAATGATGCCTGAGACCAACGCGCCAAAATAGAGCTGGCCCTCTGCACCCAAACTGAACTGGCGAGCGCGAAACACGATCGCGATCGCCAGGCCGACGAGGATCAGCGTCGTCGCGTCCTGGATCCACACTGCCCAACGGTTGATGCGCCCCAGCGCGCCGAGCAGAAAGGCATCGTAGGCGCGTGTGGTGGCTTGAAGCGCCTCGCTGAAGATCGTATCCAGCCCAAGCGGCTGCGGACGCGTGTAGATCGTGTAGATGCCATCGGCCGGCAGCGTAAAATCCTCGATCACGGCGTCCCTAGCGCTGCGCAGTTGATCGCTAAAGCGCGCCAGCTGCTCGGCCGAGGCCGTGTTAGCGCTCGCCAGCACCGTCCCATCAGCGGCGCGCAGCTCCAGCTCGAGATCGACTTCGGAGCGGCGCGTCGCGGCGAACGACAGGATGCTGATCACATCGCCGGCCCGGCCGCTGAACGTGAATTCAGCTTCCGTCAGTGGGACGCGCACGTTCGGCCGGTTGAACTCGCCGCCTTCTTCCGCGCCATAGACCAGATCGACGCCTTCCGCTTCAACCGGCGCCGCCTCGGTGAGAATAGTCACCGTGAACTGGCCGCGGGTATAGCGGTTGGCTGTATCCAAATTAAACGCCGTGGTGACGACGAACCCGAACAGCAGCGCCACAACCACCGTGATCGCCACGCGCAGCGCGTTCCAGCGCAGCTGCCAAACGAACAAGCCAACGCTGGCGCCAACCAACGCGTTGACAAACAGCAGGCTTGGAAAATCTGTGGTGTTGACGATCGACTCGACGAGGTCATTGATCGAGCCGCCGCCGAACAACCGATAGTTGATCAGAGCGGCGACCGCGATCGCCACGAACACGGCGAGCAGCGGCAGCAGCAGGCGGCGCGTGCCTGTGCCTTCGGCGGGTTGGGGAGCGGTGCGTGCGGTCATTGCAGGGCTTCCATTTCTTCAGCGCTTTGTCGCTGGGCGCCAAGCATGTAGAGGCCTAGCTTCTCCTCGGTCAAATCGGGCGTATTGGGCAGCAAGGCGACGATCTCGCCGTTGTACATCACCATGATCCGATCAGCCAGCTTCATAACTTCCTGCAAATCGGCCGAGACGAGCAAAATCGCCAGCCCCTCCGACCGTTTGTTAACGAGCTGCTGGTGAATAAATTCGATCGCGCCGATATCGACGCCGCGCGTCGGCTGGGCGGCGATGAGCAGGCGCGGCGATGACGAAAACTCGCGCGCGACGATCACTTTTTGCATATTGCCGCCCGAAAGCGCGTTGACGGGCACCTCAGCGCTCGGCGCGACGATGCTGAACTGACGGATCAGGTCTGCGCCGTTCTGACGAATTCGGTTCGGGCGCATCAGCGCGCCGACGGTGAACGGCGGGCGATAATAACGGTCGATGATCAGGTTATCGGCGATGCTCGCGTCACCGGCAACGCCGTTGGTCAGCCGGTCTTCGGGGATATGCGCCACGCGCGACTCGCGCACCCGGCGCGGCCCATGCCCCACGATCGAGCGGCCATCGACAAGGGCATCGCCAGCAGTCGGCGCGCGCAAGCCGGTCAGCACTTCGACCAGCTCCGTTTGACCATTGCCTTCCACCCCGGCGATCCCAAGGATCTCGCCTTCATAAACGTTAAATGAAACATGTTTGACGAGCGCGCGTCCCGCTTCGTTGGCATACGTCAGCTCGCGCACTTCAAGCACGGGTTTGCCACGTTCCACCGGCGGCTTGTCGACGACCATGAACACTTCACGACCGACCATCATGCGCGCCAGTTCGGGGATGCTCGTCTCGCGGGTGGTCACTGTGCCGACCGTATGCGCGTCGCGCATCACAGTCACCCGGTCGCTGATCTCCATCACCTCGCGCAGTTTATGGGTAATGAAGATGACCGTCTTGCCCTCCGCGATCAGGTTGCGGATGGCGGTGAACAGGTCGGTCGTCTCGCGCGGGGTGAGCACGGCGGTCGGCTCATCAAGGATCAGGATCTGCGCGCCGCGATAGAGCGCCTTCAGGATCTCGACGCGCTGGCGCATCCCAACCGGCACGCTTTCGACCTTGGCGGTTGGATCGACGTGCAGACCATAGGTGGACGACAGCGCGATAGTGTCCTCGATCGCTCTCTTACGGTCGATGACCAAGCCCCGATGCGGCTCGCTGCCAAGCGCGATGTTCTCGGCGATCGTGAATGAATCGACCAGCATGAAGTTCTGGTGCACCATGCCGATGCCGAGCGCGATCGCTTTCTGCGGGTTGTCGATCTGCACCGGCTCGCCGCGTAGATAAATCTGACCAGCAGTCGGCAGCTCTAAGCCGTACAAAATTTTCATGAGCGTGGATTTGCCAGCGCCATTCTCGCCGACAATAGCATGGATCTCACCCTCTTCGACCGAGAGCGAGACATTCTGGTTCGCCGTCACCCCGTTTGGGTAGACCTTGACGATGCCGCGTGCTTCTAACAGGGCCATCATGCTAAGTCCTGGATCATTTGCGCCACCGGGCACATGTGCGATGCGCCCAGCGCAGTCGTGCGTGTGCAGAATAACAAAATTGAGGCGGGCGAACCGCCCGCCTCAATCGTTACACCGAATGCTCCGCTCCTACTCGGAGAGGAATGCCGACACATCGAACTCGGTCTCGGGCATCGCCGCGCAGCCCATGCCGACGGTCGCCGCTTCGCCCTCAGGCGCGAACACGGTGTTGACGCTGATCTCGCCAGCGATCACGGCCGCTTCCACCGCCGCGATCAGCTCTTGAATATTCTCCGGCGTGTTGGCGAAGTAAATGTCGTTGTAGGCCAAGCCGACGCCGCCTTCCTCGATACCGAGGGCTTCAGCCGTGCCCAGCGGCAGCTCGCCCTGCAGGTAGAGATCGATGGCGCGGAAGATCGAGTTGTCGACGTTCTTCATCATGCTGGTGAGGATGCGCTCGGCGCGTTCCGGCGAGGTCTCCTGGATGATCAACGCCTGGTCGCTGTCAACGCCGATGGCGAACCGGCCGCGTTCGGCTGCCGCTTCAAACACACCTTCACCGGTGCCGCCCGCCACCTGGAAGACGATATCGGCGCCCTGCTCATACATCGCCAGCGTGATCTCTTTGCCACGGGCCGGGTCGTTCCAACCGCCAGCATACTGCACCAGCACCTGCGTCTCTGGGTTAACCAGGCACGCACCCTGTTCGTAGCCGACGATGAAGTCATTGATGACCGGGATATCCTGCCCGCCGACTGTGCCAATGATGGCAGCATCATTGAAGCCTTCCAGGCCACTGATCGTCATCGCCGCGGCATAGATGCCGGCCAAAAACGATCCTTCATTCTGCTTGTAGATGACCGAGTACACATTCTGACAGCCATCGATGCAGACGGAGGGATCATCATAGGCGGCGGCCGCATCGAACATGATAAACACTTTGTCTGGATACAAGTGCGCGCGGCGCGAAAGAAACTCGTTCATCTGGAACGTGCCGACGATCAAGATATCGTAATCATCGACATTCGCCATCGCATCATCGAGGCCGGTCTCCCAGTTGGCCGGGTCAATGCCCAGCTCGATGGTATTGACATCAACATCAAACTCGTCCATCGCGCGCTCGACGCCGCGCTGCCCGGAGTCGAAGAACGATTTATCGCCGAGCACACCGTTGACGACATAAGTGATGCGCAGCGGTTCATCCTGGGCGACGGTGACCGAAGCAGCGAGGACAAATAGCAAACCAATAGCAACCAAGATAGACAGTGTTTTACGTGGCACGTTCTTTAATCCCTTCTCTAGAGTAATCGAGCTGCTAGCATTTGATATTTGCGCTTAAAAATACTGAATCCCCGGTCTGTTGTCAATCAAATTCTCCGTCCTCTCGTTAGTGAATCTCACCAAAAGAGCGCGTAGCGGCGCGCCAGCTCTGGCGCCAGCGCGAGCGCCGCGCCGGTATAATTGACTAACCACCAAATGGTGCTGGAGATATCGGCCAAAGCCGCGCTTTCGTAAGCGGTGTG
>DAOTYT010000245.1:0-5948 GCA_034434615.1 Anaerolineae bacterium | reverse complement strand
GGCGGAGAGATCTATTACAGCACGCGGACGCCGGTCGGCGTCGTCCCCGGCTCTGCCGCGCTGATGACCGGCGACCTGACAGCCTATGCCGTGAGCGTACACCGCATCGATCTGGAAGCCGCCACCGATGCGGAGATCTGGAGCGGCCGCGCGTTCGCCATCGGCCGGCTGCTGCCAGCGCCGGATGGGGTGCTGTATTTCACGACCACACCCAACGCCGATGCGTGGGTTGACGCCGCGGCGAGCGGAGCGATCAGCGAAGAGGAGCTTTACTCCCTGCGCGCCTATGATTTCCTGCCCGTCTCGCTTTACCGGCTGCCGCGCGGGCGGACGGCCGAACTGCTCAGCGCCGAGGTCGCCCGCGTCGCGCTCAACGCGGCAGCATTCGAATAACGTTGAGATAAGGACACAAACGGGCGGCTGGAAAATGGCCGCCCGTTTGTGATCGCGCCGTCCTCCGAACGCGCCTAGGCAAATTTTTCGGGATACACCGCGCGCGCTAATTCCTCTTCCTGCTCAACGAGCGTGCGCAGCGTCTCTAATCCCTCATTCCAGAAAGCAGGGTCGCTCAGGTCAACGCCAACGCGGGCCAGGATGCGATCGGGATAATCGCTGTTGCCGGCGGCCAGCACTTCGAGATACTGCGGCACAAACTCGGCGCCGCGCTTTTGGTACAGGTTGAAGAGCGCCAGCACCAGCAGCTCGCCGAAGGCATAGGCATAGACATAGCCGGGCGTGGCGAGGAAGTGCGGAATATAGCTCCACCACAAGCGATAGTCCTCGCGCAGTTCGACGCTGTCGCCGAACTGGGCACGCTGTGTCGTCATCCAGATCTCGCTCAGCCGTTCGGTCGAAAGTTCGCCTTCGCTGCGCCGCGCTGTGTGCATTCCTTCTTCAAAACGGTTCATCGCTACCTGGCGGAAAACGGTCGCGAAGGCGTCCTCCAGCCGGTGCGCCAGCATCGCCAGGCGCGCCGCGGGGTTCGCCTCTTTGCTCAGCAGATCGTTGAAGACTAGCATCTCCCCAAAGACGGAGGCCATCTCGGCTGTGGTGAGTGGGGTGTAAACGTAGCTCAGCGGCTGCGCTTCGGCACACAGGTACATGTGAAGGCCATGTCCCAGCTCGTGGGCCAGCGTCATCACGTCGCGCGCTGTGCCCGTGTAATTGAGAAAAACATAAGGATGAGCCGATGGCGTGACCGGCGAAGCGAATGCCCCGCCGCGTTTATTCGGCAGCAGCGCCGCGTGGATCCAGTTTTCATCAAAGAAACGGTTGGCGATCTCACCCATGCGCGGGCTGAAGGCTTCAAACGCTGTCACCACCATCGAGCGGGCCTGTTCCCAGGAATACTCGCGTTCGGCCGCTGCGATCGGCAGGGGAGCATAACGGTCGTAATCGTACAGCTGCTCGTAACCCAGCAGCACCCGCTTGAGGCGGTAGTGGCGCGCCACGATCTCATAGCTGCCGGTGACCGCCTCGATCAGCGCTTCAACGACCGCGTCGGGCGCTTTGTTGGCCAGGTTGCGCGCCGAGATCCATGAGGGGTAGCCGCGGCGCTTGTCTTCCAGCATTTTATCGGCGGCCAGCACATTAAAGATATACGTCAGCTCCATCGATCGGCTGCGCAAGCCCGCCGTGACCGCATCGGCCGCTTTCAAGCGCACGGCGCGGTCGGGGTCGTACAGCTTCGCCAGCACCTCAGACTGGGTGAGCGGCTTCCCGTCATAGTCGAAGCGCATGGCGCCCATCAACTGGGTGAACAAGCGCTCCCAGGCGAGACGACCGGTCACATTCTTTTCGACGATGAGCTGCTCTTCAGGTTCGCTCAAGATGTACGGCTTGTAACGCCGTTCAGCTTCAAGCGCGTGACGATACCTGCCGATCGCCGGGTCGCTGAGGATCGCCTGCGCTGCCGCTTCATCGACGGCCTGCCACTCCAGCTCGAAGAACAGCAGCTTCTGCTCCATCGCGGCGGCCATCTCCTGCACCTTCTGCACCAGCGCCCCGTACTCGGGACGGATGGTATCGGTGGAAAACAGCAGGTAGGCAAATGAGCCGATGCGCCCGCGCAGATCATGGATCGCTTCCTGCGCCTGCACCGCTTCAGCCAGTTCGGCGGCGCTGAGCGAAGCGACTCTGCCACGATAGCGCCTGGCGAAGTCGTCCGCCATCGTTTGAACGCGGGCCATATCGGCATCGAGCGCAGGGTCATCGATGCCGGTGTACAGGATCGAAAGATCCCACACGACCTCTTCTGCGCCGGTCTTCTTTTCAGCGATTCCTTCCGTCATGATCGTTCCTTAATCCCTAAACTGCTTCACAAATGAATGCCCACCATCCCAGCGCGATCGTAGCCCCGACGCGCGCCGTGGGCAAGGGCGGGGATGCGCGCATCAAGGGTCGACGTGCACCTCAGCGATGAGGGCGACCGGGCCGGCGAGCGGCGCGCCGCGCGCGGTGAGCGGCGCTGGGTCGGCATACCAGTAGACGATGACCCCGATCGAATAGCGTCCGGCCGGCAGGCCTGCCGGCAGATCGATGCGCCAGCGGCCGCTGACGAGATCGCCATTCAGCCACGTCGTGCTGGGGGCCGCGGCCAGCGGGCCGTGATCTTCGGCGAGAACCGCGCCGTCCTCGCCGAGCAGGAACACCCCGGCTGAGTAATCGCGATCGAGCGGCGCGAGCGGCGACCACCACAGATCGACCAGCAGGGGGCTGCCAGGCCGCGCTGCCGGCACGGTGACCACGCCGCGCAGCGCGATCTGCTCGTCGAAGGTGACCGGTTCAAACGGTTCTGGCCTCCCGAACAGGGAGGCGCGCAGCGTCGGGTCGCCCAGGCGAGCGCCGTGCTCACCTGCCTCGATCTCGAACGACATGATCGGCAGGAAGCCGAGGCCACCCCCCGCGAGGAACGGCAGCGCCTCCGGCGCTTGCAGCCAGTTGACCGTCCAGACGCGCCCAGCTTGAGACAGCCGTTCCTCGATCTGAGGGATGACCGGAATGCCGCCGGTCAGGTCGTTTGTCCATGGCAGCGTCATGATCAGCTCGGTGCCTTCCGGCAGCGCAAGGCCGAGTTCGTAGGCGAAGGCGTTGTCATCCCAACCTGTCTCGACCACAACCAGATCGCCGGGAGAGGCTTCACGAGCCATCAGCGCCGTCAGCCGGTCGATGGGAAGCCGCGTTTGCACGACGAACGGCGTACTCAGCGTGGCGAGGACGAACGTGAGCGCAAACAGGGCGCCAGCGCGGGGGCCGAGGCGGTTCAGCCCGGCCCCGCTGACGATCATCAGCGGCGGCGTGAGGAAAGACAAGGTGCGCGCCGCCAGCAGGTCGAAGCGCAGGCTGAGCACGAACATGATGACGAACAGCCCAGCCCCGCCGATCGCCAGCGCGATCAGATCGCAGCGCCGCGGCGCTGGTCGCGCATCGGGCAGCAGGGCGTATCCGTAGGCCCCAAGCGTGAGCGCCCACCCGGCCCCGGCGCCAAAGACTAAGCTGAGCAGCAGCGGCAGCGACCCGAGCGTCGTCGGGATCGTGCCGGGGAAGCCGCTGATCCCTCTGGAGATGAAGGGGGCCTGCTCGGCGACGACGATCAGCCAT
Source organism: Anaerolineae bacterium (assembly GCA_034434615.1). Taxonomy (GTDB): domain Bacteria; phylum Chloroflexota; class Anaerolineae; order Aggregatilineales; family Phototrophicaceae; genus Flexifilum. The sequence continues at coordinate 2,348 of DAOTYT010000245.1, read as the reverse complement.
GGGATGTACAGCGCGCACGCCGCCAGGCCAGCCGTCCCCAGCGCGAGCTTGCGCTTCAGGGGAACCGGATAGGTGACGACGGCGACCGCCAGCGCGACCACCACCAGCAGGCCGATGTAGAGCGTGTAGAGGATGAGCGTCAAACTCAGCGCTGCGCCGAGCCACGCGGAAGGCCGTGGCTGGCGCAAATAGCGCAGCGCGAACAGCCACAGCAGAGTCGTGAACAGCATCAGCCAGCCGTAGTGACGAATTTCCTGCCCGTAATAAACGGCACTGGGCAGCACGGCCAGCAGCAGTGCGCCGAGCACGCCGGCGCGGCGACCAAATGCATCGGCCCCGATGCGGTAGGCCGCGGCGACTGTCAGCAGGGAGGCGCCGATGCTCAGGAAGCGCAGCGCAAGGCGCGAGTCGCCAGCGAGGCCTCCCCACAAATGCAGCGCGGCAAAATACAATGGCGGGTGACGATCCTCCGCCACGCGCCGGATCGTCGCGCTGAGATCGGGCGCGCTCGCCGCCCATACGCTCCAGCCCTCGTCCGTCCACACCGGCCAGCTCCCGACGCCGCCGATGCGCACCGCCGCCGCGAGCAGCAGCACTGCCGCGGCCATCAAGATGAAATGGCGGCGCTCCAGTTTCATAGGTGCCGATGCCTTGATAAGGAACGCCGCAGCCGTTCGACCTCGCCGGCGGTGAGCAGGGCCCAACCGCCAGGCTGCAAGCCATCCAGCGCAATCGGCCCGATCTCGCAGCGCACCAGCCGCAGCGTCGGATGGCCGATGGCGGCCGTCATGCGGCGCACCTGCCGGTTGCGCCCCTCCGTCAGCGTGAGCGCCAGCCACGCGGTCGGCACGGTTTTGCGCTGGCGGATCGGCGGCTCGCGCTCCGGCAGCGGCTCGTCATTGACGCGCGGCGGCTCATCCATCAAAACGACCTGGGCTGGTCGGGTCGGCCCATCCTTGAGCATAATCCCCTGCCGCAGCCGTTCGAGCGCCTCTTCTGATGGGACGCGCTCGACCTGCACCCAATACGTTCGCGGATGGGCATAACGCGGCTGCGTCAGCCGCGCGTCAAGCGGGCCGGAGTCCGTCAGCAACAGCAGGCCCTCGCTGTCCATGTCCAGGCGGCCGGCAGCATAGACGCCGGGCATATCAATATAGCTGGCCAGCGTTGGTCGCCCATTCGGGTCAGTGAACTTGGCCAGCACGCCGTATGGCTTCCAGAAACGCAGCACGCGCATCAGCCGGACAGCCTTACCGATTCAGCAGGCGGCGGGCATGCGTCGGGGCGCGGATGAAGCCGTGATCGGCATACCAATTGAACGTATCAGCGATGCTCTGGCGCATCTCGATGCGCGGCTCGCCCAGTTCGCGCCACGCTTTGTCATAATTGAAAAAGATGCGGCGCGCCCCCAGCCGAACCTGATTGCCGTCGACTGGCACCGCTATGCCGAGCGCGCGCAGCCGATCGATCAGCGCGGCCAGCGGCGGCAGCAGCGCAGCCGGGACGGGCAGGCCGGGAGCCGGCACGCCGATCACAGCGGCGATCAGCGCATACCACTCGGCATAGGCAAAATTGGCCGTGCCGAGGATGTAGCGTTCGCCCGTGCGGCCGCGCTCGGCAGCTGCCAGATGCCAGCGCGCGACATCGCGCACATCGGTGAAGCCTGCGCCACCTGGCGTGACGGGCACCAGCCAGCTTAGCTGGTGAACTTGCAGCACAAATGTGCCGGAGATCAGGTTAAGATCGCCCGGCCCCATCACGATCACCGGGTTGACGATGACGACATCTTGCCCGCTCGCGACGGCCTCGGCGGCGACGGCCTCAGCCAGCGCTTTGCTGTGGGCGTAAGGAAAATGCTCAGGCGGTAGGGCGAAGGGGTCAGTCTCATCGCTTGGCATTCCGTCGGCGCGCGGGCCGATCGCGCTCGCGCTGCTGGTGAAGACGACCCGTTCGACGCCGGCCGCGCGCGCTGCTGCCAGTACGCGCCGCGTTCCCTCGACGTTGGCCTCGATCATGCGTGCGCGGTCGGCACGCCAGTAATCGGCGATCGCAGCGACGTGGAAGACCCAGTCGCAGCCGCGGCAGGCCGCCTCCAGCGTGAAGGAGTCCAGGATGTCGCCAATCGCGCTTTCGAACGATATCCCCGCCAGCGCATCGAGCTTAGAGCTGGCGCGGTGCAGCACACGAACCGTGTGACCTGCATCGACCAACGCACGCGCGACGTGCGACCCCACGAAGCCTGTTCCCCCAGTGACTAGTGCTTTCACGCGCCGTTCGCTCCTCTCATCATTGGCGCCGCGGCCGGCATAGACGGCATATTATACTTCTTTCCTCGGCCAGATGCGGTA
>DAOTYT010000244.1:0-5993 GCA_034434615.1 Anaerolineae bacterium | reverse complement strand
ATCATCGTATCGATCAACAGGACGACCAACAGCGTCGCCATGCTCAGCCTGCCGCGCGATCTTTATGTCTACATCCCGGGGTGGACAATGCAGCGCCTGAACGCCGCCTTCATCCGCGGCGAAGCCGGGGGATGGACAGATGGTGGCTTCGGCCTGATGCGCCAGACGATCTTCTATAACTTCGGCATCAACGTGCACTACTACGCGATGGTCGATCTGACGGGCTTTAAGGCGATCGTCGACGCGGTTGGTGGCGTCAACCTTGCAGTTGACTGCGCCATCCGCGATTATCAACTGGTTGAAGCGGAAGTGCCCTCGGGCGCCTATCGTTACAACGAGGATGGCGAATATGTACTGCCAGTGGGGTACTATCGTATGAGCGGCGCTGAGGCCCTGTGGTATGCGCGTTCACGCCGCAACAGCTCCGATTTCGACCGCGGCCGCCGTCAGCAGCAGCTGCTGCGGGCAGTTTGGCGAGAGGCGCGCGATCGGGGTTTGCTGACGCAGGTGCCGCAGTTGTGGGCCGAGGCGTCACCCTACATTCAGACGAACATGACCTTGGAGGATCTGCTCGGTTTAGTGCCGGTCGCGGCCAGCCTTGATCCCAGCCGCATCGAGAGTTTCACTTTCGCGCGCCTGTACCACACGACCCCGTGGCAAACCCCCGATGGCGACTTCGTCCAGCTCCCCGTCTATGAAACGGTGCGCCAGATGCTAATCGACTTTTACAGCCCGCCAACCGAAAGCCAGCTCGTTTCTGAAGCTGCGACGGTCGCGGTCTATAATGCCAGCGGCAATCCCAATTGGGATCGTGTGGCTGCCGAGCGTTTGGCCTGGAGCGGCTTTAATGCCGTCGCGATGGGTGATGCGCCCGGCGAAATGCTCGCGCGCTCGATGATGATCGACTACACAGGCCGCAGCAAAGGCAGCAGTTTGCAGCAGATCGCAGGCCTGCTCAATGTGCGTGGTGAAGATTTGCGCATCGAGCCGAGCGCTACTCGCGACTACGATTTTGAGGTCTTCATCGGGCAGAACTATAATTCCTGCACCGAAGGTGGCGTGCTCCCGGTCGATGCGATCGGCGGCTGATCAAGGGCCGCGGCGCGGTTAATACTACCAGCGATGATGCACTTGGTCGCGGATGTACTCCCTGTAGATACGCTCGATCTCAGCCATCTGCTCCCGCGTGAGTGGGGGCAGCTCGCCAGCGCGCACATTCGCCTCGACCTGCGCCGGCGTCTTCGCTCCTGGAATCGCGCAGGTGACCGCGTCGAACATCAAGATCCAGCGCAGCGCCAGCATCGCTAGCGTCATACCTTCGCCCACAAGCCCTTTCAGCGCTTCGACCGCTGCCAGGCCCGTCTCGAAATCGACGCCAGAGAAGGTTTCGCCTCGGTCAAAGCGCTCGCCATGCCGGTTATAGTGACGATGGTCGTCGCTTGCGAACCGGCTGTCCCGCGTCAGCTTGCCGGTGAGCAGCCCGCTGGCCAGCGGCACGCGCGCTAGAATCGCGACCTTGCGGCGCTGCGCTTGCGGGAAGAACAGCTCGGCAGGGCGATGGCGGAACATGTTGAAGATGATCTGCACGGACTGGACGCCGTCATATTCGATCGCTTTGAGCGCCTCTTCGACTTTCTCGACGCTGACGCCGTAGAACCGAATCTTGCCGGCCCGAACCAGATCATCGAGCGCTGCAAAAACTTCTGGACGGTAATAAACCTCAGTTGGCGGGCAGTGAAGCTGCACCAAATCAAGACAATCGGTTTCTAAGTTTTGCAGGCTGCGCTCGATGAATCGCGTTAAATTTTCGGCGTTATAGCCATCGGCGGTGTGAGGGTTAAGCCGCCGCCCCGCTTTGGTGATGATGTAAAAAGGTTCTGTCCGTTCGCGGCGCAGCCGGGCGAGCAGACGCTCGCTGCGGCCGTCGCCGTAAACGTCAGCTGTATCAAATAGGTTGATGCCCAGATCGACAGCGCGATGCAGCGCTGCCATCGATTCGGCGTCATCGACCTTGCCCCACTCTGAGCCGATCGCCCATGCGCCGAAGCTGATGGCCGATACCTTCCAGCCTGTGCGTCCAAACTCGCGATACTCCATGCGTTTCTCTCGCTTCTGTCGTGTCAGTCGTTAGCCGGGATAACCGCCGCTGCTGGCCGGGGCTGTGCCGCGCGTTTCTGCCACCCGCTGGGCGTAATTATCCAGACGATAAGCGGCCAGTGGATCGGGATGAATGCCCATCTCCTGACGGACTTGGGCCAGCAGCGGCCGCACGTCGGTCTCGAAAGCGTCCATTAAGATGCTGTGCGCGCCGAGCACATCGCCTGCCTGCTGGCGTTCTTGCAGCGCACGATAATCGACGATCAGCGCTTTGGCGTAGGCGGTCTGGCAGTTGAGCACGCTGATCAGCATGGCCTCCAGCTTTGGCTCGATATTATGGCTTTGATCGATCATATACGCGACGTCGCGGGCTGCGTCGCCTGCCATGACCAGTTCCGTGAAGATTTCAAACAGCTCGAACGGGTTAACGCTGCCCACGATCAAATCGTCATCTGCATACTTTCGTGCGTTGAAGTGGAACCCGCCCAGCCGCTCCTCGTCGAGCAGAAATGCCACGATGTGCGCGATGTTGGTTCCCTGCGCGTGATGGCCGGTATCGACCAAGACCTGCGCGCGCTCGCCCAATTTTAATGCCGTGGCATAAGCGGTTCCCCAATCGGCCAAATCGGTATGATAGAAAGCGGGTTCGAAGAATTTGTATTCGATCAACATGCGGCTGCCATCGGGAAGATGGCGATACGTTTCCGCGAGCGCTGCTTCCATGCGATGTTTGCGCTCGCGCATGCTGTCTTGGCCGGCATAATTGGTGCCGTCCGCAAACCATAGGCTCAGCAGCGTACTGCCAGTCTGCCGCATGATTTCACAGCATTCGACCAGGTGCGCCACTGCTTCTTCGCGCACGCGCGCACTGGGGTGGGTGATGCTGCCCAGTTTATACTGGTCGTCTTGAAACAAATTTGGATTGACGGCGCCAATGGCGACTCCTTGCTCGTGTGCGTATTGCTTGAGCGCAGGCCAGTCATCCGTCTTATCCCACGGGATATGGATGGCGACCGATGGCGCGATGCCGGTCAGTCGATGGATATAACCAGCATCCTGAAGTTTTTCGTGAACCGTTCGCGCAGCGCCCGGCCAGTTGAACGTTTTGAAGCGCGTGCCGCTGTTGCCATAACCCCATGACGGCGTTTCAATGTGCTGCTGCTTGAGCTTCATCTTGACCGCGTTGATATCAATGCCGCGCGTTTGCAGGCGCTCGGCAAGCGCCTCATAGGCCCGGTCGTCCATAGCCGCTCCTTAGATCAGTTGTCATAAAAAAGTGAACCCACTAAAATCCACAGCGATCGCTTTTTTATTTTGCTCTGCGAAAGTCTATTGTCTTTCGAGAGCCGTGTCAACCAAGCTGGTGTTCGTGAGCAGTGCTGACGTTATGCCTTAAACAGCGTAAGACTAGGCTGCGCTTCAGTCAATGACTGAGCTGCCACCGGCGGACTTCATTTAAGAAGCTTCATGCTGAAAGGGAAGGAACTATGCCGCTCAATCTATGGGATGCTGCCGAAGCAGTGGCGCGCCCCGCTCTAGAGGGTTTAGTCTATCGCAGCAACTTGCTCGGGCGCGACCGTGCTGTGGTCAATATTTATGGCGGCAACACCAGTGCTAAGCTGTCGCTGGTTGACCATATGGGACGCACAGTCGAAGTGCTGGCTGTTAAAGCCTCTGGTTCTGACGTGCTCACGATCACAGAAAAGGGCTTCGCGCTGCTGCGCATGGAAGAGATCCGCCCCTTGATCGAGCGCGATGCGATGACCGACGAGGAAATGGTCGCCTACCTAGAGCGTACAGTGTTTGAACCTGGTAGGCCGCGCCAAAGTATTGAGACGCTGCTTCATGCTTTCATCCCGCATCGCCACGTCGATCATACGCATCCTGATGCGATCATTAGTTTGGCCTGCACACCCAATCCGGAAGCCGCAGCGCGCGCTGTTTACGGCGACCGCATGGCTTATGTCCCCTATATTCGCCCGGGTTTCACACTCAGTAAATGGATCGGCCAGAAGGTGATCGAGCGCCCATCGATCGAGTGTGTGGTTATGGGGAAGCATGGTTTAGTGACGTGGGGGCCAGATAGCAAAACCTGCTATGACCGGACGATCGCCATCATACAGGAAGCCGAAGATTATCTGGCCGAACAGCAGCGCGGTAAGCGCGTCTATGGCGAGCTGGTCGTGCCGCCGCTTGCGGAGGCGGAGCGGCGCGCGATGATGGTTGAAGTGCTGCCGGTTTTACGTGGAGCGGTGTCTTCATGGCGCCCGGCGATCTTGCAGTATGATGACAGTTCGGTCGTGCTCGATATGGTGGGCAGCAGCCGCGCATCGCACGTGAGCCAGCTCGGGGCGGCCTGTCCGGATCATCTGGTGCACGTCAAACGCCAGCCGCTGTTTGTGGAGTGGCGGCCAGAGCAAGGTGTTGAGGCGCTCAAGAGTCGGTTGGTCGAGGGCGTTGGGGCCTACAAGCGCGCTTATGAAGCGTACTTCGAAGCGTGCAAGCTCGAGGGCGATGAAATGCGCGATCCAGCCCCGCGCGTCGTCCTCATCCCTGGGTTGGGCATGGTGACGACAGGCAAGGATGTCGTCAATGCTGATGTGAGCCGACAATTGTACCATCGCGCGATCGCGGTCATTGGCGCGAGCGAAGCGCTCGGCGGTTTCAACAGCCTCACCCCAAAGGAAGCCTATGACATCGAGTATTGGCCACTTGAACTCTACAAACTCAAACTAGCGCCGCCCGATCGCGATTTTGCGGGCAAGATCGCGCTGGTCACCGGTGGGGCGAGCGGCATTGGCCGGGCGACGGCCTTCAAGCTGGCGAGCGAGGGTGCTCACGTCGTGATTGCTGATATCAATGTGGATGCCGGAGAAGCGACCGCCGACGAATTAAACCATCAGTTTGGAAAGGGTAGGGCGCTTTTCGTAGGCTGCGATGTGACCGATGAGGCGGCCGTTCGCAATGCCCTGGATCAGACCGTGCTCGCGTATGGCGGCCTCGATGTGCTGGTGAACAATGCGGGTATCGCGGGCGGCGCTCCGATCGAGCAGACGACGGTGGAGGATTATGACCGCCAGTTCGATATCCTCGTCAAAGGATATTTTTTGTTCGCGCGTGAAGCTTTCCGCGTGCTCAAGGCGCAGGGGATCGGTGGTGCGCTGGTGTTCGTCGGCAGCAAGAACAGCCTCGCGGCGGGCAAAGGCGCCAGCGTGTACAGCGCTGCCAAAGCGGCTGAGGTGCATATGGCGCGCTGTCTGGCTGAGGAGGGGGGCGAGTTCGGCATTCGCGTTAATTCGGTGCTGCCCGATGCTGTCATCCGCGGCAGCAGTATTTGGGATCAGGGGTGGAAGGAAGCCCGCGCTAAACAGTACGGCATCAGCGTGGAAGAGCTGAATGAGTTTTACCGCAAGCGCAATACGCTTAAAGTGGAGATCCTGCCGGAAGATTTGGCCGAGGCGATCGCGTTTTTGGCGGGGCCGCGCAGCGCTAAGACTACTGGCGCGCTGCTGGCGGTCGATGGTGGCGTGCCCGCTGCTTACGCCCGCTGATCGGGCCAGCAGGGAAAAAACCGCGCCGAGCACGCTCGGCGCGGTTCGCATAAGGCGCGTTTGAGGGTCGCCTAGTCTTTTGCGGTTGGGTCAAAGGCGTCGCGGATGCCGTCGCCAATGATGTACAGGCACAGCACCGTCGTGAAGATCATCAGGCCGGGCAAGATCACCAGATGGACGCCGCGGGTGAAGAAACTCTGCGCGTTGGTCAGCATGTTGCCCCAGCTTGGGGTGGGTGGCTTGATGCCGAGGCCGAGGAAGCTCAGGCCGGCTTCGGCCAGGATCAGGCTGCCGATATCGATCGCCATTGTCACGACGATGACCGAGAACAGATTCGGCAGAATG
>DAOTYT010000243.1:0-4786 GCA_034434615.1 Anaerolineae bacterium | reverse complement strand
AGTGGGCGATGATCGACTCTCATGGCCTGCATTGTACGTCATTCAGGGCGGCATGTGAACGGCAACACAGCCTGCGACTTTAGGTGAGGATGCAGTACAGGTTAACATCGCGGCTGTGGCCATCTGCCCGGTAAATGGACAGCAGCCGCATCCCGCTGGCGGCGATCAAGATGCCCAGCTCATCGTCGTCGATGTGGTGGCAGTAGCGCAGCGCGCGCGTCCCACGCCGCCAATCGAGCAGGTAGTCGCCGGGCTCCTGCATCAAGTCAGCTGGCCAATCAACGGCGCGCGCGCGAAAGCGCTCGTATTCCATAAACCGCCAGCAGGTGAAAACGAGCAGCCCGCCCGCGTCGACTCGCGCCGACAGCTGCTGCACAAAATCGATGCGCCGCTGCGTGCCGGGCAGATGATGCAGCAGGCCGAAGGCAGCCACGACATCATAGCGGCCGGGGCCAAGCCCTGAAGCGATCAGATCGCGCCGTTCGAGGTCGAACTGCATTCCGGGAACCGCGCCCAGCCGCGCTCGCGCTTTCGTCAGCAGCGCAGGGTTGCTGTCGATGCCCGTATAGTGCAGGGCTTCGCCGCCAAACCGCTCAGCCAGAAACAGGCCGAAGCGCCCGTTGCCGCAGCCCACATCGAGGATGCGCAGCCGTGAGGGCCCCCGAGGCCGCAGCAAAGGCAGCAGCCGCAGCCAGCCCGGCCACGGCTCGCTGCGCGTGGCATCGAAATCCTCGGCAGTGATTTCGTAAAACTGTTGGTTGATGGCGTTCAGCCGCGCGGCCGTATGATCATCCATGTAATTCCCATTCTTCAAGATCGAGTATAGTGAAAAAAAGCGATCAACACAGGGGAAGCAAAATGACGTTAATGCGCATCGGTGTAGGGGCAGCTTTCAGGGTAGGAGTGGTCGTCAATGGGTTGATGACGGCCATCGTCGGGCTGATTTTTTTGACTTTCCAGTTCCTATTCTTCGGCTCGCTTTTCGCTTCAATTCAGTCATTCAGCGTTCAAACGTTTTCTACTGCGCCGTCAACTTCTGCCGCTGTCAGCAGCATAAATGACTGGGCTAGTATGTTTTCACTGATCGGCTTGGGCATGTTCTGTTTCATCTATTTGATGATGGTGTTGGTTTCTGCGTTGTTCGGCGGCCTCGGCTTCGCTTTATTCGCGGCGTTGTATAATCTGGCGGCGCGCTGGGTGGGCGGCCTGGAATTTGAGCTGGCGCCGGCCAGCGGTGATCTGCTCGACCAGATCGAATGGGATTTACGCGAAAAATATAAGCGCAGCTCTTACTGACCGACTTCGGGCTGTGCTGCGCGCCGCGTTCGATTAGAATGGAGTGGTGAGGAAGTAGTTGAGGATCCCCACCCGTGCCACACTACGCTGTTCCCGATTTGATGCGCGACCGCGAGCCGCTGCTGGCCATCCTTCGCGCTGTCCTTGAACAGCCCCAGCTCACTGGCCGTGCGCTCGACCAGCTGGTGCGTTTGCACAGCCGCAACAGCGGTCGTGTCTTTGGTCGTGATGAGCTGATCCAGGCTTATCGCGCTTTCAGCGCCGAGGGAGTGCTTCCCCCCGTTGATGCCGGCGTGCTCGAACGGCTGCGCATGAAACCGATTCGCACCAGTTCCGGCGTGACGCCGGTCACCGTGCTCACCAAACCATATCCATGCCCGGGCGAGTGCATTTTCTGCCCAAATGATGTGCGCATGCCCAAGAGCTACCTCGCTGACGAGCCGGGCGCTCAGCGCGCTGAGCAGAATGCTTTTGACCCGTATTTACAAACGATGTCGCGTTTGCGCGCTTACTACAACACTGGTCATCCCACCGATAAAATCGAGATCATCATTCTCGGCGGCACGTGGTCTTTTTATCCTGAAACGTACCAGATCTGGTTTGTCAAACGCATTTTTGATGCGCTGCACGATTTTGGCAGCGGCCTTGATCGCAGCGCTGACGTTTGGGAAGCCCTGCGCGCTGAATCTCAGCTGCACCCAGAGCGCAATACGGGCCGTGTACAGCTCAACGGCGCGCAGCTCGACCAGACGTACAATCAGGTGGTGCAGTCGCTCTATCGCGCAGAGATGCTGCGATCGCGCGAACTGGCCGCCGCGATCGCAGCCGGCCACCGCGAGCGAACGCCGGCTGATGAATATGCCACCTGGGAGGAGCTGAGGGCTGCGCATCGTCGCAATGAAGAGGCCGCCTGCCGCTGTGTTGGGCTGGTGATCGAGACGCGCCCCGATCATTTGGATGAGGCAGAAGTCTTGCGCATACGCCGGCTCGGCTGCACGAAAGTTCAGATCGGGTTTCAGAGCCTGAACGACGATGTGCTGCGCCTGAACCGGCGCGGGCACACCGTCGCGGAGACGCGGCGAGCGGTGCGCCTGCTGCGCCGCGCTGGCTTCAAAATCCATGCGCATTGGATGCCGAATTTGTATGGTTCGTCTCCTGAGGCGGACATCGCCGATTATGCGCGCATGTTCAACGACCCCGACTTTCGGCCAGATGAGTTGAAGATTTACCCCTGCTCGTTGATCGAAAGCGCAGCGTTGATGCATCACTACCAGGCCGGGGCATGGCGACCTTATACGCACGAAGAACTGCTCTCGGTGTTGACGACCTGCTTCTTGCAGACCCCTGAATACTGCCGCCTGACGCGCGTGATCCGGGATATCCCTGGCACCGATATCGGGGCTGGGAACCGCATGACCAACTTCCGGCAGGTCGTCGAGGGTGAGCTGGCGCGCCGTGGCCAGCGCAGCGGCGATATTCGCGCTCGTGAGGTGCGTTTTCGTTCAGTGACTGCCGAAGCGCTGACCCTCGACGTGCAGCGCTACGCCGTCTCGACCGGTGAGGAAGTGTTTTTGCAGTTCATCACTGCCGACCGCGCCATCGCTGCTTTTCTGCGGCTCTCGCTCCCCATCGATGCTGATACGCCGCTAGCGCCGGAGCTGGCGGGGGCCGCCATCATTCGTGAAGTCCATGTCTATGGTCAGTCGGTCGAACTGGGCGTAACTGCCCCAGGGCGCGCGCAGCATGCTGGGTTGGGTACTTTGTTGATCGAACATGCGGCCGCGCTGGCGGCTGAGACGGGGTATCGAAGGCTGGCGGTGATCAGCGCAGTTGGCACGCGCGCGTACTATCGCAAACGTGGGTTTGAGGATGGCGATCTCTATCAAATTCGAGTTCTGCAGACGTAAAGCAACCGCCTTCATGTGGTATTATTGCAAGCTTATACGGCGTTTGGAGTGCAGCGGTTATGGAACAGTTTGACGCGATTGAACGGCGGCGGCGCAATTTGCGCATCGTCCTGTTCATGATCATCCTCGCCACGCTGCCGTTCTACTGCGCCGGTATTTTGCTGTGGGGCACCGCGCCGCAGCGTGCCCGGCCCACGCCCACCGAAGTGATCATGACCGGCCAAGCTTCGCCGACCCGTGCTACCGCAACGCCGATCATCTTTCCGAGCATCACCCCCTTGAACGGCGCTGGGCCGACGCTCGGGCCGCTGCTGCCGACGCCGCCGCAGTTCTTCCCGCCGCCGCCGACGGTCTTCATCCCCACCCAGCCGCCGCCGACCGATTTCATCTTTCCGACCCCTACGCTGGCGCCTACCCTCACGCCAGTGCCCACTTTAACGCCGATCCCAACCGATACGCCGCCCCCACCTCCGACCGATACGCCCCTGCCGATCGCGACCGATACGCCATTTGTCCCCCCTACGCCGTTTATCGACAGCGATGGCGATGGGATTCCCGATCATCTTGACTTGTGTCCGTTTGAGCCGGCGTTTACGGATACGGGCTGTCCGCCGACGCCTGAAGGCCCGCTCGGTTCGGGCGATGTCATTCCGCCCGGCTCGTGACCATCAAGCGGCGGTGACGCCTGCGCAGCCCATTTTAAATTAAAGAGGAGATGTTTGTGTTTGACCTGATCGGCCATCTGAAGAATTTGTCTGAAGCCCATGGCCCTTCTGGGCATGAAGGGATAGTTCGCGGCCTGCTGCGTCAAACGTGGGCTGGCTTTGTTGACGAGTTCGATGAAGATCGCCTTGGCAGCCTGATCGGCGTCAAACGCGGGGCTGCGGCGCGCCAGCCGGCACGGCGCGTAATGCTGGCTGCCCACATGGACGAGATCGGGATGATGGTGGCTGAAATTCGTGAGGGGTTTATCCTCGTCCATCGCATCAACGGCGTTGATAACCGGCTAATGCTGGCGCAGCCCGTCTTAGTGCATGGCCGCGAGACCCTGCCTGGCGTTGTCGCAGCCAAGCCGCCGCATTTATTGGCGCAGGCAGCGCGTCAAAAATATCCTACTTTCGACGAATTGGTGATCGATGTTGGGCTGCCTGCCGAGCGGGTTAAGGCGCTCGTGCGGCCGGGCGACCTGATCACGATCGACGCGCCTTTTGTGCAGTTGAACGGCAAGCGCGTTTCCGGCAAAGCGCTCGATAACCGCGCCTGCCTCGCCGTCCTCACACTGTGTCTTCACGAGCTGTCTAAGCGCGATCATGCGTGGGATGTCTATGCAGTGGCGACGGTTCAGGAAGAAGTGGGCCTGCGCGGCGCCGCCGCCGCTGCCTATGCGATCGCGCCGGATCTCGCCATTGCGCTTGATGTGGGGTTTGCGCAGCAGCCGGGTGTTGAGGCCGATGTCGCCCTTGAGCTGGGCGGTGGGCCGGGCATCGGGATTGGGCCCAATTTCCACCCGCGCCTGGTCGAGAAACTGCGCGAGGCGGCGCAGCAGCTCGAGATCAAGCTGCAAGACGATATTCTGCCCGGAC
>DAOTYT010000242.1:0-7758 GCA_034434615.1 Anaerolineae bacterium | reverse complement strand
GACGAACATGATGCGCCGCGAGGAAGCGCCGATCGCGCGCGCGCTTATGATGTATTCGCGTTCGCGCAGCGAAAGCGTCTCGCCGCGGACGAGGCGGGTTGTGCCCGTCCAGCCTAAAAAGCCGAGGACGAGGATTAAGGTCGTGGCGTTAGGCTGTAAGACTGCTGCCACGATGATGAGCAGGAACAACGAAGGGATCGAGGTGAGCGTGGCGATCACCCAGATGACAATATCGTCCACCACGCCGCCAAAAAAGCCGGTGAAGATGCCGAGTGTGACGCCGATGGTCATCGAAAGGGATGCGGCCAAAAAGCCAACGCTTAACGAGACTTGTCCGGCGTACAGCAGCCGCGCCAAATGATCGCGTCCGAGATCGTCTGTGCCGAGAAGATGTGGATATGAGCCAATTGGCAAGAACGTGCGGCTGGCATCGGTGCGCGTATGGCTGACCCCGAGCTGTTGGGTGATCAGCGGCGCTGAAAACGACAGCACCGCCAGCGTGAGCAAAACTGCCATCGCGACGAGCGTCAGTCGGTCGCGGCGCAGCCGACGCAGCGCCAGCGTCGTTAATGACTCGCCGACTTTTGCTTCTTTCCGTTCGACATTGAGTTTAGCGACAGTTGTTGCCATAGTTCACAATACCTTTAGTCGAACCGGATGCGCGGGTCGATCAGCGCGTATAGGATATCCGATAGGATGTAGCCGAGGAGCGTCGCGACGGCGGTGACGATGACGACAGCCATCACGACGGGATAATCCTGCGAAGTTACTGCTTGTACGGCAAACCGGCCGAGGCCAGGCCATGAAAAGATCGTCTCGGTGATCGCAGCGCCGCTCAGCAGGCCGGTGATCGCTGGGCCGAGGAAGGTCGCCAGCGGGATGAGCGCATTGCGCGCGCCATGTTTGAACCAGACATCGCGGCTGGCCAGCCCTTTCGACTGCGCCGTGCGCATGTAATCCTGGCTCTTCACATCCAGCATCGAAGCCCGCATATAGCGCGAATAGATGGCGATCGCGCCCGTCGCCAAAACAAAAGTCGGCAAGATCAAATATTCGAGCCGCTGATATATGGGCGGGACACCGCCTGTTAATGTTGGGGGTGTTCGTCCTCCCATCGGCAGCCAGCCTAACCACGACCCGAAGATGAGGATGAGGATCAAGCCGAGCCAGAAGATTGGGATCGCGTTGAAAACAACCGCCATCACGCGGGTGGTGGTATCGAACCAACCGCCCTTATTGACAGCGGCAAGAATGCCGATCGGCACGCCGACCGACAGCCCGAGCAGCAGTGCTGAGGCGCCCAGTTCGAAGGTCGCCGCGACGCGTTCACCCAGCATTTCGATCACATTGCGTCGATAAAAATAAGAACGGCCGAAGTCGCCCCGCAGGATACCCTTGCGCATGCCAGGGGGCAGTGGTTCGCCATCCGGGCCATATAACGGCAGCAGGAATGAGCGATCTGCGACACCATCTCCATTGCTGTCCCAGCGCATCCAGTCGTCACCGGCCAGCCAGCGCAGATACTGGATCGGCCACGGATCGTTGACGCCAAGCTGAGCGGCCAGCAGCTGCCGCTGCTGCGGGGTCGTCCGCGGGTCGAAAGTCAGCGCGGCGACTGGCCCGCCCGGCGCAGCAGACATAAGCAGATAGGAGAAGATGGTGATGCCGAAGAAGGTTGGGATAGCTTGAATGAGGCGGCGGATGATGTACTTGATCATTGCACTAGGTTCGCTTAACTCGCATCAGCAGCTCGAAAGCTGACGGCCAAGGGCGCCCCCACCCGCCGCTGCGTGGGTGGCAGCAGCGGGTGAGGCGTTCAGGTATGATGGGCGAGCGCTCTCGCTGGCCCGAAGGAGACAGTTACGGCGTGACGATCGACCAGGTGTCAACGTTCCAGTAAAGCTGGGCCGGGTAAGGATCGAACCCGTTCACCGACGCCGACGCTGCGTAGTTGCCGTTGATCACGTACAGCGGCACATAGGGCAGGTCGTTCTGGAAGATCTCCTGCATCTGGATGTACAGCTCGGCGCGCTCGGCCGGGTCGCAGCCAGGCAGCGACTTGGCGAGGTTGTTCAGCCGCACAAACTCAGGATTGTTGTAGCTGGTGAAGTTGCTGCCCGAGCCAACCACGTCGGAAGCAGGCGTGAAGAGCTGGGTTGCATCGGGGTCATCCGGGTAGCCGTTGCGCCAGCCGAGGATGATCGTATCGAACGTCTGGCTGTCCATGATATCGAGTAACGTGTTGAAGTCGATCGTCTGGAAGTCGACGCGGATGCCGATCTGCGCGAGCTGGTCCTGAATCAGGGTGCCAACAGCAGCGCGGCGCGTGTTGCCTTCGTTGGTGTACAGGGTGAAGGAGAGAGGCGTGCCTTCTTCAGCGTGCAGCGCGGCAGCCGTCGCCTCGCGGACGCCGTCACCATTCAGGTCAACCCAGCCGGCTTCTTCGAGCAGCGCGGCGGCCGCTTCCGGATCATAAGCGATCGGTGGCAGGTCGTCGGCATACGCCCACGAGGCCGGGATGATGAACGATGTCATGCGCGAGCCTTCGCCGAAGACGGCGGCGCTGACGATCGCATCCACATCGATGCCGCGTGCGATCGCCTGGCGAACGCGCACGTCACCGAAGATCGGGTGGAAGCCTTGATCGATCGGATTGCCGTCCTCGTCCAGACCATTCTGCGGGTTGGTCGGGTCGGCGAGGTTCATGGCGAAGTAGTCCCAAATGTTGCCAGGATAGCTGTACAGCTGAACGCGGCCCTGTTCCTGCGCAGCGCGGATGTCGGCAATACGAGCAACCGCGGGAGAGTCGATCACATTGGTTTCACCGGCGAGGAAGCGCTCGACCATCACGTTCTGGTCAGGAACATTCTGATAGATGAAGCCGCTCGGGTTAACATAGCCAAGCTGCGCATCACTATAGTTTGGATTGTGAACCAGCGCCACCTGCTCACCGGGGCGGAAATCGCTGAAGAGGAACGGCCCACCGCTCACGGTCGGGTTCAGATTGAACGGCGCATCGTTCAGCTCAGTCAGGTCAGCCGGCAGCATATGCGATGGCGCAGGATACAGCACGCCGGCATTGTTCAGCGCAGTGCATTCGGCATTCGCAAAGGTGACCACCACGGTGTAATCGTCGGGCGCCTGCACGTCGAGGATGCCGCTCTCGCCAGTCGGGTCGATCACGAAGCTGAGCGGGGTGCTCACGATGCCCTGCGCACCGGCAACGATCGCTTCCCACGTATAGATAATGTCGGCCGACGTCACCGGGGTGCCATCGCTCCAGAAGACATCTTGGCGCAGGTTGAACGTGTAAACGGTTCCGTCTTCTGAAATCTCCCAGTCGTTGACGACTGCGCCGCCAGCGATCGACTCATAGCTGGGCACAATGGTGGCCTGCGAAGGATCGACCGCGAGGAAACCTGGATAGATGAAACCGGTGATGCGGCGGCTGGCAGTATCGCTGGCGATGATTGGGTTGAACGTCGCTGGGTCTCCGCCGAGGTTGCCCTCGATAATAATGCCGCCCTGGCCGCCTTCCTGAGCGCCAATCGGGGCGACCATAAGGGCGCCGACCAGCACCAGAATGGCCCCAAGCAGCACCAGCTTGATGGAACCTTTCATATGTACCTCTCTCCTTTTGAACTATTTCAGAAAAAGAAACAAGTCGCCAGCAGTCTGGCGAGGGCGCTTGGCGGTTTCCGCACAGGCGCGCATCTATGAGGAAATACTCACAATGCCGATAGAAGGTTCAGGCATACGCGTATTACCAGCGTTGATTGTAGCGAGTGCCGCTGCAAATAGCCATAGCAAATGTTAATGATAATCGGGGCGATGTGCGTTGCTGCGCAACTTCACATTGAATAAGTTAAACTTGGACGATTGAGGGGTCTGCCAACTTTGTAAAGGCAAACAATGAGGCTCCCACGCGCACGCAGGAGCCTCTAATCAAAAAAGGCAGTCGGGGCGCCGGGACTCGAACCCGGGACCTCTTGCACCCCATGCAAGCACGCTACCAGACTGCGCCACGCCCCGATCATTGATCGCAGTATACTCGAAGCGATCGTCACTGGCAAGCCTCAGCCCAGCCGTGGTTCGCCTCATCTATTGCCGCTTCTCTTTCGAGTGCCTATACTTACATTGCGGCTGCGCGGGCATAAAGTCCGCGCGCCTTGCAGCACATTCAGGAGGAACAGCGATGGCGGACATTAAGCTGACTGCACTCGCATCGTGCGCCGGTTGAGCGTCGAAACTCGGTCCTGAGGGCTTGGCGCAAGTTTTGCGACCGCTCACCGGCATGTTCACAACAGAATTGTTTCCAGAGCTGATCGTCGGGCTGGGCGAGCCGGACGACGCTGCTGTTTACCGCCTCGATGACGAGCGCGCGATCATCTCGACGATGGATTTCTTTCCGCCTGTCGTTGATGACCCGTATGCCTTTGGCGCGATCGCAGCGGCGAATGCGCTCAGCGATGTCTATGCGATGGGCGGGACGCCGCTGTTTGCCATCAATCTAGTCGCCTTTCCTGATGGGCTGGGCATGGCGCTGCTGACGGAGATTTTGCGCGGCGGCGCCGAGAAGGTGCGCGAGGCGGGCGCTGCCATTGCTGGTGGCCACACAGTGACGGATAAGGAACCGAAGTATGGTCTCGCGGTCACAGGCATCGTTCATCCCGCTCGCATTGTGACCAAAGGCGGCGCTAAGCCCGGCGATGCGCTCGTGCTGACCAAACCGCTTGGCACAGGTGTGATCACGACGGCGCTCAAAAGCGATCTGGCTGCGCCCGCCGACGTCGCTGCTGCAGTCGCTGCCATGATGCGCCTGAACCGCACAGCGGCACAGCAAGCTGTTGAAGCGGGGGCCCATGCCATGACGGACATCACTGGCTACGGCTTGATTGGTCATGCCCATGAGATGGCCCATCTCAGCAGGGCCGATTTCGCCTTCTACTTCGCGCAGCTGCCTTGGCTGCCGGGCGCATTCACCTACGCCGAACAGGACATCTTTCCCGGCGGCATGGTCCGCAATGCGTTGTACTATGAGCGATGGGTGGATGCCGATGCTTCGCTGCAACTGCATCAACTTAACCTGCTGTATGATCCGCAAACCTCTGGCGGCCTTTTAATCGCCTTGCCAGAGACAGCAGCGTTCCAGTTAGTTAACCGACTGACCGCGCTTGGGGAACCGGCGGCGGTCGTCGGTTCAGTCAAGGCCGCTGGCGATGAGCAGGGCGGGCGCATCCAAATTGAGCCATAATGACGCGCAATGTTTTCATATCTTGCGGCCAAGATGGCTTACACTAGTACAATGACCTGCGCGGCATCGCTTACCTGAGGAGGTGTTCATGAGTACGTTTCCAGCCCCCGTGCCGAAACCAGTTTCGGCCGGGCAGCCGCAAATGGTGATCGCCAATACGCGGCAGGCGTTCGTGAACATACGCAATGGGCCGGGCACCAATTATCGGATCATCGGCAATCTGCGCAATTTTACCCTTGCCGCCTTGTTCCCGGCCTCCCGCACCGCTTCAGGCTGGGTGTGGGTGGAACAGTTCGGCATCAATGGCTGGGTCTCAACGAGCGTGGTGACGTTCGAGCCAGTTGCGGGGACTGGAGGGGCCTCCCGCCCGCAAGTGCCAACGCCTTACGATGGCAAGAGCGCGATATGGCACTGGCGCGGCGACACGATCGCTGAAAATACGATTGATGATGTCGCCCGCACGATCAAAACCTATGCGCCGCAGGTGACGCAGGTCTGGGTCAAAACGAGCGACTATACGCCGCAGTCCGGCGCACAGTGGCAGGGGTATTGGGATACCAGGCGCAGTTTGGCGATCGATGGGCCGGCCAGCATTGATCGCTGGGTGCAGGGGTTGGCCGCGCACGGGCTGGAGTTTCATGCATGGTGCGTGCCGCGCGGCGCCGATATCGTCGCGGAAACCGATCTGATCATTCAAGCCTGCCTGCGTCCCGGCGTTCGTTCGATGATCATCGATGTTGAGCCTTATGCCGGCTTTTGGCTCGGCGGCAAGGATGCTATCCGTCCTTTCATGACCCGTATTCGCCGAGCGATACCCGGCGCTTTTCACATCGGCATGTGTGTGGACCCGCGGGCACGGCATTACGACTCGATTTTCCCGCTCGAGTGGATGCCGTTCGTCAACAGTGTGCACCCCATGGTCTATTGGGTGACGATGCGTCGCACGCCAGAGGATGTGCTGCGCGAGACGTATCAAGTGTGGGGCAGCTATGGCAAACCGATCATCCCTGTGCTACAAGGCGACGCTCCTACTCAGGAGATCGAGACTGCGCAAACGTTGGCCACGCAGCGGCATGGCGCGTTGGGAGTGAGCTGGTGGCGTCTGGGCGTCGTTGGCCCGGTCGAATGGCGCGCTATCAACCGGCCGCTTCAGCCCGGGCCTGTCAACCCTCAACCTGCGCCGCCGCAGTACGCCGATGAGCAAATTGTCCGCCCCGATGACCCCGGGTTCACGATCTTTTCCTACACCGGCCGGCAGGAACTAAGCGATTTTGCCGGGACGTGGGGGTGGAAAGTCTATTATAAAGCGACGGAGGCGCGCACAAGCAAAGTCGCCGTTCGCTGGACGCCGCGCATTGACCAGAGCGGCAAGTATGAAGTCTCGGCCTTTGTGCCGATGCGCCACGCCTCTACACAAAATGCACGCTACAAGGTCCACGGCATCAAGGGGACGGCCGGCGAACTGCTGGTGACGATCGACCAGTCGTTGTATCGCAACCAGTGGGTATCGCTCGGCGTTTTTGAATTCGACCGCAATGCGCTCAATGCGGGAACGGTCTTTTTGAATGACCTGACTGGCGAAGCCGATCGGGTCATCGCGTTCGATGCCATGCGCTGGCGCCGCGTCATCGAAGGTGGAACACCGGGGGTTGGCCCTCTTGCAGATGGGTTTGACTCGCCTGTCGGCACGGCCGAAGAACGCCGCTCACAACAAGTTTGGCCGGGCAAGTGGTTTGATGCCAGTCCATTCGGGCGTCTGTACTTCATCGGCACGCCGAGTGAGGCCTACCACACCGGCGCTGATCTGAGTCTGCCGCAAGATGCTGATGCGCGCGCGCCTGTTTACGCTTCCGCCAGTGGGGTCGTCACGTTCGCCGCGCGTTTACCGGTGTGGGGCAACGTGATCATCATCCGGCACGACCCTCTCATCACTTCCGGGCAGGTGATTTATGGCCGCTACGCCCATGTTGAAAACATGCTGGTCAAAGTCGGCGATCGCGTGGTGCGCGGCCAGCACATCTCGAACATCGGCAACGCCTTCGGTCGGTGGGCCTATCATTTGCACTTCGATCTCAGCCCGACGATGATCTTAGAGACCAACCCCGAACACTGGCCTGGCAAAAATCGCGATGCGCTGTTCAGGAATTACATTGACCCGCGCGATTTCATCGAAAACAACCGGCCCCGAAGGGCGTAGCGGGGTCGTGCGAGACAGAGCAGCGTTTATGAGCCCAGCGGGACGCAAAAATCATGCACCCCGCTGGGCTCGAACGTAGGAGGTTTGGAGATATTAGAACAATCCCCAATCGTCGGCTGCGCCTTCTTCCATCATCGAAGGATCCCACATTTCCATGCCCATCTCGATCGTCGTGGGCAGGCCGGTATACTCCTGCGCTGTGCGGCGCGTTTGTTCCAGCAGTTGTGGGGCATATGGGCAGAAGGGGGTTGTCATGATCATCGTCAGATGGGCGCGGTCTTCGTGCAGCTCAATCTTTCGAATAAGA
>DAOTYT010000241.1:0-2825 GCA_034434615.1 Anaerolineae bacterium | reverse complement strand
GGCACGCCCAATAGGGCATAGCTGGCATGAAGCGGGTCAAGATGGCGTGGCAGTTCAGCCCGCCGGCCCGCAGCATTGTGCGCCTCAAAATCGGCCATGTGCCAGCGTTCGCCCGCAAATGGGGTGAAGACTGGCTTGGTCGTCCATTTGCAGTTCAGCCGGTTCACGTGGATCGGCCCGCCATGCCGGATCAGGCGTTCACGGCCGCCGCCGTCGAAATATACGGGAAAGATGAGCGTATCCCCGCCGTACGGATCGAAGCCGTAGATCAAATCGTCGCCCAGGGCCAGCAGCGTCGCCATCCAGTCATCGGGGTGGTAGCGGCTGCCGGCCACCGGCAGGAAGAGATCGCACCACAAGATGAACAGGCTGGCACAGCCTGCCGCACTGTTCGTCTCGACGATCCCGCGGATTTCGTAGACAGTGATCGGGCTTTCGATCAGATAGACATAGATGACCTCGCCGCTGGCGAGCACGATGTGGATGATATCCCCGCCGTCATCGACAACTTCCATTGACGGTCGGGCGCGCTGCACTTCTTCGACCAAAAATGCGCTGACGCGGTGCGTGTCAAAACGCATAGAGCTGTCGCCTCGGCTCACTAATGTGATCATAAATTGTAACGCAGAGGACGGCGCCAGTTCAACAAGCGTTCACCGGCGCCTCACAAAGCGGAAATTATTCGTAGCGCAGCACATTCAGCACGCGCTCGCGGATGGCCGGGCGCGCGCTCAAGAAGGTCGCCGCCCATGCGATCAGCACGGCGGCCGCGATCAGCGCCAGCGCAAAGGGCACGGCATCGCGCGGGATCGGGATCGGCGTGCCCTGCCCCAGCTCGGTCATCAGTGCGACGCCCAGCGCGCTCAGCCCGATGCCAAGCGCACCGCCCAGCAGGCCCACGAGCGTGTTTTCCAGCAGCATGATGCGCAGCACGCGCCGGCCCTTCAAACCGATCGCCTTCATGATGCCGATCTGTCGGCGGCGTTCAAGCGTCGCCAGCGAGACGGTATTGGCCATCGCCACCGCCGCCGCCAGCAGCGAAAGCAGGCCGACGACCGTCGGAATGGCGCTGAACTGGTCGATCAACCGGCGCAGCAGCCCATCGATGAAGGTGATATCGAGCGCGAACACGAGCGGATTTTCCGAAAGGCGCAAGAGCACCGCGTTTAAGGAGTCCGGTTCCACTTGCAGCACGTTGAATTGAAAATCTGGTCGAACCGGGATCGCGCCCGGCGCGACGAAATATTGGCCCGTCGTGAACCCGCCGGGCGCATTGGCGATGCCAATCACTTCCAGATCGACATCGCGGCCGCCAAACCGCATCGTCAGGATGGAACCGACGTTCAGGTCATAGCCGTTGTTGAAACCGCCTTCTGCGACCACAACGTAAGGGCGGCCAGCATCTTCGGATGTCAAATCGCGGCCGGCGAGGATCGTGCCGCTGGTTAGGGCCGGGTTGTCGCTTTGGCGTTCTTGCACCTGCACGCGGGTGAACTGCTGTTGGGCGCGCGGCGGCAGGTCTACAGGCAGATCGGGCGGGCGCGGCGCCTCTCCGTCGATCGCGAGCAGCCGCCCGCTGTAAGTCGAGATGCGCGTGCGGTAGGTGACCCCGTCGATGCCGCGCAGCTGCGCATCGAGCAAGCCCTGGCCCAGGCCCTGCGAGACCAGCCCGACGAGCGGGAACACCAGCACATTGCCGCCGAGGTTCTGTGTGAGCTGGAACTGCAAGATCTCGCGCGTGCCCACCCCGACGAACGTGATGCTGCTGAGCGCGAACATGCCGGCGCTCAACGCCAGCAGGGTGGTCGCAGTGCGCGTGCGCCGCGTCGTTAGGTTGCGCAGGGCCAGCCGCACATCGACCAACCCGAAGGCGGGCAGCTTGCCGACCAGCCAGACGACGATCCACAGCAGGCCAACGAGCAGACCGAGGATCGCCAGCGTGATGGCGACGCCGATCATGCCGATTGGGATGCTGCCCAAAATTTGACCGGCGATCCCACCGATGACGATGATCACCAGCGCCAGCGCGATCAAGGACTGCAGGCAGCCGGCCGCCGGGATCTCGGTCTCGTTGGGTCGTAAGATGATGGCTGGCCGCACACGGTTGGCGACCAGCACCGGCAGCACCCCAAAGACGAGCGAGACGACCACGCCGATGCCGAGGCCGAACAGCGCGGCCTCAGGATAAAAACGCCAGATGAGCCGCTGCTGCAAAAAAGTCTCTCCATATTGGTTGACGACCCCGCTGAGCAGCAGGCCGAGCAGCGTGCCGACGATGCTGCCCATGACGCCGAGCAGGAAAGCTTCTGCCAGAAACAGCGCCGCCACTTGGCGCCCTTTGAGGCCAAACGTCTTCAGAGCCGCGATCTC
Organism: Anaerolineae bacterium; assembly: GCA_034434615.1. Taxonomy (GTDB): domain Bacteria; phylum Chloroflexota; class Anaerolineae; order Aggregatilineales; family Phototrophicaceae; genus Flexifilum. The sequence goes on along the minus strand of DAOTYT010000241.1, from coordinate 455 downwards.
GGTCGTGCGGCGGCCAACCATCACCAGCATCGTGTTGATGATGCCCACCCCGCCGATCAATAGAGCGCCCAGCCCCATAATGACGATGAAGCGGCCGAGCACATCGCCGATGAACTCGTTGCGCTCGAGCAGATTGGGCACGGTCGTGTAGAACCCGCTGATGGGTATGAGGCGCAGCTCTTGCTCTGCGGTGCTGATATCGACGCCGGGCGGCAGGGCGATGCTGACGACGTTGGGCAAGGCTGGAAGCTGCAAGTTCTCGGCCTGTGCGATATCGAGGTAAACGAAGCCGAAGAACGAAGCGAACAAATCGGTCAGGCTGGCCTCGGCCTCAGCCGGCACGATTCCGCGCACAGTGTACAGATCGGTCGTGCCGCTCACCCGCACCGTATCACCCACGCCCAGCCCCTGCGCATCGGCCAAATTACGGCTGATGACGATGTCGTTTCCCCCGT
>DAOTYT010000240.1:0-4067 GCA_034434615.1 Anaerolineae bacterium | reverse complement strand
GGCAACCGCGCCAGCGTCTCGCAGGGCGTGCATGACGACCTGCTGGCGCGCGCCGTCGTCATTGATGATGGCGCGACGCAGATCGCGCTGTGCAGTATCGACATGCTGTGGCTGCGCAAGGAGGAGGTCGCGGCCATCCGCGCCGCCGTCTGCGCGCGCTGCGACCTGCCCGATGCCAACGTCTTCCTGTTTTGTACACACACCCACAGCGGCCCAGCTGGCCACCTGCCCGACCAATGGGATTTTTCGCTCGTTGATCGGATCGCCGAGGCGATCGCCGAGGCCTGCGAAACGCGAGTTCCCGCGCACATCGGGTTCGGCTTCGGCCAATTGTTCGGTTACAACATCAACCGGCGCTGGCTCAACCGCCCGGCCGATCCGTCCGTTGCGGTGATGCGCGTCGACCGCGCGGATGGAGCCCCGCTGGCGCTGCTCAGCAATTATGCCTGCCATGCGGTCGTGCTGGGCTACGACAACTACTTGATCAGCGGTGACTGGCCGGGGTATTCGAGCCGCTTGCTTGAAGCGGAATTGGGAGCATTGGCCTTATTCAGTCAAGGCGGCGCCGGCGATGTCAATCCGCTCACCGAAACCGTCCGCCAGCGGCTGGCGGCAGGGCATCCCGTTGCTGCCATTGGCGATGTGTCGTTCTACTACGGCTACCAGCCCGATCACCCAGATGCATGGAATATCGGCGACCGGGGCGGCGGCACGTTCATTGAATGCGAGACGCTGGCCCGTGCCTACAACGCTGAGGTGATGCGCGTCTGGCGGCGCATCGAGACACTGTCAGCACTTAACTTGTGGACGGAGCGGGCCGAAATCGAGGCGGCCGTTGGCCCTGACGAACCGCCCCCGCAGGGGGTTCCGCTCGGCCTATCCAGCATCCTAGCCGAGGAGATCGGCGCAAGCATTCCGCTTGATATCCGCTTGGTCGGGATCGGCTCGGCCGTGCTGTTGGGGCAGCCCGGCGAGGTCTTCAGCCAAACCGCGATCGACTTCCGCGCCCATGCGCAGCGTATGGGCTACTCGTACCCGCTGTTGATCTCTTATGCCAACGGCAGTTATGCCTACCTGCCGCCGGAGGACGCTTTCCCAGAAGGCGGCTACGAAGTGAGCTGGCCGCTGGGGTTGGGTATCAGCCGCTATACCCAGAACCGGATCGCCGAAGCGATCGAGCCGCTGCTGCAAAGCCATGCCGGCGGGCGCGCGCGCAGCCCTGCTTCCGCCAGCGCTTAGGGGAAACATAGTGAACGGACGCGAAGCTCCCCCCTATCGAGTTGGGGCAGCCCGGGCATTATTCGATCCACCGGTCGGCCTGCCGATGGCGGGCTATGCGGCGCGCACGGGCGGCGCGGTAGGAACTCATGACGATCTGCACGTGCGCGCTGCAATAGTGAGTGGCGAGCGGCGCAGTCTTTGTCTGCTCTCCGCCGATGTGCTGCATCTCGATGCTGCCTTGGTGGGGGAAATTCGTTCCGACATCGCGGCGCGCCTGCGGGTTGATCCGGCAGCGATCATGGTCGCTGCCACGCACACCCACAGCGGCCCGGCGGGGCTGGCGCGCCTCTCTCCGCTGCCGGGAGCCGAGCGCTATCTCGGCGCTTACGATGCCGGCCTTGCACAACGGTTTCGCGCCCGCTGCGTGGAAGCGGCCGCGGCTGCGGCGGCAGCAGCCATCCCCGTCTGGACTGTGATTGGCAGGGGTTCCGCGCGCGGTGTCGCTGGAAATCGACTCGAACGAGGTGGCATCGTCGATCCCGACGTGCCCTGGCTCGCCTTTGTCGATCGCGCGGGCACGATCCACGCCTGCATCCTAAGTTTTCCCTGCCACCCCACCGTGCTCGGCAGCGATAACCGGCTCTATTCAGCTGATCTGGCCGGCGCGCTCTGCCGCCGGTTAGAGGAGGCTCATAACGTGGGATGTGCCCTCTGTTTGACCGGAGCAGCCGGCAACATCAGCACACGTTTCACGCGCCAGGCATCGTCATTCGACGAAGTAGAACGGCTGGCGGCACAAGTGATCGATACGTTCAACTTTGAGACTGCCCAACCCGACCAGGAGGCGGCTTGTGACTATGCCTCAACTACAATCACGCTCGTGCTGAAGCCGCGCGATTTGGATGGGACGCGCGCTCGTTTGGACGAGGTAGGGCGCCTGCTCAACACCAGCGCCGAACCGGAGCGCCGCGCCGCGCTGCTCGCCGAAAAACTTGGCCTCGAACTCGCGCTGCGGCCAGGGGGTACAGCGAACGAGACCGTGACAACCGAGCTTCAAGTGCTGCGCATCGGCAGGAGCTTGATCGTGTGCTTCCCCGCGGAGATGTTCGTTGAGTATGGGCTGGCTCTGCGTGAACACCTGCCACATGCGCATGTATTGATCGCAGGGTATGCCAATGACTATATCGGGTATGTCCCGACGCCAGAAGCGAACAGCAGCTACGAAACAGCCATGGCGATCGTCGCGCCGACGGCTGGCGAGCGACTGTTTGAAGGCGCCCTGCAGTTGGCGCGGTCGATGCTCGTACAGCCTTAACGTTCCCGTTGGACCCAAGATTAAGGAGGATGAATGAACATGAAATAAAACGAGAAGCTTGTCGTATTTAACCAAAGTTTTTCGGGAACGTCATAGCAGTATTAAGTAATTTCACTTTGTTGGAGGATGAGCATGAAAACGAAGAAATTGGCCGCCCGGTTCTTCCTGATGGTCGTACTGGTGGCACTGGTCTTGGTCACCAGCTTAAGCGTTTTTGCGCAAGAGCAGGTGACGATCACCGTGTGGATGCACAACCACCAGCCGCGCGTCCCCCTCGATGAAGCCAACATCGCGCGCTTTGAAGCGGAAAACCCAGACGTCGATGTTCAGCTGGTCATCATCGAAAATGCGGAGTTCGATACGCGCCTGAACACCGGCTTGGCTTCTGGGCAGGGGCCAGATGTCTTCAACCAGTGGACAGCCTATATCGGCCAGTTCTACCAGTCCGGACTTCTAGCGCCGGTCGACCCAGTCGCTTTTGGCGTTGACAGCATCGAGGACATCTATGCGCTTTATGGCGAAGCTGGCGAGACATTCCTGGCCGGCGCCACGTTCGACGGAGTCCTCTACGGCATCCCGACCGAACTGAGCATCTATGGCTGCTATGCCAACAACGATCTGTTCCGCGAAGCCGGCCTGGATCCTGAAACGGATTTCCCGCGGACATGGGAGGAAATGCAAGTTGCTGCCGAACAGCTCACGGTGCGCGATGCCAATGGTGTGCCAGTGCGGCGGGGCTACGACTTCCCATGGACGTCGCCAGTCTTCATGTATCTGGTCTTCGAGCCAATGGTCGCTCAACTGGGCCTGCGCATCGTTGATGACCTTGAACTAACCGTCAACCTGAACAACGAACCCGTGATGCAGGTGATGCAGTACTGGTACGACTGGGTGAACACGTGGAACCTCGGCGGCCCGCAGTATACCGACTCGCGCACGGCGTTCTGGAACGGCGAACTTGCGATCGACTGCCTTCAGGGCAACTGGGGCGTCCCGTTGATCGAGGAAGCCGGTATCGACTGGAGCCTGCACCCAGCTCCGCGTTGGGAGAATGCCGTCAACGATAACGGTTTTGCGCTGTACGCCTACTTCCTGATGGTGAACGCATTCTCCTCGCCAGAGAAGCAGGAGGCCGGCTGGCGGCTCATCCGCTACTTGACCGATACGCCAGAAGAAGCGCTGACGCAAGCCGGTCTGTTCCAGCCGCGCGTCGATCTGGTGGAAAGCGAAGTGTTCTTGAATGACCCCGTCATGCCGCTGTTCCTTGAGGAGATGAGCAAGAGCTTCTACACGCCGCTCGTCCCCGGCTGGAGCGAATCGGCAGCGGCGTTGGCGCGCGCTCGCGACCGCATCGTCCTGAACAATGAAGATATGGCGACCGTCCTTGCTGAGACCGAACAGGAAATGATGGACATCATCGCCCGGGCAGCAGGCCGCTAATGCCGGCGCAGCCGGGTTTTGCAGCTGCGAGATAACGATTGCGATTGGGGCGGGCCTTCCGCAGCCCGCTCCACCCATTTTTTTCGCACGG
>DAOTYT010000239.1:0-7254 GCA_034434615.1 Anaerolineae bacterium | reverse complement strand
GGCGTGATCCTCAACCTGTACGATCTGGCCAGTGCCGACCCGGACTTCGACATCAACGTCTTCTATCCGCAGCAAGTCTATGAGCTGACCTACAACATGGAAGACGACAGCCACGAAGGTGCGCTGTGGGGCCTGCCGCGCGACGCCTCGGCCATGGCGATCTACTTCAACAAGAACCTGTTCGACGAAGCTGGCCTCGATTACCCGACAGAGTATCTTGAGCGCGGCGAGTGGAACTGGGAAACCTTCCGTATGGTGGCGGCCGAGATCGCCGCGCTGGGCGACGAGATCTTCGGCTTCGGCATGAACAACTGGTGGGGCAACTGGGAGCTGTTCATCAATGCTGCTGGCGGCTCGTACTTCACGGAAGACCGCGATGGCTGCGCGCTCAACAGCCCGGAAGTGGTCGAGGCGCTCACCTATCTGCGCAGCTTCTATGCCGATAACATCGCCGTGCCCTACGGCACCGACAGCGAGCCGCCATTCGTGGCTGGCAACGTCGGCATGTTCCTCAACGGTCGCTGGGCGACCCCGAACATGCTCGCTCAGGTGACGTTTGATTGGGATGTGGCTGAAGTTCCTGCTGGCCCCGCCGGGCAGAGCAACTTCCTGTTCTGGGGCGCTTATGTCGTCAACGCTAACACACCTCATCCAGAGGAGGCGTGGGAGCTGATCAAGAATTTGACCACTGTTGATGCGCAGGCACAGGTGACGGCGCTCGGCGCGAACATCCCCAGCCGCGTGGGCGAAGAGGCGGTGCAGGCTTTCCTGAACAGCACGCCGCAGCTGAACAATATGGCCTTCATCAACGCGCTCGAGAACTATGCGGTTGCCGAAGCGCCGCTGTGGAAGGGCGATTTTGGCCAGATCAACTGGAACACGGTTGAACCGGCCATCGCGCAGGTGCTCACCGGCCAAATCACGCCCGAAGAATTCGCGGGCAGCATCTGCGGCCAGATCGAGCAGTATTTCGACTCGGGCATGTAACCCCAATGCTGTGAATGCGGTGGGGGTGAGCCGTGCCATCGGCTCGCCCCTTTTTTGCCCGCGCGGCTTGGCTGCCCGGAGCAGCGGCCGTTGGCAAATAAAATAGCGCCGGAGTTTTTTATGGCTACGCTTTCAAAAGATTTGCTTACCGGCCAGCAAGAGAGTATGCGCATTACGCCAGCGCTGGGCTTCGTCATGATCTGGCATGCGCTGGTGGGCGCAGGGCTGTTCTTCGGAGCAGCACAGCTCTGGCAGATCACGCAGTTTTTCAACTTAGGCAATTTCGTGCCGCGCTTCCTCGCCTTGATGGTTGGCCTGCTCGGCACAGCCTCGTTTATCACTATCGCGCTGCTGATGCGCAGCAGCAACAACGGCCGCTTGATCGGCATTCTGCTCAACTTTTTCGGCATGACGCTGGCCATCCTCTACTTTGGCCATCTGATCGGCCTCTACATCGGCATCGATTTCCTGGCGGCTGGCGTCTTCCGCAATTCGGCGCTGCTGCTTGGCCTGCCGATCGGCTATGCGATCGTATGGATTGGCCGCCGTTTCGATGAAGCGGCGGCCGCGCACGACTGGCTTCAGCGAATCGGCCTCGGCGTGATGATGCTCACGGTCATGGCGCTGCTGATCGCCTCCGGCCTCGTGACATCGATCGGGACGCTTCTCAATGCGCTGTCGCGATTCGACGTGCTGGCGACGCTCGCGGTCGGCATTTTGTTCGCCGCCTCCGGTGTGCTGCTGCTGCGCATGGGGCCGCGCTTCGGCGAGACGATCTTGCAGCGCGAGGCATGGCAGGGCTGGCTGTTTTTGCTGCCCAATTTCGTCAATTTCCTGCTGTTCTTCGCCATGCCGCTCATCCTGTCGTTCTATTTGAGCTTCACTAACTACGACGCCGTGCGGCGCGCCGATTTCATCGGCTTCGATAATTACACGCGCATGCTCAGCCTCGATATCGTCACCGTGCCGGCTGGCACATCGGCGACTGGCATCTTGCGCCAGAATCACTTCGAAGTGGCGCGGATCACGCTCGGGGATACGGCGATCGTCTTTGGCGGGCGCGACCCGCTGTTCTGGCAAAGCCTCGGCACGACGATCCGCTACTGCATCTTCCTGCTCATCCTCAGCATCATCCCGGCTTTGGGCTTGGCGATGCTGCTCAATTCGAAAATACCTGGGATGCGCTTCTTCCGCGCGATTTATTTCCTGCCGTCGATCGCGGCCGTGGTCGGCATCGCCCTGATCTGGCAGTGGCTGTACGACCCCATCATCGGCTATATCAACTACACAATCACGCAAGTCATCACCTTCCTCAACACCACGTTCGGCTTCAGCATCACCGATCCCCAAATTCAATGGCTGACGGATGACAACGTGATGCTGTACTCGGCCGTGATCATGGCGGCATGGCAGGTAGTTGGCTTCAACACGGTCATCCTGCTGGCCGGTTTACAGGGCGTTCCGCGCGAGCTGCTTGAAGCTTCAACCGTCGACGGTGCCGGCCCGTGGACGCGCTTCCGCCGCATCATCCTGCCGCTGCTGGCGCCGACCACCTTCTTCGTCACAGTGACGACGCTGATCGCCGGGCTGCAAGCCTTCACCGAGATGTTCGTGTTGTTCGGCAACAGCACCAGCAACGCCCGCTTAACGACCGTCTTTTATCTCTATCAGCAGGGCTTCCAGCGCTTCCAAATGGGCTACGCCTCGGCGACTGCGTGGGTGCTGTTCGCTGTGATCTTCACTGTCACGCTCATCCAGTTCCGGCTGTCATCAAGTAATCGCGCTTACGCGGATTAAGTGGGCAATATGGCGACATTAACCCGCGTACAAACGACCGAACGCGCACCAGCGCGCGCGATCAAGGCATCCGATATCAAACTATGGGGGACGCGCCTGCTGATTTATGCCTTGTTGATCGGCGCGGCTTTCATCATGCTGTTCCCCTTTACCTACATGGTGTTCACCTCGCTGAAGACGGCGACCGATGTGTTCCGCTACCCGCCGCGGCTGCTGCCATTTTCGCCGGTCACGGTTGAAATTGATGGGCAGCAGGTTCCGCTTTACGAAATCGAGATTGACGGCGTGCCCCAACGCATGATCCTAGCGGATAGCAATGTGCGCTTCGGCTTCTTCACCAGTGAGGCGCTGCTCGATCCCGCCCAGCCCCGCAACAGCCCGCTGATCGCGCAGGCCCCGCTTGAGGAGGCCGTCGATACCGGCGAGACCGTCAACGTGCTGGGCAGCGAGTTCCCGGTTTATGAGGTGATGGTGGATGGCGAACCGCAGCGCCTGCTGCTGGCCTATCGCGGTGGTTTAGGGCGCTTCGTCGGCTTTCAAGACCCGTCGATTGAAGCGTTCAGCACCGTGCGGACGACCAAAGTCGTCGAGCGGTTCGATCCACAGTGGGGCAATTACAACGCGGTGCTCACGCTGCGCAACCTTGACCGCGCGCTCATCAATACGACCATCGTCACAATTGGCGTGACGATCGGGCAGGTGACGACATCCCTGCTGGGCGGCTATGCATTTTCGCGCATGAAGTTTCGCGGGCGCGATGCGGTCTTCCTCGTTTACCTCGGCACGATCATGATCCCGTTCGTCGTCTTGATCATCCCGCTTTACCAGATCATGGTCATCATCGGCTGGCAGGCGCGGCTGGCCGCGCTGATCTTGCCCTGGGTGTTCACGGCCTACGGCACTTTCCTGATGCGTCAATTTTTCATCACCATCCCCAAAGAATTGGAGGAGGCTGCCTTCCTGGACGGCTTAAGCCGCCTCGGCATCCTCTGGCGCATCTTTGTGCCGCTCAGCGGCCCGGCGATCGCGACGCAGGCGATCATCACATTCTTGTACGCATGGAACAGTTTCATCTGGCCGCTCATCATCATCAGTGACAGCGCCGTTGAAAATCACGTCGTCACCCTGGCGCTCAACACCTTGCGCAACGCTGCGGCCAGCGAACCCAATCTGGTGCTAACTGGCGCAGCCGTAGCCATTTTGCCGCCGCTGATCCTGTTCATATTGGCGCAGCGCTATTTCGTCGAAGGGATCGCCAGCACTGGCCTGAAATGAGCTGAGCAAAACGTCTGCGCTTTCGCGTTAACGGCACGATCGACGGTATACTGTAGCTGCTGTTGCTGGGCGTATCTACAAGGAAAACGCGCATGTCGTCATCAACTCGCGAGACGCTGTTGGGCAAGCTGCGCGCGGCGCGCCGTCCTTTCCAGGATGCACCGCCGCGACCAGGCTCGTACCTGCCTGTCACGACGTTGGTTGATGAACGCCCGGAGGCGCTGCTCGATCGCTTCGCGCAGGAGCTGGACACCCTCAAAGGACAGCTTTTCGTCGCTGCGGGCGATGCCGAAGCGCGCGATTTGACGCTTAAGCTGCTGCGCAATCACCATGCCGAGCGCATCCTCGCGTGGGATTTCGCGCATATACCGGTTGCCGGTCTAGAGGAAGCGATCCGCGCGGCCGGCATCGAGATCCTTCAGCCTGCCCTCCACGATGAACTGCGGCCGGAGACCGTAGCGCGCGCCGAGGCCGCGCAGGTCGGGCTGACGGGAGCCGACGCCGCCGCCGCGACCACTGGCACTTTGATCGTGACGAGCAGCCCCGGCAAAGGCCGGCTGCCGACCATCCTTGCGCCGGTGCATCTGGCGATCATCACCGCAGACCAGATTGTGCCACGCATCGAAAGCTGGGTCGCGCGGCAGCGCGCAGACGATCTGCATGCTGTGCGCGGAAGCGCCAACTTCTGCTTCATCACCGGCCCCAGCCGCACGGGCGATATCGAGATGGAATTGATCCTCGGCGTGCATGGCCCCGGCCAGCTTCAAGTGATCGTCAAACGATGAAACCCCGCGAGCGCTCATTCATCGATTTTGCGTTCACCAGCCCCAGGCTTGATGTTATACTGGCGGCATGAACGCACGTAATCGCCTCCCTTATGCGCTCGGCATCCTTTTGGCCGTGCTGTTGTTCGCAGGTTCGCTGGCCGCTTGTAATCTCGTTTTGGCGCCTGCGCCTACGCCTCAGCCAGACGTGACCGGCGTGCCAGCCGGGTTCAGCACGCCGCGCCCGATCCCGCCTTCGATCACGCCGCTGCCTATTCCCGGCGCAGGCGCTCCTGAAGCGGGGGGCGCACAGATCGCGGCGGCGGCTACTGCTGCTGCGGCCACCGCCGGGGCAGCTGGGTCGCCTTTTGGCGCGTTTACTGTAATGACGGTGGAGCCGGGCGGGGTGGTCATTCAACCGGCTACCGTCGCCATCACGCCTGTTGTCGTCCCGGGAACATCGGGCGATGTCACCGTTACCATTCCCACCGGCGAGATCAGCAACATCTTCACCGCGACCTGGAACACCGTCTGTCTGCCGATCCTCGGCTTCGTCACGCAGACCGCGACCGTCATGTGGACGACGGTTGGCCTGCAAAGCGGCTGGGTCGGCCAGCTCGTCTGCTGCCTGCTGCCGGGGCTGATCGTCATCTTCGCGCTGCTGGGACGGCTCGGTTTCCGGCGGTTTCGCCGCTGGCTCTAGCGCGACGCAGCTCGTGAAGCAAAAAACGCAGTCTGCCAGCCGGCAGACCGCGCACATTGGTTCGCAGCCGGGGAAGTTACCCTTTTACCTCGCCCGGGTGATTGAATGCAACCCGCACCACCAGGCGTCCCAGCCGCAGTTCATCGCCGTGGCGCAGCACACGAACCTCTTGGCCATACAACCGCTGCCCGTTAACGAACGTCCCGTTTGAGCTGTTCAGATCGGTGACGGAGAGCGTCTGCTGCTGTAGGTTGTACTTCAGCGACAAATGCAGGCGAGACACGCCCAACTGGCCAGCATTCTGGTCGGCCAGATCGATATCCGGTTTCATCGTTCCGCCATCGCTGCGGCCGATCACGACCTCGTGTTGTTGATGCTGTGGCTGAATGCGATAGGTTTGCTTAGTATCGCGCATAACCAGCACCAAGGTGCTGTCAGGACCGAAGAAACTTGAATCAAGAATGCCGCCGGTCGCATCGTTGAAGCGCGTCGTGGCGAAGATGCTGCTCGAGTTTTGCAGCGCTGTGCCGCAGCTGTAACAAAAGACCTCGTTTGGCGAGTTCTGCTTCTTGCAGTTGGGGCAGGTGATGGTCGTCTTTTTCGGATCGACCGCGGCCGGCGCTTCCGCGGCTGGTTTGGCTTCTACTGCGGTAGAAGCGGCCGGCATCGCTGTGGTTGCAGCCGAGCTTGTGCTTGTGGAGGCGGTTCCTATCGGCTTGATGTTATTGGCTGGTTTTGGCGACCTGCTGGCTTCGTACTCGCGCACCCGTTTAACAAGTTCCGAACGATCGGCAGCCCCGAGCTGCTCGATCTGTGACCGCAGTTGCTGCAGAGCGGCTGTGGCGTCTTTGCCTTCAGCGCGCAGGTGCATGTAGGTTTCAAAGAGCTGCTGTGTTGTGGCCATCTGCGCTTCTTCCCCCCAAACCACCTAGTATTACTATTGTCGGATCAAGCGCGTCTGGCGTCAATCACTTCGAATGAAATCGTTATGAATAAACGCATTGACTAAAAAGGCATTGTCAGCGTGGGGTACGATCGGGTACAGTTTGTGCTGAGCTGCAATCATTAAACTGCCCGTTTTCTGACCCGAGGAGCGCGATATGCAAATTCCACTTCTTGAAATTCGCATCGACTACTGCGCCCCCTGACAGCATACTGAACGTGCCATCAGGCTGACGGACGAAATTCTAGGCATTCGCGAGATCGAGTATCATATCGCTTCGTGGACGCTGGTGCCGAGCAGCGGGGGAGTGTTCGAGGTGACGGTTAATGGCGAGCTGATCTTCTCGAACAAAGCGCTCGGTCGCCATACTGAACCTGGTGAAATTCGCCAGCTGATCGAACAAAAGCTGGCCGCGCTGACCGGCGGCAGCTAGCCCGCCTATCACCGCTCCACCTTGTACAGCCGCTTTGCCGAAGAGGGCAGTTTAAAAATGTCTCCATTTGAGACAGCTGTGAGCCTGCCTATCATACTTTAGACCTTGTGGCTGGCGCTGTGCGCTCACTCGCCGCTGCGCAGGAGGAAGACGTGACCGATCAGCCATCGATCAGACCTCAGCTCGACTACGGGCATTTCGCTCCCAGCCAATTCTCGCAGGTGGGAGAGGCTGTCTTAGTGAGCTGGAACAGCGAAGAGGGGATCGCACGCCTTAGCCGCGCCGAGCTTAAGGGCAGTTTTTACCAGCTGGCGCATCACTTTCAACCGCAGATCAACCCTCTTTATTGCGG
>DAOTYT010000238.1:0-12850 GCA_034434615.1 Anaerolineae bacterium | reverse complement strand
GGTTAAGCAAAGCCGTGCGCGCGCGGGCGCGAAAATCGAGGCGATGCCACTCTTCGAAAAAAGCGACGCTGGCGCTGGGCGGGTTGAACTGAAAGCCCTCTAACAGCGGCGTGGCCGTGATCAGCGCGCCTTCGCCTAACTCGATGCGCGCGCGCTCGCCCATTTCGCGGTAGTGGGTTCTGCGGTCGCGCAGGATCTCGGCCGCATCTGCAGCCACCTGCGGCCCGGCGCTGAGGCGGTAGACATAAGCGATAATATGTTCCCACACATCGGGGGCAACTTCTTTAGGATAATAGGTCGCAAACTGCACTGCTTGGCTGGCCGGATATGGGGCAGCCTCGCCGAGCCGTCGGTCTTCGGAGGACTCGCCGACCGGCGCAGGCGGTTCGCGGCGGGGCGGCTGCGCCGGCGCGCTTTCTTGATCTGCGGGCGTGCTGCCTTCTAGGTCGCTGGGCGTCGCCCCGGGACGCGCTTTCTGTCCCGTTAATGTTCCTTTGCGCCACGAACGCAGCACCCCCTGCGCCTCAAGGCTGTCGATTTGCGCCAGCGCTGCCACGGCAGCTTCTGCGACCGTCGCTGGCGGGAGGTCTATCGTGCTGAAAGCGGCACGCTGCGAGCCCGACAGCGGCGCTCGATCGCTCAGCAGCGCAGTGAGCGCCTCGAGCCGATCGCTCTCTCCATCGGCTGCGGCGGGCAGCGCGAGGGCGATCACGGCGCGCACATCGGCATCTGGATGATCGAGCGCATCGAGCAGCGCGTGAAGCGCGTTTACACCGCCCGTTTCGCTCAGCAGTTGGGCAGCGCGCCAGCGCAGCGGCGCTGGGCCAGCCAGGATCAGCGCCATCGCCCCATCGATAAAGGCATCAGGGTCCAGAGCGCGCAGCGAGATTAACGCGAAGAGGGGGTCATCCTCAGGGAGGGTGAGCGGTGGTTCCATTGCAATCGCTTCCAATCGCGAGCCAATTTCACCCTAATTGTACACTGTCACCAGCGCTGGCACGCTCAGCAAATTTTCATGCAGCAGCGCTCGAGTCATGCTATGCTATTAGCAAATGAGTGAATGTACATGCTACCGACGAATAAACTACTCTCAAAGCGATTCGTCGACGGGGGAACAGACGTCTTGAAAAGGCATCAAACGATTTCTTGCGCATCCTCCGATTGTCGAGTACAATTTAAAGGTCACTTGTGTAAAAATGTACAAATTTAGCGCAGCACCTGCGGGTGGCTGGTGCGGCATGTCCCTCAGTGAACATGGATCCGCTTGTAAAAGTTTGGAAAGCTACACATGAATCTGAGCAAATTATCTTCTGGCCGGGGCAGTAGCAAGGCGACTAGCCCTCTTTCGCTCATTTGGATCGCGGTCGCTGGCTTGGCGATCATCGTCGGCGGCATCCTCATTTCAACCGTGACCCCGCTCATCTTTCCAACGCAAGGCTCGGCAGAAGCCCAGCAGATCGATGCGCTGTTCCAGTTTATGCTTGCCATTGGCGGCATGATCTTCCTGCTCGTGCAGGGTGTGCTGCTCTATTCTGTGCTCCGCTTTCGCGCCCGCCCTGGCGATCGCGCAGATGGCCCGCCGATCCAAGGCAACACGACGCTTGAATTCGTATGGACGATCATCCCCGCGATCATCGTCGTCATCATCACGATTTATGCCTATCAGGTCTGGGTCAGCATCCAATCGATCAAGCCGAACGAACAGCTCGTCGAGGCTGTTGGCCTGCGTTTCGCGTGGATTTTCAACTACACGGTTCCGGAAGAAGAGCTGCCCCCCGATCTCGATCGCGAAGCCCTGCCCGCGAACGTGCTGGCTTCGCTTAACAACAATGGATTCATGACCTTCAGCTCGCCGCAGCTTCACACGTGGGTGGGCCAGCCGGTGCACGTGCGCATGCGAACGGAAGACGTCAACCATGCCTTTTGGATCCCGGGCATGCGCGTCAAGCAAGACCTGCTGGCTGGCCGCACGACCGATATTCGCTTCACGCCCGTCGAGCCGGGCGTGTACCGCATCGTCTGCGCTGAGCTGTGCGGTTCCGGGCATGGCAACATGGCCGGCGAAGTTTCAGCTAACGGCGACCTGATCGGCGCCTGGCTGATCGTTCACCAGGATGAAGAGGCGTTCCTGCGCGAATTCCTCATCCCAGAACGCGATGCGGTGCTGTTCCCGCCGGCCGACCCGGCGCTGCGCGGCCGGCAGGTTATTAACAATTATGCCTGCGCTGGCTGCCATGTCCTTGATGACCTCGGCTGGGTTGGCATTACGGGGCCGTCCCTCAACGGTATCGCCAGCCGCACGCAGCGTTTAGCAGCCGGCGGCTACTCGACCATGGAAGAATACATCTACCGTTCCATTCGCTACCCCGGCGAGTATCTGGTGCCCGGGTATGGCAACATTATGCCGGCTTTTAACCCAGAGCCGGGCCAGCCGAATTACATGCCAGAAGAAGACCTAGAGGCGATCGTCGCCTACCTGCTCACGCAGGAATAACGTGTATGTGTACTGCCAGAAGATGAGGGATATGTTATGGCAACTGTAACCGCTCCTCTCCCCGGAGCGCGCGTCGCGGAAGGCCGGCGGCTGCGCGTCAGCGAATACCTGCGCTGGAGTGTCGATCACAAGGTCATCGGTGTGCAGTACATGGTGACAGCGCTGGTGTTCTTCATCATCGGCGGCGCGCTCGCCATGCTGATCCGCTGGGAACTGCTGACGCCAACGCTCGACGTGATGGCGGACGGCACGGCCTATAATCAGCTGTTCAGCATTCACGGCACGGTCATGATCTTTTTGTGGATCATCCCCATGATGGCCGGCTTCGGCAACTACCTGCTGCCGCTCATGCTCGGCGCCAAGGACATGGCCTTCCCGTGGTTGAACGCCTTCGCCTTCTGGATGATCCCGCCGGCCGGCATCCTGATGATCCTGGGCTGGTTCGTCGGCCAGGCTGAGGCGGGCTGGACGAGCTACCCGCCGTTGAGCACGATGTTCAGCGGTGATGGTCAGACGCTGTGGGCGATGTCGCTGCACATCCTTGGCCTCTCCTCGATCCTCGGCGCGATCAACTTCATCGTCACCATCAAGAACATGCGCCCGCAGGGCATGGGCTACTTCCAGATGCCCCTGTTCGTTTGGGCGATTTTGGCGACGTCGATCATCATCGTGATGGCGACGCCGTTTTTGGCCGGCGCGCTCACGCTGCTCATCCTTGACCGCGTGGCGGGAACTGCCTTCTTCAACCCGGTGCAGGGCGGCGACGTGCTGCTGTGGCAGAATGTCTTCTGGTTCTACAGCCACCCGGCCGTGTACATCATGGTGCTGCCCGGTTTCGGCATCCTCTCTGAGCTGCTGTCGGTTCACGCCCGCAAGCCGATCTTCGGCTACCGCGCGATCGCGCTCTCGAGTTTGGCCATCGCGTTGGTCGGCTTCCTGGTTTGGGCGCACCACATGTTCACCAGCCTAACGCCAGAACTGCGCATCCCCTTCATGATCACGTCGATGATCATCGCCGTGCCGACGGGCATCAAAGTGTTCAGCTGGCTGGGCACGATTTGGGGCGGCAAGATCCGCTTCACCAGCGCGATGCTGTTCGGCCTCGGCTTCTTGTCGATGTTCGTCATCGGCGGCATCACCGGCGTGATGCTGGCGGCGGTGCCCTTCAACATTCATGTGCACGATACGTACTTCGTCGTCAGCCATCTGCACTTCGTGCTGTTCGGCGGCAGCGTCTTCGCCATTTACGGCGGCCTTTATCACTGGTGGCCCAAGATCACGGGGCGCATGCTCGATGAGCGGCTGGGCAAGCTGCACTTCTGGGTGACTTACGTGTCGTTCTTCTTCACATTCTTCCCGATGCACCTGGCGGGCATGCTGGGGATGCCTCGCCGTGTCGCGGTTTACGCGCCAGAGTTTCAGACGATCAACATCATCATCAGCATCGCCAGCTTCGTGCTCGGCATTTCCACCTTCATCCTGTTTTACAACATGGCCCTCAGTTTCGCCCGCGGGCGCGTCGCCGGGCCAAACCCGTGGCGCGCGCTGACGCTCGAATGGGCGACCTCGTCGCCGCCGCCCTCGCACAATTTTGAGGGCGACCCCATCCCGTACAAAAATCCCTACGGCTATGGCACCGAGTCTGCATGGGCCTATCTGGAAGGATTGGAAAGCAAGTTCGGCCCATCAGCGCCGACGGGCATCAAGCGGCTGCCGCCAGCGCCGCCGCGGCCGCAGCCGGCGCCGAGCGGCGATTGAGCGCAGGCTTCGACCCAGCCTCGCCGCTCTGCTGGAAGCCAGCAGCCGGTGAGGCTTTTTCTTATGTGATGCGAGTTGGGACGTTATGACAACTGTGGTCAAACAAGACGTGCTGGAACAAGAGCTGACCCGCGATGAACTGATCGCGATCAAGAACAAACGGACAGCCGTCACCGTCTTCCAGATTTCGTGGATCATGGTGTTCGTCTGCCTAAGCATCGTCAATCTGCAAATTCGCAGCAACTTTCCGACTTGGCCGCCGCCAGGCGTGGCCGCGCTCGACCGCGTGCTGCCGACGCTGGCGACGATCGGCCTAATCCTCAGCGCGTTGGCCGCCCGCGCCGGGCTGCAAGCGATCCGGCTCGACGAGGCGGGGCGTTTCTTAAGCCGCTGGCGCGTCGCACTGGCGTTGGGCGCGGCGTTCGTGCTGTTGATGATCTATGAGTGGCTGGCGGTTGAGGTTGACCCGCAGTATGGCACGATCTTCCGCGTGATGGTGGCCTATCATGGCATTCATGCGTTGGTAATCGGCTATATCATGCTGCGCGTGTACCGCACGGGGTTATCGGGGGGATACGACTCCGTGCGCCACTGGCCGGTTGAGGGGGCGGCGAAGCTGTGGTACTTCGTCGTTGTGGCCTGGCTGTTGTTCTACGTTGTGTTATACGTGCTTTGAACCTGCCGGCCGCAGCCGCCCTTACGCACGGCTGAAGGTTTGCGTTATCATGGTGAAGGTTCCGGCATGGCGCAGGCGCTGCGCGGCGCTGCAGGCCGGATCTGGCATCAAATGAGGGAGGGAATATGCAGCATCCAGGCATAAGCCGCGCGATACCGATGGGGATTCTCGGGTTCCTCGCCGGTGCGCTGCTCGTCATCCTCATCCGCGGGCTGCAGAGCCTCGATCCGGTCTGGGATCCGGGGGTCGGCATCGTCGCAGGGACGATGTTCAGCGCCATCTTTTTCATCTGGGGGATCGGCGGGTTTGACCCACGCCTGAGCGTTCACGGCGAAGAAGCGGAAGCCCATCACGAAGAGGAAGCGGAAGAGGCAGCCCCGCGCGAGCTGTTCTCCAGCACCATGTGGCTGATCGTGACGCTCTCGGTGGCAGCTCTTCTCGTCATTTTCGCCTTCGCGCTCATTCCTGGCGGCTTTGCGCTCACCGTCACCGATGATCCGCATGGGTCGCGCTCGGCGGTCGGGTTCTTCACGCTTGAGCTGCCGGGCGGCACGGTCCTCGAAGTGAGCGAGCTGGCGGCGTTCGTCGGCTTCATCATCTTCACATTCCTTTCTCTGGCGATCGCGGCGGCGATCTTCGCGCGGCTGCTGTTTTCGCTTTCACGCGGCATCGCCGAGGTGCAAGCGGAATCGAAAGCGCCTGCCCTGCCTGCGGGCGGCGGCCCGGCGCTGACGGCTGGGACGACGGCCGAGCCAAGCGCGGAAGCCGCTGCGCGCAGCCCACTGCTGGGACAGCTGGTGACTGTGCTCAAATTTGTGGTCGTCTTCGCCATCCTCTACCCGATCTTCTACTTCGTTGCGATCGGGTTAGTGCTGCCGCAAGAGCCGCTGCTGACGATCCTCTCGTTGATCAATGCAGTGGTCTTCACTTTCCTGATCCTGCGCCCGAATGATGTCCTGCGTGTGATCGGCCTGATCGCCGGGCACATCGCCAACTTCCTGCGCTGGCTGCCGAAGCTGCTGTTCCAGCGATGAGCAAAGGCAACGACTGATGAGTGAAGCAAGACTTGAACACGCGCCCACCCACGCCCAAGAAGCGCATGGCGGCCACGGCGCGCATCGCCATCTCGACCCCGTCAAGGTCGATAACCTCAAATTTGCGATGTGGCTGTTCCTCGCCTCGGAAGTCATCATCTTCACGGTGTTGATCGCCACTTACGTGATTTTCCGCATCCATAACCCGGAAGTCGTCAAAGAAGTGCATGAAACCGCTGGCGTGCTGCTGGTGAGCATCAACACCTTCCTGCTGCTGACCAGCAGCTGGACGATGGTGATGGGCCTGCGGGCCATCCAAATGGGCGACCAGCGGGGCTTGGTGCGCTGGATCAGCATGACGGCCGTGCTCGGCGTCGTGTTTGTCGCCCTGCAGGGCGTCGAGTATTCGATCTTGGCGGCCGCCGGCATCGCCATCTACAACAGTGAATTCGGCATGCGCTTTTACGCGCCCACTGCGCTGCACGGAGCGCACGTCATCGCCGGCGTGATCTGGGCGCTGTACGTGGTGCGCAACGGCCTTAGAGGCGCGTACAGCCCCACCAACTATGTGGGCGTTGAAGTCTTCGGCCTTTACTGGCACTTCGTCGATGTCGTCTGGATCGTCCTGTTCACGCTGATCTATCTGGTGTAGGGGGAACGATGGCCGAAAACGAAAAACGCGACCTTCAGCCTGGCGCGGCCGATCAGGCGGCGGAAGAAGTGCCGGAGATTCGCGAACTGCGCGACGTGCCGGTCGAAGAAGTGCCGACCGACCTCTTGCCCGATATCGCTCGCGAGGTGAAGGAGCACGAACCCGAAGCCGTGCGCGAAGTGCGCCGCGAGATCGAGGATGCGCTGGATAAACCGATCGAGGCGATCGAGGATGCGGCCAACCGGCTTGACGAGGAAACCACGCCTTCTGGTGGGCTGTTCGCCACCGCGCACACCGAGAGTAAGACGGTCGTCTTTGGGCGCGAACTTCCCTATCCCATTTACACCGTCGTTTTCGGGGCGCTGGCCGTGATTACGGCGGTCGAAATTGCCATCGCCGAGCTGCTCTCGCGCGATTTCTTTCTGACGATTCCTGCTCTGCTGGTGCTTTCAACTGCCAAAGTCGTTTTGGTGGTGCTTTACTATATGCACTTGAAAGACGACAATCGCATTTATGCCATTGCGCTGGTGCTGCCGGTCTTCATCGCCACCATCGCGACGCTGTTCCTCACCGCTGTCCCGCTCGATTGAACGTTTAGTCAGGTGCATCTGCCTGCGCCAGTGTCTCACGGGTGATCAGCTCGCCGGGTTCGTAGGTCAGAAATTCTGGCACTTCGGCCCCGGCGAGCTGCTTGATCACCGCCCTGACCGCGAGGCTGGCGCTGTCTGCCAGCCGCACTTCGAACGTCCCGCGGAGATACTCACCCCGCTGGATCATATCGAGCGCCGGCGCTTCACCGTTGGCGCTCACGATCGCGACCGCATCGGCCGGGATGCCGGCTTCGCGCAGCGCCTGCGCCGCTCCCATCGCTGCGGCGTCGTTGGCGCTGGCGATCAGGTCAAAGCGCAGCCCATTGGCCAGCAGCTCGCTGACTGCGGCTTGCGCTTGCTCTAACGTCCATGCGCGGCCATGACCGACAATCTGAAGAGTCGGCGCGACAGCGGCCAGCCCCTCTCGGATGCCCGCCTCACGTTCAGCCGAGGCGTTATTTTCCGGCAGCGACAGGATCAGGACGCGCGCTTCCGGCCCCCAGTTCGCAACGGCCAGTTCTCCTGCAAACGCGCCGATGCGGTAGCCCAGCGCCCGATTCTGCGGGTCGATCTTGATGCCGTAGGCATGGTCAACCATCGTCAGCAAGACCACCGGCAGCCGCGCCCGCTCGAGCGCGTTAAGGCTGTCTCGCAGCGCGTCGCCGTTGAGCGGGCAGATGATGAAGGCGCGCGCCCCTTCCACCCGCGCCCGCTCGATCAGCGTTACCTGCCGATAAGTGTCATCATCAGGGTCATAGGTGCGGTGCGGCAGCCCGGCTTCATCAAGCAGTTCGCCGATCTCGCGCACCCGCTGTGCCTGAAAAATGATATCGAGCGTGCAGGCGATGTTGGCGATGAAGCCCGTTTCGCCCAGGGCAGCGCGCGCCAGCGCCAGATCTTCCTCATCCAAAGCGATCGTCTCAAGCGTACCCGTCTCGCCATAGGCGATGTTGACGGGCGGCCGGGCAGGTGGGCGCGCTTGAAGCAGCAGCACAGCGATCGTGATGATCGTAATCGCCGCGACGGCAGCCGAACTGCCGCAGATCACTTTGGTGCGCGGCGACAGCTCCGACCAGCGGCGCCAGCGCTTCCAGCGCCGCCATCCGCGCTGGTTAGGCGGCTTGGCGGGCAGTGAGGGGGAACTCGACGACCCGAGGCCGAGCGCGGCGTTAAAATCGGTCGCCAGCTCCAGCGCCGATTGGTAGCGATCATTGGGGTCTTTGGCCAGCGCCTTGAGCACGATCTCGTCGATCTCAGCGGGCACGGCTGGACTGGCGGCTGAAGGCGGCTCCGGTTCTTGTTCGACATGTTTGTAGAGCAGCGCGATCACGCCGGACTCGGAGAGTTCAAAGGGGGGGGTGCCCGGTCAGCATATGATAGAGGATGATGCCGAGGCTGTAGATGTCGGAGCGCTGGTCGGCGGGCAGGCCGCGTACCTGTTCTGGCGAGACGTAAGCGGGCGTGCCGACGAGATTGCCCGTGCGCGTTAAATCGAGCGGCAGCGTGGTCAGTTTCGCCAGCCCAAAGTCGCTCAGATAGGCATTGCCCTCATCGTCCAGCAAAATGTTGCTCGGTTTAAGATCGCGATGGATCACGCCGCGCTCGTGGGCATAATCGAGGCCGCGGGCGATTTGCATCAGGATGCGCCCCACCTGCTGAAGCGGCAGCGGCCCACTGCGCAGCTTATCGCCCAGCGTGCCGCCGCGCAGCAGGCGCATCGCCATATAGGCGAACTCGTCATTGACGAGGCCATAGCTGTACAGCGGCAGGATATGCATATGCTCCAGCGAAGCGATGAGCGCCGCTTCTTGGGCGAAGCGCGCGGCAAATTCCTCGCTGTGTTCTTGGGTCGAGTCGAGGCTGATGATCTTAACAGCGACGTGGCGGTTGACGTTGCGCTGGTGAGCGCGATAGACCACGGCCATGCCGCCGCGCCCGATCCGTTCCTCCAGGACAAAGTCCCCGACCTGTTTGCCGGCAAGATTCGTGAACATCACCGGGCAAGCCCACCCCTTCCGGCAATGAGCCTATGAGTCAGAGCGGCATGATGATATGCCTATAATGGCCTGATCTATCGAACAAAAGTATAACAATTTGGCCACATCACATGCAAGAGAGGGCAAGCGCAGTGCGCGGGTCTGCGTTATACTGGTGCATGAAGAATCCACACCAGCACATTTTTGGAGAGCGCGTATGATCGATCAGCCAATTTCCACCGCGTCACCCTCTGGCCAGCAAATCGACAGCCTAAGCGCCAACGAATTCGCCGTGGAGCTGGATGGCGAGCCTGTGAGCGGCATCTTTCGCGTCACTGGCTTGACCACCTTCAAGCTCGATGTGAAAGCACCGATGACGAAGGCAGCGCGCGAACCCTTTAAGATCACTAAGATGGTGCAGCGCGACCCGCAGCTCCCGTTCAATCGCTGGCTGCGCGAGAGCTTGGGCGCGCGCGATGACATCGTGCGGCCGCTGCGCACCCTCGATATCATTGCCATTGATGACGGCGTCGAGACGCGCCGCTGGCGCATCAAGAGTGCGTGGATTAGCGAGGTGAGCTACTCCGAATTCAACACCGCTTCCAGCGAACTGGTCGAGGAGACATTCACGATACACTACGACGAGGTGGAAGATATTTGGGCCGCCCTGTGAAGCGAGGCGCCGCCGCTAAGGGCGCGCGCTGCTGTGGGGGGCGACAGACAGGCGACAATAGGGAAATACTGCCTCGCTTGGATGCAGTATTTCATCTTGAATTAAGGCCGGTTTTCGATTACAACTTGCATTGTAGCGTTTGACGACAACCCGATATTCGCGGCCCGGCCTGCCGGCGCCCAGCCTATTGGAATGCCTATGCCCTTTCAGGCTTTGATTATTGATGACGACCCCTCCAGCCGTTTCATTTACAGCCAGGTGCTGGCCAGCAGCGGCTTCGAGCTGATCGAAGCGGACGACGGCGTGCGGGCGCTGGAGCTGCTGCGCACTCACACGCCTAACCTGATCGTGCTCGATATGCTGCTGCCGCGCATTCAAGGGACCGTGGTGCTCGATTATATCTATAACGATCCACGGCTTTCCAATTCGCGCGTCATCGTCGTCACTGCGCATGATAACTATCGCAATCTGCTCCTGCGCAGCGGCGATTCATTCATGCTCAAGCCCGTGCCGCCCAAGGATATCCGCGACGCCGCCCTACGCCTCGTTTATTCATCGCTGCATTGAAGGGCATCCGGTCATCTGAACAGCAGGCCATGTTGAGAAGGCACGCTTAGCTGGGCGTCTCATCCCTCGGTTATATCGTTGATACGCCTATCAAAGGCAGGACGGCTGCTTCATCTGGCTTGAACTGCGCTTTACCGTGGGCCCATGCGCAGGCCGCCATCAAGGCGGATGACCTCGCCGTTGAGCATCGGGTTTTCGACGATCGCCTGCGCCAGATGGGCGAATTCTTCCGGCAGGCCCAGCCGCGGCGGGAACGGCACCTGCTTGCCGAGCGATTCGCGCGCTTCTTCTGGCAGCGCCGCCAGCAGCGGCGTATCGAAAATGCCCGGCGCGATCGTGCAGACGCGGATGCCGTCGCGCGCCAAGTCGCGCGCCAGCGGCAGCGTCATGCCGACGATGCCGCCTTTTGACGCGGCATAGGCCACCTGCCCGATCTGCCCGTCGAACGCCGCGACCGAGGCCGTATTGACGATCGCGCCGCGTTCACCGGAAGGAGTGGGCGCGTTAGCCGCCATCGCCTGCGCCGCCAGCCGGATGACGTTGAACGTGCCGGTCAGGTTGATGCGAACGACCGTCTCGAACACATCGAGCGGGTGCGGGCCGTTTTTGCTGGTCGTGCGCAGCGCCATGCCGATGCCGGCGCAGTTGATGTTGATATGCAGCGCGCCGAACGTTTCGACAGCCAGCCGCACCGCCGCCGCCACTTGCTCCTCGCTGGTCACATCGGCGCCAATAGCGCGTGCCGGCGCGCCCAGCTCATCGGCCAGCCGGGCGGCGCGCGCTTCATCGCGGTCGAGGATGATCACGTTGGCCCCGGCCTCGGCGAAGCGGCGCGCGCAGGCCGCGCCCAAACCGCTGGCCGCGCCGGTGATCAAGGCGGTGGATCCTCGCAGTTCCATAACAAAATATCCTTTCCAAAGGGCGAATGCCGATCCTAATTTAATCTTATTGTACCCCGCTTACCAGGCAGTCTCACCATTTCGCAAAGCGATCTCTGAACAGCCTGGCTGAGGTGGGGCGGCAGCGCCGAGACAGCGCTAGCGCGGCTGGCGGCCGGTCATTTGCTCGACCGAAAAATCGAGCGCGATGACGTAAGACTGGTCGATCAGCAGCGCCTGCGCCAGCCGCGAGCGGCCGTGCTCGTCAACTTGCGTAAATGTGGCATCGACGGACAAACTGGCGCGCACGCCGTGGTGCGCCAACACCTTGGCGACGCGCTCGGCCAGCGGCGCGGGCATCTCGCCGAGCAGACCGAAGCCGCCCGCCAGCAGGTCGATCAGCGGGCGTGACCGGTTGAAATCCGTCTCCATCTCGACCAGATGCCGCCACGGCCCGAACGTGCTGACATAAGCCTGCGAGAGATCGAGCACCAGCGCGTTGAGATCGGCCGCTGTGCCATCGAAATGCACGGCCGTGCGCGGCATATTGTGATGGTACAGCAGCGCGTGATCGCTGACGAAGCGCAGCGAAGCGAACAGGCCGAGGCTGAGGCGCTGCTCGCGCACGCCCAGTGCCCGGATGATATACGTGTGCAGCGGGCGCAGCCCCTCGGCGCTGGCATCGTAAGCCGCCGTTTCGATCATGAGCTGGATCTCGTTGGGGACGCCGCCCATCTGCGCCAGCAGCAGCACGCCGTAATGATCGGCCGCTAGTTCGGCCAGCAGTTGATCGCGCTTCGGCATGATAGGCGTTTAAGCCAGCCCTCAGCGGCGCAGCAGATTGGCCAGCCAGTCAATCGATGGATGGCCCGCCGCGCGGGCAGCCGCCAGCGCAGCCTCGACGTCGTAGGGGGCGGCGCGCAGATCGACCGTCACCGTACCGTCTGCGAACGTGAACAGCCCCCACTGCGCTGTGCCCGGCTTATCGAACGACAGACCGACACTGCCCACATTGATCACGCGCCACCCCGCCCGCTCAAGGACGCGATCCATCTGCACGTGGATGTGCCCGCCGATGCCCAGGCGTCCTTCACGGTCGAGCAGCGCGTCGGCGGCCTCCTCATCGCTGGTTCCTGGGTTAAGCTGACCCTCATCATTGCCGGGCGTGCCGTGGTAGCCGATCACCCCGCCGAACCCATCGACGTAGAGATCGCAGTCCTCGCCAAGCAGCTTCAAGAACTCGTAGTCCTCGAACGCCAGCTGTTCAAGCGACCACATGAGGCGGTCGTAGGTCGCGCGCATGTTGGCGATCAGGGCGGCCAGCTCCGCCGCGTCCTCGGCCGCCTTGCCCCCGACGAACGCACCGGTGCGCAGGTAGCGGTCGGTATTGCCGCGCACCAAGCAGACCGTCCCCTTCTTGGCTTCATCGGCCTCGGCGGCGTCTTTAAGCGCCCGCACTCGGCGAATGCACTCGGCCGGCTGCGGGCCAAAGGCAGCCAAATCGCCGAGCACCCAGATGCGATCTGCCCCGCCGAGCGCCTCCAGATCGGCC
>DAOTYT010000237.1:0-4865 GCA_034434615.1 Anaerolineae bacterium | reverse complement strand
GCAGCCGCTCGACCAGCATCCACGGCAGCCCGCCGACCACACGACGGGAGATGCCAGGCGTGTAGAAGCCGTAGAACGTATCGAGCACCATGACGGAAGTGCCCCCCATGAACCCATAGCGTTCAACCAACAGCGTTTTGGCGCCGGCGCGGGCAGCCGCGATCGCGGCCATGCTCCCGGCCGAGCCAGACCCAAGCACGACCACATCAGCTTGATCGAAGAGCGGATAAGCCATGAGAACACCTCCACCGCTGACAGCATGACCACTGTAACACAACTGGTACGTACCACGCAAGCCCATAATTGTATCGCCAGCAGGCCAGCTACCAACCCTCTTGACAGCGGCGCCGTCGTTCGTTATCACTGCACGATATTTTTTGGCAAGAAATTGGCTTGGTTTTGCGGAGATTTAGGAGGCTGGTTTGAGCGGGAAAAAGACGCGGTTGTACATTCTTTCGAATGGGTTCATCGAGAACGATGTCGCCCTCAATCTGCTGCTGCATAACCAAGCCACCATCGACGAGCCGAACAAACCGGCCGAATGGCACCGCGTTCCATCGATCTGCCTGCTCATTGAGCACCCTAAGCTCGGCTGGGTGCTGGTCGATACGGGCAGCAGCAAGGATGCGCTCAACGGCGGCTGGCCAGAAGCCGCGCTGAAAGGCAGCCCGCCCTTTCGCACCGAGGCCGATCTGCTGGAGGCGCGGCTGGCGAGCGTGGGCCTAAAGCCAGCCGATATTGACTGGCTGGTCATCACCCATTTGCACATCGAC
Organism: Anaerolineae bacterium; assembly: GCA_034434615.1. GTDB lineage: Bacteria > Chloroflexota > Anaerolineae > Aggregatilineales > Phototrophicaceae > Flexifilum. The sequence continues at coordinate 4,092 of DAOTYT010000237.1, read as the reverse complement.
CATGCCGGCGGGCTGGAGCTGTTCAGCGGGACGAAGGCCGGCAGCCGCGTCATTGTGCACGAGCAGGAACTGAAGCAGGCGCTCTATTCGGTGTTCGTCCGCAACGAAGCATTCTCGAACGCCTACTGGCGGCGCGACTTCGTCGGGCTGCCCGGCATCGCTTTTGAGCCGGTGCAGGGCGATACGGAACTGGCCGACGATTTGACGCTGCTGTGGCTGCCCGGCCACACGGCGGGCTTGCTGGGCGTGATGCTGCATCTCGAAAACACCGGCACGCACATCTTCATGTCTGACGCGGCCTATGTGAGCGGCAATTATGGGCCGCCTGCACGGCTGCCTGGCATCCTGTACGACTCGGTCGCCTGCCTGAACAGCATCGAGCGGGTGCGCTGGCTTCAGCGTCGTTATGATGCTACGGTGTTATTCGGTCACGATGCGGAACAGTTCAAGACGCTGAAGCTGGCCCCAGAATATTACGACTAGGCGGATGCGCATGCTTTCAGCATCCCGTGTTATGCTATAAGCGATAGTTAAGAAACTTAACGTCCCTGTCCGGTGCCCTCATGCTCGACCGAGAATGGCAGCTTGACCCTTCTTCGTCCACGCCGCTGCACAGCCAGTTTGAAGCGCTGATCAAAGCGCGCATCGAAGCTGGGGAATGGCGTCCTGGCGACCGCATTCCCTCAGAGCGCGACCTGATGCGGCTGGCCGGCATCAGCCGGGCGACCGTGCGTCAAACGTTGGCCTCGCTGGTCAACCAGGGCTTGCTCGAAAAGAGTTACGGACGCGGCACTTTCGTCAAGCGGCGCCCGTTCGAGCAGCCGCTGGAGACCGTCTACAGCTTCTCGGAACAGCTTCGGGCGGCTGGCGTGGAGCTTCGAGATCAGCTTTTGGAGCGGCGGCTTAAGCCGGCTCCGCCTGAGCTGGCCGGGCATCTGGCGGTCGAGGTGGGCGCGCCGCTGATCTGCATCCGCCGGCTGCGCCATATCGCCGGTGTGCCCACCATGATCAATGTCGCTTACATCCCGTATGCGCTGTGTCCTAATTTGCTGGATGATCCGTTTGAGGGATCGTTGTACCGCGCCCTGACCAGCAAGTATGGCCTGCCGATCGTGACCGCGACCGACGTGCTCGAGGCGCGGCAGGTGAGCGCGGCGCTGGCCCGTCTGCTGGAAGTGCCTCCGCGCAGCCCGATCATGTATGTCGAACGGCTGGCGTGGACGCTGCACGGCCGGCCGCTGCACTGGGGCCAGAACTTCATCCGCAGCGACCGCGTGCGCTTTCGCAGCACGATGCACCACCCCAACGCGCTTGAGTTGAGCGCCGGCGTGCGCTGAGCGAACCAGCACGACCGCGTGGGGGCGGCCGAGTCCAGCCGCCCCCCGTGATTGTTTGGCGATCGCCCCTAGCAGGCGCTAGGGATGATTGCTTGAAACTTCGGTCACATGCAGCGTGCCGTTGATCGAGGCCCCCTCGACAAAGCTACCGATCCAGATGTCATAGCGCCCGCTCGCCGGGCTGTTGAAATCCAGAGTCGGGTTAAGCGTGCCGAAGCTGTCGTCGTTGCAGAAATACGCGCCGTTGGGCGCATTGATGATCATGGTCGTATCGCCGCCGCCAATGAAATAAAAGCGCAGCAGCGGGAACCCGCCAGCCGTGTAATCGACGCTGAAGGTTGGCTGGCTGGTCGCAAAGCCCGTGCAGCCGCCACCGAGATAGGAAACATTGACCGGGCCGCCGCTGACGACAGCCACCGTATAGGGGTCTGGGACGAAACCCGAATTGAGCACCACGCTCCCATAGATTGGCGGCAGGCTGAAGTTCAGCGTCGGCACGGGCACTGGGGGCGTCAGGGTAGGCGTAGCCGTTGGCATCGCTGTCAGTGTGGCCGTCAGCGTGGCCGTTGGCGCGGCGGGCAGTGTAGCGGTCGGCGGGATCGGCGTCGGCGGCTGCACGATGGCGATGCCGGCGCAGTTGCCACCGACGCGCACGACCGCGAGCGAAACCCAGCCGATCTGGCCGTTCAAGTTAACCTGATACCAACTGTTATCGGGCAGCCGGCCGATCACGGGCGCGATCGTCGTTGGCCCCAACACCGTGAGAATGCCAAAGTTGAGGCCGGGGCCGCTGCGCACATTCACCGACGAGCCGGTCAGCGAAGCGACCGAGCAGGGGCCGGTCGGCGGGATCTGGATGGGCTGCGTTGGCACTGCCGTGGGCGGGACTGCGGTCGGCACCTGGGCGGCCAGCGTTGGGGTAGGCGCTGCGCAGCGGGCGGTCGGGCTTTCTGTCTCAAGGCAGACAGTGTATCCCTCGGCCTGCGGGCCGCCGCTGTGCGTGATTTCGAGCAGGTAGTTGGCCACTTCATCCGGCAGGCGGTGGCGAATGCCGATCAGGCGTCCGCTGTTGATCGCGAGCGTGTCGCCCGTGTCGGCATCTTTGAGCGCGATGACCGGCCCAGGCGCGAGGCGCGGCCCTTCGACTGTCAGCAGCAGGATCTCGCCGAGCTGCCCGCGAAAGCTGTAAGCCTGCCGGGTAGCCTGCGCGCTCACCTGACCGCTGACCGGCTGGCCGAGCAGCAGCGGCTGCGGCGGCGCCAGCGGCGCGCCGCCCTGCACGCTGATCAGGAATTGGCCGGTGCTGTTGGCCGCGCTGCGCACGCGAATCAGATAGCTGCCTGGAGACAGAGTGACGGCGGCTGAGGCGATGCCGCCTCCGGTCATATTCGGGTCGGAGGCGATGATGATGCCGGGCGGCGCGATCACTTCAAACGCGGGCGCCAGCCCCTGCGAAATCGCCAGAACTTGGATGTTGGCGGCGACTGCCGAGGGCGTCAGCAGCGAAAACTCAGCGACAGCGCCAGGTTGGCCGATCTCGCCGGTTCGGTTCTCGCCGATCGCGATCGGCGTGGCCACCTGCGCCTGCGCCACCCCAACCCAAAGCAAACACGACAGTAAAACGAAGATGCTGATGGAGCGGATCCTATTGCCTTTGAACATGAGGTTATCCTTGCAGCAGCACGCCTACCGGCTAAATGAAATAACAGCGCGAACAGACACGCAGAGCGTTCAACCGCTCATCTCCATTGTTGATCAAATGGCGTCCAGCGCAAGCGGCTGCGCGGCGTTTCGGTAAAACCCCAACTAAGATTTTGTTAAAGCTCACCTGAAAACTTTTGACCGGAACTTAGCAAGAAAGAGCATGGCTCTTAAACCTCGGTCAATAAGCTGTCTCCGAAGTTTATCTTACAGTCTTCAGCGTAGTTGAAGGAGAGAGGTCTATGCGTCGTTGGTTGGTGTTAGTGTTGGTCGTGGCGCTGCTCGCTGTTGGCGCAGTGAGCGCTCAGGATGGTCTCGCGCCGCTGCCCGAAGATCGCCAGGTGACGATCACGTTCTACAGCTATAACCTGGCCTCAGCTGGCCTCGGCGCAGCCGGCACCGAGCAGCTCATCCGCGAGTTCGAAGAACTGCATCCAAACATCGATGTCGATGGCATCGGCATCCCCTTCACCGAGATCATTTCGCAAACGCAGGCCGATATCATCGCCGGCAACCCGCCCGATATCGCCCAGCTCATCTTCAACGACATGGACTTCATCGTCAACAACCTCAATGCGGTGCCGCTGGAGAACATCGTCCCGCGCGCCGAGTGGGAGCAGCACACTGAGGGCTTCCACCCGCGCGGGCTGGCGCTGGGCCAGCTCGGCGACCTGACCTACGGCATGGCCTTCACGTTCAGCACGCCAGTGTTGTTCTACAATGCGACGGTCTTCGAGGAAGCCGGCCTCGACCCCGACCAGCCGCCGACGACGTGGGACGAAGCCGAGGCAATGGCGCTGCAAATCGTCGAGCGCACCGGCAAAGGCGGCATTTCGATCTATTCGCCGAGCTGGGTGGCCCAGAGCTTGGTCATGAGCAATGGCGGCCGCATCCTCTCGGAAGACCGCACCACCCTCATGTTCGGTGAACCGGAAGCGGTTGAAGCGATGGTGCGCCTGCGCCAGATGGTGCAGAGCGGCGCGCATATCCCGCAGGGTGTCGAGCCGGTTCAAGCGTTCGCCAGCGGCCAGCTCGGCATGATGCTGATGACCAG
>DAOTYT010000236.1:0-4954 GCA_034434615.1 Anaerolineae bacterium | reverse complement strand
CAGATCGAAGATAAGTGGGTCTATGTTTCACCGTCGTTGAGTATCGGCGCGGCAGGGGTGTTGACTGAACCGCATGAGGTCGAACTGGAAAGCCGCCTGCGCGATTATCGCCTGACCGAAGCCGCCTGGACGGACAGCCTGAGCGCTTTCAGTGCTGCCATCCGGGTGATGCCGACCAATCTCGCGCCGACCCTGATCGCCTTCACGCTGCTGCCGCTCATTCAGCGTTTCCTGCCCGCTGCGACCGCCAAGCCATCCATCCACCTTTCTGGCACGACCGGCAGCGGCAAGTCCGAGATCGCAGCGGTGATGGCGAGTTTCTACGGCGACTTTGCGCGGGACTCGCCGCCTGCCCAATGGGGCGATACCGTGAACACGGTCGAGGCGCTGGGCTATTCGCTGGCCGATGCGCTCTACTGGGTCGATGATTACAAGACGATCTATGCTGATACGCGCACCTTCTCACGGCTGATGCAGAGCTACTCGCGCAACATGGGCCGCGGGCGATTGACCCGCGAGGCGAAGCTGCGGCAGGACAAGCCATGCCGCGGCCATCTGCTCAGCACCGGTGAGACGACACTGGAAGGCGAAGCCTCGGTGCTGTCGCGGATGCTGGTGCTGGACATCCCACCCTGGAAAGGACGTAACCCCGGCGGTGTGGCGCTCAAACAGGCGGAGGCGCTGCGCCCGCACCTGCCAGGGTTCACCGTGCAGTTTATCCAGTGGCTGGCCCGGCAGGCCGATGACAAGGGCTTCATCCGACGTTTAGCCGATAAGCTGGTCGCCAACACCGATGACTACGAAACCTACCTGAACACTACACTCGGCAGCCTGGCGCATACCGGTCGCATGGAGCGCAACTGGGGGCTGCTGCTCACCGTCTACCAACTGCTTGGCGAATTTCTGGCGGAACGCGGCGCAGCGGATGCGCTGCCCGCATGGCAGGATGCCATCCTGGAAACCGTCCGGCTGGTCCAGCAGGAACGGGCAGGCGATGCCTTCATCCAGGCGCTGGATCAGCTGCTCGCCAGCGGCGAAGCTGACATCACGGCATCACGGCATCCGGTTGAGCCTAAGCCCGGCGTGACCGTCGTCGGTTATGAGGACGAGCATTTTGTGTACTTGTTGCCGGAGATTGCCTACCGTGAAGTGATGCGCATCCATCCGCTGAAGTTCTCGACCGCTGCGATTGGCAGTCAGCTGAAGGAGGACGGCTGGCTGATACCGGGCAGCAGCGACAGCCACCTGACCATGCAGATTCGCATCCGGGGGCGGCGCGTGCGTGTGTGGCGCTTGAAAGCCGAATTGTTTCGCGGTGACAACGGTGACTCCGGTGACACATCGGACGGAGACAACGAAAATACCCCAGGGAGCGTATGATTCTCTACGGAGACAGCGGTGACTCCGGTGACACTCATTCAGATTTGCGAGTATCTGTCTCCGCTGTCACCGCTGGCACATTCCCATGTGTGTTTGAGCCGCAAAATTCTGCAAGAAACAGGGTGGGGAGAGGAACGCTATTTCAGCAGTGATTCCACGACCGGTGACAGCGGTGACTCCGGTGACGCCAAGTACAGTGGGCGGGTGAGTCCACGCCCACTGTACATCTGGATACTTCGACTAAATCCCTATCAGCGCACCGACCAGCGTGAAGTACAGCGCCAGCCCGACGAAGTCCTTGATGGTGGTGATGAACGGGTCTGCGCCCGGTGCGTGGTCAAAGCCCAGCTTGATCAGCAGCCAAGGCAGAAGGAAGCCGAGGAAGGTCGCCAGCGTTACCACACTGGCAATCGATAGGCCTACCGCTATGCCGATCTGCTGGACACCGTTAGGGATGCCCTGCCACAGCCACGCGATGACCCCGGTCAAAATGCCCAACATCACGCCCATCACTGCCCCCACCGTGACTTCACGCCGCATATGCTTCCAGAAGCGGTTCAGGCTGATGTGCCCCAGCGCTAAACCGCGCGCAAAGGTAGTGGTGGACTGCGTGCCGACGTTGCCGCCCATGTCCATTACAATCGGGATGAAGATTGCCGCTGTGAGGACTGAAGCCAGCACCTCTTCAAACTGTTCAATCAGGCTGCCGACCATAAGGCCACCCACTACTGTCACCAGAAGAAACGCGATCCGCAGGCGCACAGCGTACCAGATTGGCCCTTGTGTCAGCTTCTGGCTGTGGATCACGTCGCGTTCACGACGAATGTCCACGATTCCCGCCTTCTGGTAAATCAGTTCAGATGCTTCTTCTTCCAGCACGTCGATCACATCATCAAAGGCCACCGCGCCTACCAGACGGTTCTCGCCATCCACCACCGGCAGGGCGACCAGATCATACTGCTTGAGCAGGCGCGCCGCGACCAGTCGGTTTTCGGTCGCGCCGACGAACACATCCGGGTTTTCGATCAAATCGCTGATCGGCGTATTGGGTTCGGCTTTGATCAATGAAGCCAGCGAGACAAAGCCCTGGTAGAAGCGACCTTCGTCAATCACGAACACAGCGCGGAGTTCCTCGCCGCTCAGGTCGCTTGCTTTAACCGCCGTCAGGGCCTCATTTGCTGTGGCATTAGTGCGCACCGCCAGATAACGCGGGTTCATGATGCGCCCAGCGCTTTCTTCAGGATACCCCAGCAGGACATTAACTGCCTGCCGTGCGTCTGGGCTGAGCGCTGCCAGCAGACGCTTGGTCACTTTGGCGGGCAGTTCATCCAGCAGGTGTGTGCGCATGTCGGGATCGAGCGTTTCTAGCAGGCGCACAGCATCGGGGTCAGTCATGGCGCGCACGAGATCGGTCTGTTCGGCGATGTCCAGCCGTTCAAACACCTCAATCGCGCGATCCTTCTCCAGCAAGCGGAACAGAACAACCTTCTGCGCTTGCGGCAGTTCCAGCATCATGCCTACGATTTTAGGGGTAGACCAAGTCGCCTGGTGGGTCTTGATGGTGTTCCAGTCCTGCTTGTTGATCAGCTCACGCAGGTCATGGACCTTGGCATTCGTCATGGTAAAAGGCTCCTCAACAGCTTTGGATGTCATGTCATGTAAAGATAAGGTGCCGGTGAAACCCGACCGGGTGATGTCACTCGCAGCGTCTGACACAGACAGCAATCAGAACGGGAGCGGCGCTGTGCAGATACAGACCTTACCTGTGTGACACGCATCGTTAGCATCGTCAGGTGCGCGACACCTCCCGTCACTCCATATGCAGTTTGTGCCGGACGCCGGAGCGACCCGTCAATCGACCACTACTACTGTCATCTTCCATTGGTTTAAGTCATTCACTCCTTTCATCCTTTGATCTTCTACGGTGGAGTAACCGCCTCTATTGGCGGGAGACTCGCTCTTCGGGCAGGGCACTTTCGCCCCGTGTCTCAGGCTCGTTGAGGTCTTTGAGCAAATGTTCATCGTCCAGGTTTAACTGCTCCATCTGCTGCTGGGTGCTGCTGGTCAGCGCAATGACTTCCTGCGCCAGTTCTTCCACATCTTCCACTTCCAGCGCCGCAACATCCACGCGGGCGATGGACTTCACCACTAGCAGCTGTTTGACCAGTCGCGACACCTGGTCGGACTTAAGCGGGCGGCTGAGTTCTACCCGCAGAATAGCGGTGTCGCCGGCGGTAGGCAGCATGGTTGCTTTCTTTACCGGCACTCCCAGCCGATCCAAGGCGGTCAGCGCTTTGCCGACAGCGCGATGGTCATCCTTGAGATGAATTTTCAGGTCATTAGCGGCTTCACCGCGTCCTAACCGCGCTTCCAGGCGTTCGAGCGTCGTGAGCGTGAACAGGATAAACAGCGTGGTTACAGCCGCCAGCCCGCCTAACCCCACGCCTGTTGCGATACCGATACCTGCCGATCCCCAGATGCTGGCGGCAGTCGTCAGCCCGCGCACGGTTGTGCCGTGCCGCAGGATGGCCCCCGCGCCCAGAAAGCCGATGCCGGAGACGACATAGCTTGCTACACGCATCGGGTCGCGCATTTCCACATCCGGGAAGGCATAAGCCCCCGCCATCGTCATCAGGCACGCGCCCAGTCCCACCAGGATATGCGGGCGAAAGCCGCTCGCTCGTTCATGTTCAGACCGTTCCAGCCCGATCATGCCGCACAGAATCAGCACCAGCACCAGTCGACCGATCAGCACAGCGTCAAACACACCGAATACGGGTGAAAGCGCCTGCCCGATTTCCTGAAGGATTGGCGTGACTGTCTGGATGACCTGCTGAACGAAAACCTCGAACTCCATTGGCAACCTCGCGTAGTTTGTGACGAACGCTGGTCAAGCCTAGCACAGTTCGGATAGCGCGCGTAAATGCTTAACCAACACATAACATGTGTCATTTGTTCAGAGTCTTCAGCAGGCGTGCCAGTTCCATCTGGCGACGAACATCATTCTGCTTGATGTGTTTGATCCACGTCAGGGCGCAGCGCGGGCCTAGCCATACCACGATCCGCCGCCAGACGCGCCCACGCAGGGTATCGCAATCGCAGGGAATGCGGGCATCCAGCCGCTGAAGCATCTCAGCACGGCGAGCAAGCTGGCGAGCCTCAGCCTCCGCCAGGCGCAGGAAAACATCCCGTCGCACGGGATCGCCCGCGTTCGCCGCCAACCCCTTATAGATTGCCAGTGCTGTCTGCTCATGGCAGTAAATTCTCTGCATATGAGCGACAAACCGCCCATGAATGAAGCGTGCCAGTTTTTCGCGGCTCACCTGTACCTGAAAGGCAGTGAAGCCGCCATCGTCGTTGCGGATCCAGTTCATCAGGATCATGTGTCTTACCTCCGCACAAACTCGTCATTGAACGTTCGGGTTGGGTATAACTCTGACTGTCCTGTTCCATACGGCCTCACCTCCTTTCTATCCGCTCAACACGATGTGATTGGCACGTATTCAGGTCAACCCTGAATACGTGCGCCAACGACAGCCTCTGCGAATGTTACAGCCAGGTCTTATACCGGCGA
>DAOTYT010000235.1:0-2422 GCA_034434615.1 Anaerolineae bacterium | reverse complement strand
TAGGCGTACAATTATCTTATCAAGGTAGGCTTAGAGCCTGCGATAACGAGGATGGCATTCAGAACTTTATGAGAGGCACCGTTCGCATCGCAGTGGGTCTGTTCTTCCTCATCGGGGTGCTCGCAGCAGCGGCCTGCACCCCAGTGCAAGGGGCACAGCGCATTCTCGTCACGCTGGTCGTTGACGGCCGCGAACGGGCGATGACTTTTGATCTTGCTGTGACGGTTGGCGAAGTGCTCCGGCAGGCACAAGTGGTATTAGGCCCACTCGACGAGGTAAACCCACCTCAGTACAGCCAGATCGCCGACGGTATGCGCATCACCGTCGCCCGGGTGCGTGAAGAAACCGAGTGTGAAGAAAATATCGTCCCTTATATTGAAAGGACGATCCCCAACGAAGCGCTGCAACCCGGAGAGACACGTCTCGCCCAACCCGGACGCAACGGCATCGAGCAGATCTGTTATCGCGTCGTTTTCCGCGATGGCCAACCCGGTCAACCTGTACAGACCAGCCGCGTCGTCTTAACGGAGCCGCAGGCCCAAGTCATTTACGTTGGGCCAACCACCCAGCTCGACCCAGTCAGCGTGCCGGGCACGCTGACGTACATTAGCAACCATAATGTATGGTTGATGCGCGACAGCAATACCACACGCCGGCCCGTGACGAACACCAACGACGTTGACAGCCGAGTGCTGGCCGTCAGCCCTGACGGCATACAGATCCTTTTCACGCGGCGATTTCAGGGGAGTGGCCAAGCGGGGAGCTTCAATCAACTTTACCTGATCCCGGATACGACCCGTGACAGCGAACCGATCGCGCTTGTGCCTGAGAACGTGCTGCAAGCAGCGTGGGTGCCCGGCGAACCGAACACGATCAGCTACTCGACCGGTGAAGTTACAAGCGTCGCACCCGGCTGGCGTGCCTATAACGATCTCTTTCTCATGCGTATCAACCCTCAAACCGGCGATGCCATCAGCGTGACGCCGCTGGTAGAGGCTTCGTCGTTCGGCTTATACAGCTGGTGGGGAACCCGTTTCTACTGGTCGCCCGAGGGCGATGCGCTCGCGTGGGTGCGCGCCGACTCGATGGGGTTGGTCAACCTCAGCACTGGGGAATTTCGCACGCTGCTAACCTACCCGGTCTTTGAGACTCGTCAGCCGTGGTCGTGGCGCGCAACCGTCTCTTTTGCCCCTAATGATGATTTGATCTTGACGACAGTTCACGGCCAGCCGATCGGCAACGAACCGCCGCAGACTAGCCCAGCTTTTCATGTCACTGTGACCGATCGAGGCGGCACGTTCAGCGCTGATGTGGTCGAGAATGCAGGCATCTGGTCGATGCCGCGTTATTCTCCAGTCATTACTGACACCGTTACGGGACGTATGCGCGGATTTATGGCCTATCTCAAGGCGCGTGATCTATCGAACAGCATCAATGAAAATGCCCAATATGATCTGGTCGTGGCCGACCGCGACGGCAGCAACGCCCGCATCGTGTTCCCACCGGCCGGGCAGCCCGGCTTGAACGCTAACGCGGCGATCGCCTGGAATCCGACCGGCGCGCAGTTGGCCTTCGTTTATCAGGGCAATTTATGGATGGTTGACGTGCTGTCAAACGTCGCCAACCAGCTCACCCTTGACGGCGGCGCTTCGCAGCCCATCTGGACTCGATGAGCCGGTCGTTAGCAATCTTCATTGTAGCGCTGATAGTCTTCGCGGGTGGGCTGGTCGCCGCTGGCGCAACCGGTGCTGAGCGCGATTATCAGCTTCGCGGCTATGTGAATGCGACACAAACGGATGAGCTGCCCTTCTGGATTCCCCGGCTCGGCGTCAACGCTGAATTGACCCAATATGAACCTGAGGCGCTGGCGCAGCAGCTCGATTTAATGCGGGCAGCGGGCATCACTTGGGTGCGCCAGTTCTTTCGCTGGCCCGAGGTGCAAACCACGCCTTACAGTTTTGACTGGTCTCGGTACGATGTGATCGTGGAGGCTTTTGCCGGCGATCCACAGCTTAAGTTAGTCGCCGTGCTGGTCGATTCGCCGGCGTGGGCGCGATCGCGCCGCCCTGCCTCAGGGGCCAGTCCGCCGCCAGATGATCCGAGCGCGTTCGCCGCATTCGCTGGCTTTTTTGCAGCACGTTACGGCGATATTATTGATTATTATCAAATATGGGATGAACCAAACCTACGAGCTGCCTGGGGCGATCTTGAACCCAGGCCAGCGGCCTACGCAGCGCTGCTGGCGGATGCCTACGCTGCGATTCACAGCAACGACGCGCAAGCGGTCGTCATCGCAGCGGCTTTAGCGCCAACCGTCGAGCGCGGCCCAGATAACCTCAGCGATCTGCTCTATCTTGATGCACTCTACCGGCTCGGGCTGCGCGATTTCAGTGATGCCGTAGCAGCCAAGCCCTACGGCTTC
>DAOTYT010000234.1:0-17466 GCA_034434615.1 Anaerolineae bacterium | reverse complement strand
GTTCTGCACCTGGCGCTGGCGCTGTATTATCATTTCGGCCTCGGCATCAGCATCACTGCCGACCCGCTCCGCAGCACATGGGATTGGTGGTGGCAAACGCTCAGCATCGATCTCCTGCGCAGTAACCCGATCGAAGCCCTGTGGCATCTGCATGCGCAACCGCCGCTCCACAATGCGTTCGGAGCGCTGGTGATCCATCTCTTTGGCGATGCCCATCTTGAAGTGATTCACATTGCGCACATGGTTTTAGGTGGGCTGATCGCCGTGCTCAGCTTCAGCACGACGCGCATGATCAGCGGCAGCCGCCTGCTAGCCTTGCTCGTTGGGTTGGCTGTAGCGCTGAACCAGGCACTGTTCCTGTTCGAGGCCAACCCGCTCTACGACATTCCGACCATCGCCTTGCTGATGCTGGCTGTGTGGTTTGCAGCGCGCTTTGAAAACAAGCGGCGCTTGATCGATCTTTATGGCATGGTGGGGGCGCTCACCGCGCTGACGTTGCTGCGCAGCCTCTATCATCCGTTCTTATTGATTCCCGCGGTTCTGTTGAGCGCGGCGCTGGCCGGAGAGCGCTGGCGGCGCGCCGTTCTCGTTACCGCACTGATCGCTGCGCTCCCCTTTGTCTGGGCCACCAAGAACGCCGTCCAGTTCAATTTCTGGGGGATGAGCAGTTGGAGCGGCATGAACCTATGGAAGATCGTTGTGAGCGGGTACACGCCAGAGGAACTGCTGGGCCTCGCGGAGGCGGGAGTGATCGCGCGAATGCCAGCTGAAGTTGAGCGCTTTAGCTTGCCTGAGGCCTATGTGCCGTATGGTTTTGACCGCCGTTCTGATATCGCCGCGTTGGCGCAAAACGATTACAACAATGTGAACATTCCGGCGATCTCGCTCGTTTACCAGGAGGCGGCGCTCACGCTCATCCGCCGCGATCCCGCGCGTTATTTTCAGCAGGCCTTTATCGCCTACAGTATCTTCACATGCCCGGCGACCAGGTTTGAGTTCGTGCGCCAAAATGCCGAACGCATTGCTGCGCACAACGCCCTCTATGCCGATGCGTTCTATCTCGCGCCGCTCACACAGCGGCTGTCTCCGCTATTTTGTTCGGCGCAGTTTTTCCTCATCCCTGTGCTGCTGTTCGCATTCTGGCTGCCGGCGATTATTCGCTGCCGGGCTTCGCTGAGCTGCTGGCGCGATGCTGTGCGGGCTGGCCCGGCTGTGTTCGTAATCGCTGGGCTGATGACCTACACTGTGGTGGTGGGTTCGCTGTTAGAGATCCCTGAGAATGCCCGCTTCAAATTGATGATCGAGCCGCTCTTGTGGGTGTTTGGCGGGGTCTTGGTTGGGCGGCTGGTTGAGCGCGCGCAGGCGCGCCATCGCCAGCGTCGCGACGCTGTGGTATGCTAAGCAAGACGAACTGTCCAGGTTTTTCAGGGGTGAAGACAGCATGCAGGCCCGGCTGGAACGAACCTTGATCGCGATCGCTCGTCGCTATGCGCCGCCGCTGGTGCCGGAAACGTGGCGCAGCGCTGGCGATTATCGCGGCTCGCTGCCCGCATTGGCGCGCGCGCTGGCTTCCTACAACGTGTTGGTGCTGCTGGGCGATCTCCCCGATGCGCTGGCGCACCAAGCCTCGGTTCAGTTTAAAGCGTGGGCCGATGCCTATATCGCCCTGTATACGCGCCTGTCTGAAACGTTGTTCCCTTCTTACACACAGGCGAGCGCCTATTATGCCGATCAGGACTGGCCGCCGATCGTCATTATTTATGGCGCCGCCACGCCCGTGATCGTTGTGCTGGCCGGCTATGTCGCGCCTTATGCAGCCGCTCGCCATGGCACCGTCCCGGCCGACGTGGAGCTGCTGGGCATGGCCGATGAAATGTTAGACGCGCTGGAGGCGGATGATCTGCCGCGCGCCGAGTACCGACGGCTGCGCGCCGATCTCGTCGAGGCGCTGCGCGGGCTGCTCGCACTCAAAGTGCGTCCAATCGCGCTGACCCGGCCTGAGCGGCCGCTGTTCAACCTGCCAGAAGAAATTGTGCCCGCCGCTCCACCACCTCAATCGCTTCCGGAGGCGCCCGCCTCGCCTGCCTCGCTGCCAGAAGATGCCCCGATGATGGCCCCTGAACCCGTGCATCGCCCTGGCACAGTGCCCATTTTTTTCGACAGCAGCCGCCGCCCGTCCCGCCGGCCGCCCGTGCCCGATCTGCCTGAGTTCCCGCCAAAGAACCCCCCCTCTAACGCGCAGCCTTAAGCGCGCGCTTTGCGACAGCGCTTTTATAATACGAACAGAGCTTGCAAATGAAGGAGCGCTTCTGGTGAATAAGCTGTTCGTTGGCTTAACTGTAATCCTTGTGCTGGCGAGTGTGGGGTTGGCGGCTGGGCAGGAAGAGCTGTCGAGCGCGCCCGCTGCGCCCATGACCTCGCCGATCTCGCTTGAAGCGGCCGAAGCGCTGCCCATTTTGATCCGTGCCCGTGGTGACCTCGAGCTGCTCGCCGACAGTGCCCTGCCGACGCCCGGCCGCCCCGCTGGGTGGAGCGGCAGCCTCGATGTGAGCGACCCAGATCTGCCGCTCTTGATCCGCCTCGATCTGGAGATCCTCGCTGGCACGCTGCTCGCGCCGGAAGAGCGGCCCGCCGGCTGGTTCGGCGTTGTGCCGAGCAGCCCGCTGGCAGTGGCGCGCGATGTGCGCCACGATCTCGAACTGCTGGCCGATGTCGTCATTGGGGCGCGCGGCCTGCGCCCAGGCGGTTGGTCGGGCGACGATCCGCTCATGCGCTGTAACCGGGCGACGCAGGCGCTGGTTCCGCTGTTGGAACGCATCGGGTTCGTCTTGGATATTGACTTCACGCAGCCGGATTATTGTACGGATGCGGAGATTCAAGCCTCGCGCTATGTCGAAACGCAAATCATTCAGCCAACATTTTCAGCCGCTGGAGGGGTTGATGGCGGCGGGAGCCTAAGCGGGGTCGCTGAACCCTATCGCGTCTCGAGCAATTTCGTCGTCGCGTTTCTCGATCGTAACGCGCGCGAGCGCATCGGCGTGATCCCAAATGGAACGGGTTTCCGGCCGATCGCGCGCAGCTATGCCGATTTTTCGAATATGATGCTGGTGCGTGGCGAGGGTTTCATCGTGTATGTGGACTACACAACGACCGACGTGCCGCGCGCCGAATTTCTAGCCCTGCCCAATGCAGAGACCAGCGGCGCATCTCCCATCTGTAGTGCAGCGTGGTGCGGTCGGTAAGTCAGGACGGCATCGGCAAGCAGGGGCGCGTCTGGCGCCTTCGCCTGCTGCTGGCGGCCCTGCTGCTGAGCGGTGTTGAGCTGCTGCTGTGGCTGGACCCGCCCGCGAGGCCGATCTACGCCTGGCCCCTGCTGGCTGTAGGGTACTTTTTGCTCAGCGCGCTGCTGCTCGATTTGGCGACGCGCTTTCGCGTCCGCTCGATCTTTGGGCTGTTGGCGCTGGCGGGGATCGGCGCGCTGCTGAACGCGCTCCTCATCAACCCGACCTATGCGCTGGCCGAAGTGCCGCGCACGCTGCTCACGCGCGTTTTGGGGGCGACGGCCTTCGTCACGCTGCTGATGCTGGCGCTTTACCTCGTGTTGATTGGCAGGCTGCGCCTCCGCTGGGGCCTGCTGTTAACGATGCCCCTGCTTGGGCTGGGATGGGGCACGTGGGCGCACTGGTCGCCGACGCTGCTCGATGCGCGGGGTGAACCGGCCCCGCTGCCGCTGCTGCTGCTGTGGCTGGGTGGAGCCGCGGCGCTGATCGGGCTGCTCGCCCAGCGGACGAACCGCGCTGCAAATGGCGCAGCGCTCAATCTGCGCATGACGCGCGCCGAATGGGCCATAAGCGCCGCTGTCGCCGCGATCGTCTTGATCATGCGCAGCGCTGGGGATCGGGTTCCTAACAGCGAAGACGGCTTGGGGCTGGCGGCCGGCGCGCTGATCATCACCTTGCTCTTGAGCGCGTACTGCGCGCTCATCTTGTGGTTTCAGCGGCGCAAAAAAGGGGGCAGTTTATTCGATCCTGCTGCGCAATTTCGATCGTCGCGGCTGTGGCTCGCGGCCGGCTTCGCCGGCTTCGTCATCGCGGCGGTAGTTGGCTACGGCCTGCCGCGCGGTGAGGGAGCAGCCGATCCAGTGTTCGTCATCACCAACATCTGGACCGGCTTCGGCATTACGTGGCTGCCGGCTGTTTCCCTAACGCTTGGCGCGCAGTCGTTCGCCCGTCTGGCCCGTATGAACCGGCTATGAGGCGAGCTGGGGGTTCAACGGGCCAGTCCTGTCGCTCCGATCGCGGCCCCAAAGCGGCTTATGCGAGCTGCATCACCTCATCCATTAGCGCGTGAAATTCTGGAATGGTGAGCTGCTGTTTGGAGTCGCTCATGGCGACCGGCGGGTTAGGGTGCACCTCAACCATCAGGCCATCGGCCCCGCTGGCGCGCGCCACCCGCGCCAGCGGCCGCGCGATGTCGCGCCGGCCGGCGGAGTGCGAGACATCAACGATCACGGGCAGATGCGACTCCAGCTTAAGCACGGCCACGCCGCCGATATCCAGCGTATTGCGCGTCCATTTTTCAAAGGTGCGGATGCCGCGTTCCATCAGGATCACATTGGGGTTGCCGCTGCTGACGATGTATTCCGCCGCGTAGAGAAATTCTTCCACTGTCGCTGCCAGCCCGCGTTTGAGGATGACGGGTTTCGGCTGCTTGCCCAACGCGCGCAGCAGGAAGCTGTTCTGCATGTTGCGCGCGCCCACCCAGAAGATATCGACGTAGTCCAGCATCATATCGATCTGGCTTTTGTCCATAATTTCGCTGGTGACGAACATGCCGTATTTATTGGCGATCTGCCGCGCGATCTGCAGGCCCGGCTCACCCAATCCCTGAAAATCGTAAGGCGAAGTGCGCGGTTTGTACGCCATGCCGCGCATGATCTTGACGCCGCGCTCGGCCAGCGCCGCGCCCACTTCGTCCATCTGTTCGTAATTCTCGACCGCGCACGACCCAGCAATGACTTGAAAGACCCCGTTGCCGATCTCCGTCCCATCGGGCAGGCGCACCACCGTCTGCTCGTCGTTCGATTTACGCTGCACGCGGATCTTGGCGCGCGCTTGCTGCTCCTCTAGCGCCAGCGACGCGCGAAAGATTTCGCGGAAGAGCGCCTTGATCGTCTCGTTGCTGAAGGGGCCGTTGTTCGCGAGTTCCAACTGCTGAAGCTGTGCAGCTTCGCGTTCCGGATCATAATGCCGGGTGCCGAGCTGAGTGTGCACTTTGCCGATCTCGGTGACGATCGCAGCGCGACGGTTAAGCAGTTCAAGAAGCTGAAAGTTGATTTCATCGACCTGTGCGCGCAGTTCTTGCAGGCGGTTCTCTTCGGACATGTGCTTCCCTCGAGTGTGCTGGGTTGGGTGATGACATGCACGATTATAGCGCCGCTGGTCGCGCTGGCCTAGCGCCGAGTCTCGATTTGATCGACTGCGCTCATTCTGGCCGAACCGCGACAATTTGCGAAATATGATCCAATTCTTGGCTGTACAGCACGCGCCAATCCTCAAATGCGCGCAGCAGTTCGCCTGGCCGCAGCAGGTAGTCTGGATTGAAGATCGGTTTATGGTTCAAATAGTTGAGATTGAATGTTTGATAAATGACGCGCCCGCCCGGCCGCACAGCCAGCTTGATGCGAGGAAACAGGGCGCGAATGAGAAAGCGAAAGACGCACACAACGTCATAGGCTTCGTTTTGCAGCGCGGCTTCTTCCAAATCGACCTGCAAAAAATTAACGTTCTTCAGCTTCCGCGCGGCGGCCTGCTCTTGCGCCCGGCGCAGCGCTTCCCGGCTGATGTCGAGCAGGTCGGTGCTGTACCCTTGTTCAGACAGCCATAAACCGTTCTGGCCCAGCCCACATGCCAGATCGATCGCCCGCCGTTCGCGCCCATCACATGGAACAAAAGGCGTGAATTCGAACAGCAGGGGATCGGGATCGGGATAGTGATCGTCCGGGTACTGGCGATAACGCTCATCCCAGTGCAGGCGGTCGCGCGCCGACATCAGGCTTCCTTTCCAGCATAAACGGGCACATACGCGAGGGCGTCCTCGACGGCGGCCATCGTCTCTGCATCGCCGGGGTACAGGGGGGCATCGGGACGCCGCTGGCGCCGCAGATGCAATTGGTAAGCATCGCGCAGGCTGACGAAATCGGGCTGTGCCCAGCCGGTTGGGATCGTCAGATGCTCAAGTGCGCCGCGCAGCCAGCGACCGGCAGTGCCAGACCAGTTTACTTCTCCAGCGGTGACGAGCGCCCGCGCTGCCGCTTCCTGCCCCTCTGCGCCGCCCCGCGCGAGCGCGCCCCGGCTTATGCGCTCGAACAGCCGGGCGGCCTGCTGGCGATCGACGCAGCGCGCTTCGCCCAGCGCTTGAATGTCTGGCGGCAGCGTCGAGAGTGCGGCTTCCGTCACCCGATGATGGCCCGCTGCTGAGGCAGGCCGCTCTCGCAGCGCGCGCCGCAGATCGTTTGGGGTTAGGCCTGCGCGTAGGCAGCCAGCGAACGCGTTGTCGGCCTCAACGGCTTGGCCGTCCTGGCAAGCCCAGAGGAAAGCTTGGTCGTCTTGCAGCGCCGCGTACAAAACGGGTGCGATGCCTGAAAGGGTCTTCAGAACTTCCGCGCGCGGCGGGTCGTCGAGCTGGCCCAGCACGCGCGTCCAGCCAGCGGCGCCAGGCGCGACAAACAGTCGCACAGCCACAGGATAGGCTCGCCCAGGCATAATGCCGAATGGATCGAAAAGCGTGTATCCCAGCGCTGTCAGCGCGCTGCGCAATGTAGAAGCGATCGCGCTGTGATCCTCATGCGGCAGGAAGGTGCAGTGCCAGCCCCCCATCGTGAATCCGTCCTAGCGCCTCAGGGCGTTCGATTGCAGTAAGCTCACAGCAGTGTAACAAAAGCGCCTGCCCGCATCAAAATCGTGCGCAAGCTGTTCAAAGTTTGAGGCTGTGGTTATCATTCGAGCGATGGGCTTTTGAGGCGTTTGGGGGTAACAATGAAGATCTACACTCGCACGGGCGATGATGGAACAACCAGCCTGTTTTCAGGCGGGCGAGTGCCGAAGCACCACTACCGGGTCGAGAGCTATGGCACGCTCGATGAGCTGAATTCGATGCTCGGCGCGGCGCGCGCAAGCCAGCCTTCGTCGCGGGCCGATGCTTACCTGGCACAAATTCAGGAACAGTTGTTTTACCTTGGTGCTGACCTTGCGACGCCGCTTGATGCGCCGACCAGTTACGTTGTGCGCATGACGGCGGAGCCGGTCGCGTGGTTGGAAGAGGCGATCGACCGGCTCTCCGCCGATCTGACACCGATGAGGGCGTTTATCCTGCCCGGTGGATCACCAGCCGCCGCCCAGATCCATCTCGCGCGCACGATTTGTCGGCGCGCCGAGCGAATCGTGGTCGCGCTGGCTGAGGTTGAACCGATCGGGGACTATGTGCTGCCCTACTTAAACCGCTTGTCCGATTTTCTGTTCACGCTGGCGCGTTGGGAAAATCATCAGGCCGGTGTGCCGGAGGAGAAGTGGTCAGTCCGCGGCTGACTGTTCGCCTCCTCACTCCCACTCGATCGTGCCGGGCGGCTTGCTGGTGACATCGTAAACGACGCGATTGACGCCCTGCACTTCGTTGACGATCCGGTTGCTCACGCGTGCCAGCAAGTCATACGGCAGCCGTGCCCAGTCGGCGGTCATGAAATCTTCGGTCGTGACGGCGCGCAGCGCGATCACTTCTTCGTAAGTGCGGTTGTCGCCCATCACGCCGACGCTCTTGACGGGCAGCAGCACGGCAAAACACTGGGCAGTTTGTGCGCGCAGCAGCCCAGCGCGCGCCAGCTCTTCAATGAAGATGGCATCGGCGGCGCGCAGGGTCTCAAGGCGCTCCCAAGTGAGATCGCCCAAACAGCGCACCGCCAGCCCGGGGCCAGGGAAGGGCTGGCGCCAGACGATCGAATCGGGCAGGCCGAGCGCTGTGCCGACCGCGCGCACTTCATCTTTAAACAGGTCGCGCAGCGGCTCGATCAGCTCAAAGTCCAGGTCATCGGGCAGGCCGCCCACGTTATGATGGCTCTTGATCACTTTTGCCTGCCGGCTGTTTGCCGCGCTCTCGATCACATCGGGATAGATGGTGCCCTGCGCCAGAAAGCGCACGCCCTCTCGCTCGAGGCGGCGCGCCTGTTCGGCAAAGGTTTCGATGAACAGACGGCCGATGATCTTGCGCTTAGCCTCTGGTTCAGTGATGCCGCGCAGCGCATCGAGAAATGCCTCGGTCGCATCGACGGCGATCAGCTTCATTCCCTGTTGATCGCGAAAGACCTGGATGACCTGTTCTGGTTCGCCTTTGCGCAGCATGCCGGTGTTGACGAAAACTGAGGTGAGCTGCGCGCCGATCGCCCGATGCAGCAAAGCCCCAGCCACCGCCGAGTCTACGCCCCCGCTCAGCGCCAACAGCACGCGATCACTGCCGATGCGCTCGCGCAGCGCTGCGATCGCACTATCGATAAAAGATATCGGCGACCAGTTGGCAGTGCAGCCGCACACATGAAAGACGAAGTTGCGCAAAATAGCCTTGCCCTGCGGTGTGTGAACGACCTCGGGATGGAACTGCACGCCATACAGATTGCGTTCGAGATCGCCAATGGCGGCATAAGGCGAGTTTTCTGATCGCGCCAGCGTCGTGAAGCCGCGCGGCGGCCGCTCGATGCGATCGCCGTGAGACATCCAAACGTTCAGTTCATCACCCAGTTCATGAAAGAGAGGGCTGTCTTCGAGGATGACGATGCGGGCCGGCCCATACTCGCGCGCCTGCGAAGCGCCGACGGAACCGCCATGCGCCTGCGTGAGCGCCTGCATCCCATAGCAGATGCCGAGCTGCGGGCGGCCGGAACGATGAAGGAAGTTCGGGATCTGCGGCGCATCCGCCTCGTAGATGCTGCTGGGCCCGCCGGAAAAAATGTAACCGCGCGGGGCGTGGGCGTCGATGTGTTCTGGCGCAGCATCGTGTGGAAAAACTTCAGCGTAAACGCCCAATTCCCGCACACGGCGGGCGATGAGCTGCGTGTACTGCGAACCGAAATCGATGATGGCGATGCCGCCGCGGCGCGGGTCCATCATCGTTCAATCGGCGAAAATGATCTGGCCGTCGTCCATGTTGACGATCGTCACCAGCGACTTGATCGGCACATGATACCCGTGCTTATCCATCAGCTCGCGCCCCCCTTCAAATGTTTTCTCGACGACGACACCCACCCCGCTGACGCGCGAGTTAGCGCTTTCGACCATGCGCGCCAGCGCGCGCAGGGTTTTTCCGGTCGCTAAGAAATCATCGATGATCAGCACATCCTCATTGGGATGCAAGAATTCCGCCGAGACGAGAAGATTGACTTCCATCCCTTTGGTATGGCTGGGCGCCGTTTCTAGAAAGACTGGGCCAAACATCGTGATGGGCTTGGTCTTGCGTGCGTAAACGACCGGCACATTGAGGGCGAGGCCGGTCATCAGCGCCGGGGCGATCCCCGAGATTTCAACGGTGAGGATACGATCGATCTTAACGCCCTCGAACTTGGATGCCAGCTCTTGACCGATTTCCAGCATCAGCTGCGGGTGCAGTTGGTGATTGAGGATGCTGTCGATCTTGAGGATGCCATTGCCGAGATTGCGTCCCTCGGCCAAGATGCGTTCTTTCAATTTCTGCAATGCTCCCTCCTATCGCGGGGTTGAGCCGCCCATTTCCTCGAAGACTTCCGCAAATATCAGCTCGAACGAGCCGGGCGGCAGCGTGGCAAGTTGACCGCCCGCTTCTTGTCCAGCGGTCGATTTCAAGGCACTGTCGAGCACTGCGTAGCTTTCGAAATAAACCTCAAGGATGCGGTAATAAGGCGCTGGCCCGCGCGGGCTGCCTAAAACGTTGATGACTTGTCTCCGTTCTATGGCCGGCATTCGCTCGACCAGTGCGAGGAAGTCGTTGTAACTGTTCTCGAACGCTTCAAGATCGGCCGGTGGCCGAAACAGGATCATGAACTTGACCATACTACCATCTTCATCATTCATGCGAACGAGGCGATGATATGCCGCTTAACGGTTCGCCTTCTGGCCTAACACGATGCCGAGAAACACGCCGATCGTCAGCCCGATGACCAGCAGCAGAAAGCTTTTGCTGTCGAGCGCGACAGCTGCTGGTTGCGCTTCAGCGCGCGGGGCTGCATGCTCGGCCGCCTGCCGTAAGGCGTGGGCGGCGCGCTCTAACGAGGCGGCCGCTTCGTCGATGCCAAGCAGGGCGTCGCCTTCGATGCCAAGGGTGCGCGCTTCGTGCCGCAGCGCATCGGCGGTCTGGTTCAGGCCGGCGATCGCTTCATTGCGTGCTGCCAAGGCCCGCTGGCGCGCAGCCCGCGCAAATTCCATCGATCCCCCATTGGCCGGTGAGTGAGCCGCTGGCGAGCCATGGGCGCTGCCCGAAGAAGCAGGCATATCTCTCTTCCTTTCACATTTCATGTGACAAAGATGGCCGTATTGTAGCCCAATCTGGCGGGCCAGGAAATGGCCTCGCTTCATCGAGCGGGGCGCTAAGGGGTTTCCAGGGTTTTAGTCGATGGGTGGCCCGCAGGGCAGCATCGGACGAACAGCCTGCTTAGTCCTGGGATTTGGGCTGTCTGTCAACAAGCCAGAGCCATGATGGAGCCGCTCCAAATCTTTACGCTCCGAGATCAACTGGTACTTCATAATTAACAAGTAATGGACAAAGTTGTAAAGGAGATCGCTGGGTCGCTCTTACAGGAAAATACGGCTCGTAGCATCCAAATTGACTTGTCCATAAGCAAAAATAATTTATGTTCGTTCACAACGATTGGGGTGCCAGGTTGGATATAGGGAACAGCCCCCATGCCAACCGGACGAGAACGTATAAGCTTAGGGTAGGTTTATTCGGAGAGAAGAAATTGCGATGCTTGACTTTACAGGCCATCTACTCGTCGATGTTGGTATCGCTGCTTTATGCGCATTTAGTGGAGTCTCGGATCCTAAGCTGCTGCGCGATGAGCACCTAAAGGCTGCAGCGGACTGGCTGGCTGAGCGCTATACGACGCCCGGCCCGCTGCGAAAGCACACGCGAAGTCTTTTCTTCTTCAATGCGGGATATTACCAAAAGAATCCGCAGATTCGACGAGACTTCGTTAATCGTGTCCTTTACAGCTGGCGTGACCCAGCACATGAACAGCTGGACGAGCCATGTGTCTTCTGCGGTCGCACTGCGTCCTACCGTGCTACGCGCGAGGAAGTGCCTCTGCTCAACGGGCGCGATGTCTATAACTTTTCTCCCAAAGGGCATGCCGGCATCCCCATCTGTGGGTTCTGCTCGCTGGCCATACAAGCGCTGCCGCTTGGTTGTTTCAAATCGGGTAAGGTTTTGATCGCTGTCCATAGCAGCGATCGCGAAATCATCCTCGATCTGGCGCGCGATGCCTGCCGCGCCATGCTGAAGGCGCTGACCCTATCGACGGCTGACGACGAAGCTGCTGTGCCTAACTACCCTCATGAGCGGACGCGGCTGGCAGAGCTGCTGGTAAGCTGGGTGGCACGCATTGATCGAAAGGGCTGGCATCCGGCCTCGGTTACCGGCTGTGTGTTCACCAACTTTGGCAGCGATCCTTCTGTACGCCTTTTTCCGCTCGATTCTGCCGTCTTCGCGTGGCTTGATGAGGTGCTCCATCATGAAGATGCATCGCTCTCCAAGGCATGGGAGCGCGCCGTCGAGCGCGGCTGGAGGGTCGGCCCGAAGGAAGATCCCAATGATCGAGCGCTTCAAGCTAACAAGTTTTATGAAATGCTGCTGAGACTTCCGGAGGGTGCTCGGTCATTTCTGAGGGAGTGGCTGCTTCCCGTTAAGCACTGGGGACTTATTCAGACCTACTTGAGGAGGATCATGGGGATGACACCGGAAAAAATTGCGCTGCTGCGCGCGGTCGGCGAGCGCTGCGCACAGTATGTGCGGCACCGGCGCAGGTTCTTGTACGAGTTCTCTCGCGAGAACAACTACGCGGCGTGGCGTCGCTCAATCCTGCGCGCGGCCGATGAAAGCGCGTCGCTGTATGGCCGGCCGTTGGTCACCTTTGATGAATTTGTGGAACTCTTCACTGCCGGTGAAGGGGAGTACAACGACTGGCGCCTCGCTCGCGACCTGATCACGCTGATCATGATTGAGCAGCGCGTGATCGCGGGCGAGATGGCAGAAGAAGAATCAGAGGCATCCATCATGAATGAGGAGGAAATCCAATGAGCTTCATCACTGGCATTTACGCCATTGATGCCCCGGCTTCCGCGTTAAATAACGCTCGTGGACAAGACAACGTTGGGCAGGTCAAAGCGATCCGCGTGCAGCGCCACGAATACCCGTATGTTTCCGCACAGGCGTGGCGCTACTGGATTCGCGAAACGGTCAAGCAAATCGAGCCGGAATGGCGCAGCGCGCCGATCTATCGCGGCAAAGGAGCCCGCCAACAAGCCTTCACAGAAGGCGACCCGATCACATATTGGGATGACGATCTATTCGGCTATATGCGCGCTGAGAAGACGGAGGAGGGCAAAAAGGGGGGAGCACTCACCCGCGTTGCCCCGTTCCGCGTCAGCACTTTGGTCAGTGCTGCGCCTGTGGAGATCGTGCGCGATTTCGGCGTCATGGGCCGTGATGAAGGTGACTACGTGCTGCATGAGCACGAGTTCTATCGCGCTGTACTCGTCGGCGGGTTCTCACTTGATCTATCGATGGCTGGCACATTTGTCTCTCAAGATCGCACTGGCTACCGCAACCTCGACAAAGAGGGCATTGAAGCGGCGAAGCGTGCCGGGCTGGAATATTTGGCCGATCGCGGGGCGTATCGCCTGCCCATCGAAGAACGCATGCGTCGAGTCTCGGCGCTGCTGCGGGCAATGGCCCGGCTGCAAGGCGGGGCCAAGCAAACCCTGCATCTGACCGATGTGTCTGCTTCGTTGTGCTGCATGGCGGTGCTTAACCACGGCAATAACCCGTTCCTTAACCTGGTCGCGCCGACGGCGCAGCCGGCTGTTCACCTTGGTGCGCTTGATGAGGCACTGGCTGTTTACGCCGAGGATTTTCAATCTCCGGTCTACTTTGGGCTGCGCCAGGGGTTCATCGACGATGCGCGCCAAGCGCTGCAAGCGCGCGAGCTAACCGTGCTGCATCCCCGCCAAGCGTTTGAGGCGCTGGCCGATGATTTATGGTCCCATCCGGAGTGGTTCACATAATGGCCGAACAAACCCAGACGGTGGTGCGACTTCAGCTTGAGGGGGCGGTTACCTCATTTCGATACCCGCATTTTATGCACGGCGTTCAGCCCACTTTTGAGATGCCGCCTCCAGCTACCCTTTATGGGCACATTTGCAGTGCCCTTGGCGAACTTGTCCCGCCGAGTGCGTTCCGGATCGCCGTACATTTCACAGCGAACGGCCGCTTCTTCGACTATGAGCACACGCATCTATTTGGACGCAAGTCGAAGCTGTCGCCTTTCGAGCGCGAACTCATGTTTCAACCGCGGCTTACACTCTATGTCGATAGGCCTGATTGGCTTGACCGTCTGCGCAGGCCGCGTTACGTCGTCGTCCTCGGTCGCTCGCAAGATTTGATGCGCTGCGCAGAGGTGCGCCATATCGATTTGATCTGGTCGGAGCACGCTTACGTCGAACATGCGCTGCTCAAATTTGAAGATGCGCTTGCTCTTGAGCGGCGCGTCTCTGTGATGATGCCGCGCATGATCGATTCCGATCGCCGCGCATACTGGGAGCAGTACGCCATCACGCGCGCACCGCAGGAATGGAACGCCCCATCTTGGTGCGATCCGTTTGCGCCGCGCTGGCGTGATCGTCCGCGGGCAGTACGCTGGTTGTCTTTTGTTGAGCAGTCTCAGGTGTTCGATGCTGAGCAAGATTCTGGCACGGCCTCATGAGAGCTTAGCTGACCACACGCGCGCAGTCGTAGAAGGAGTGCGCGCGCTAGCACAGCTGCGGCCGCTGCCAGCGCACCCCCATCTCTACGAGCGTCTGATCGCTGCGGCGTGGCTGCACGACAGCGGTAAGCTGTCTGCTGGTTTTCAACGAGGGCTGGGCCGGCCAGGCAAGAACTGGGGCCTGCGCCATGAGGTTCTGTCGCTCGCTTTTCTCCCTTGGCTGGAGCTGCCCGATGGCGATCGCCCATGGGTGATCGCTGCGATCGCCACGCATCACCGCGATGCCTGCTTCATCCTTGATCATTACCGTGCTTCCACTGAGCGTCCTCAACAATTGATCGACTCGCTGCGCGGGCAGCCCGTCGAGGCATGGTACGATTGGTTGGGCGAGCAGGGCCTGTCCCTGCGCCCGTACGAACCGCCTACCGTCGAGGCGATCAACGCAGCGCTGCGCGAGCTGGATCACTTCATCGATCGGCTTGCCGAAGACGGCATCGACCATCGCAATTTCACCGAAACGGTGCTGCTGCGCGGGCTGATGCTGCAAGCCGATCATCGGGCGGCTGCGAACGTGACGTTGCACGGCGCGGTCGAGCTCGATCGCCGCGCGATCGAGCAGCGTGTCGGACGATCGCCGTATGCGCATCAGCGTGCCTGTCAAAGCCATGCTGGGCAGTCAGCCCTGCTGATCGCGCCGACCGGAGCAGGCAAGACCGAAGCCGCTCTGCTGTGGGCAGCGGCCGCGCCCGTGCCGCGCTTATTCTACATGCTGCCCTACCGCGTCAGCATGAACGCCATGCATGCTCGGTTGCGCAGCTTCACGCCGCACGTTGGCTTGCAGCATGGCCGCGCCCTGGCAGCACTGTACCGCCGCTTGCTTGGTGAGGGGCTTGATAGTGACGATGCCCTTGCGCAGGCCAAAGCGCAGGCGGCCCTAGCGCGGCTGCACGCCTTGCCCGTGCGCGTCTTCAGCCCTTATCATCTGCTGCGCGCGTCGTACCGTTTGAAAGGGTTCGAGGCGCTGCTGGCCGATTGTTACGGCGCATACTTCATTGTCGATGAGATCCACGCCTACCGCCCAGAGCGGCTGGCGCTCTTCCTCGGGACGCTTAAGCTGCTGCGCGAGCGTTTCGGTGCTCGCATCTTGATCATGACTGCGACGCTGCCCCCGCGTGCCCAGGCCGCTATCCGCGCTGCGCTGGGCGACCTTCCCATCATTCGTGCTGACGATGCGCTTTACCGCGCCTTCCAACGTCATCGCCTGCATCTGCATGAGGGCGATTTATTCGATCATCTTGATGCCATTCGTCAATCGGCGAATCATGCCGCTACTTTGATCGTCGTCAATACCGTCCGCCGCGCTCGGCAGGTCGCCGATGTCCTCACGGCTGCCGGCGCTGAAGTGCTGCTGCTGCACAGCCGCTTCAACATGCGTGATCGCTGGCGACAGGAGCAGCAGCTGCTACAGCGCTTTGCTCCCGGCCGCCGGCGCGATGGCCCTGGCCCGATCGTCGTTTCGACGCAGGTTATTGAGGTCAGCCTTGATCTCGACTTTGATGTGCTGCACAGCGACCCAGCCCCCCTCGATGCCCTGCTGCAGCGCTTTGGCCGCGTTAACCGAGCACGCCGCCTGCGCGATCTGGCTCCGGTGCATGTGTACAGCCAACCGACCGGAGCTGAGGAGCGCTTTCCCGTCTACCAGCCGGAGCTGATTGCCGATACGCTGCGCGTCCTGGCCGATCGCGATGGTGACCCGGTCGACGAAGCCCGCATTGAGGAGTGGCTGGCCGCTGCCTATGCCGGGGCCGATTGGTGGGATCAGGCTTACCACGATCGCCTCAACGAGTTCGAACGCTGGGTGCTGTGCGATTACCAACCGCTGGAATCTGCCGATGATGGGCTGGCTCGCCAGTTCACTGCGCTGTTTGATGAGTATCTGGTGCTGCCGCTTGAACTGGAGGATGAATACCGCGCTCTGCTGCCTGAGAACCCGATCGAGGCTGATGAGCTGCTGATCCCGCTGGCGCGTGCGCACTACAAGATGCTGGAGCGCGAGGGCCGTGCATGGCGTGGGGACGAGGGTGATGAAGGGATCTTCTTCGTCGACGCGGCCTATGATCCGGCTTTTGGTTTGCAGCTTTACCAATATGAAGACGAGGAGTAGCCATGCCTGTCATCCATCATCTACTGGCTGATACGTTCGGCAGCCATATCGGCAAGTATTCCGAACGCATCAAAATCACGCATAAAGGCAAGGCCCTGCAGCAAGCACCGCTGATCCATCTGCAGAGCGTCACACTGGTTGGGAGCGGCATCAGCATCTCTGTCGATGCGATTGCCGCCTGCACCGAACGTGGCATCCCGATCCTGATGTTGGATGGAACCGGGCAGGTGTTTGCCTCGATCTATGCTTCTGGGCTGACTGGCACGGTGCGAACACGCCGCGAGCAGCTGCTCGCCTATGGCGATCAGCGCGGCCTGCGGCTGGCTGCCGTCTTCGCATGGGCCAAGGTGAGCAACCAAGCGCGCACACTCGCTTACTGGGCGCGCAACCGCCGGGCCGATCATCCTGATGATGCCGCTGTCCTCACCGATGCCGCAGCTTCTTTACAAGCGCTGGCCGATGAGATCGCCGCCTTTTCTCTCGACCAACCGGCTGATCTTGTGCGTTCCGCCTTGATGGGCTATGAAGGCGCTGCTGCCGCTACCTACTGGCGTGCTGCCGATCGGCTGGTTCCAGAACGGTATGGCTGGCCCGGTCGTGAAGGCCGCGGCGCGGTTGATCCCGTTAACAGCTTGCTTAACTATGGCTATGGCATTTTGTATGGCGAGGTGGAACGTGCCATTATCATGGCCGGGCTTGACCCTTACGCCGGCTTTTTGCATGCTGATCGACCCGGTAAGCCTAGCCTTGTCCTCGATCTCATCGAGGAGTTTCGCCAGATCGTCGTCGACCGTCCCGTTTTTGGCCTGGTTGCCCGCAGCTACGATGTTGAGCTGGATGAGACCGGCCTCTTGACGCAGTCGACGCGGCGTGACTTCGCTAAACGCATCCTTCATCAATTGGAGGGGCGCACGCGCTATGAAGATGGTCGCCATCAAATTCGCCACATCATTCAGCGGCAGGCGCGCCATTTGGCCGCCTCTCTGCGCGGTGAGCGCGCTTATTCTGCGTTTGTCATTGCCGAGTGAGCGACGATCATCTTCCGGTCATCCAGATTGAGGAGTGTACATGCACCTGGTCGTGTTTTATGACGTGCCCGATGATCGCATCCGCCGTAAGATCGCCATCACCTGCGAGGACTACGGCCTTGACCGCACGCAGTTCAGCGCGTTTGTCGGTAATTTAACGCGCAGCCAGCAGGCCGAGTTGATGCTGAAACTGCGCCACGTGCTGGGCAAAGCCGATGGTGCCTTGCTGCTGATCCCGATTAGTCCGGCCGAGTGGGCGCAGCGTGTTGAGTATCGGC
>DAOTYT010000233.1:0-18123 GCA_034434615.1 Anaerolineae bacterium | reverse complement strand
CAGATCGCAGCCAACCTCATCAACGAGTACTTTGACTTTCGCCGCGGCGCCGAAGCGTTAAAGCAGGCCGGGCAAGGGATGATCCTGAAACAGGGGCTGCTGACGCCCAACGAAGTGCTGGCTGGCGCCGTGCTGACGGTGCTTGCTGGCGCACTGATTGGGCTGTTTTTACTTTTTCAAAGCGGGCCTCTGCTGCTTTGGATCGGTTTGGGAGGTGTGCTGGTCGTCATCTTGTACACGGCTGGGCCATTTCCACTGGCCTATAACGGCTTGGGTGAGCTGGCCGTCTTCATTTTCATGGGGCCGCTGATGGTGCTGGGCGCTTATTACGTGATGGCGCGTCAGTTTGATTGGACGCCGGTCTTAGCGGGGATCCCGATCGGGCTGATGGTGGCGGCAATTTTGCATGCCAACAACATCCGCGATCTGGAGGCCGACCGCGCCGTCAATAAGCGAACGCTGGCGGTGCTGCTCGGCCTGCGAGCGGCCCGCCTCGAATACCTGCTGCTGGTGGGGGGGGCTTATGTTTTGGTTGGCGTACTCGCCGCCTTTATGGTGATCCCATGGCCGGGGCTGCTGGTTTTGGTGTCGCTTCCGGAAGCCTATCGTCTGGTCAGGATCATTTTCACCAGCCGCGATACAGCGCTGCTGCACCAGGCGCAGGGACGCACAGCCAAACTGCATGGGGCATTTGGGTTCTGGCTGTTCATCGGATGGCTGCTGGGCATCGGGCTGTCCGCCTGACGCAGCCAGCGATAATACATGCTGCGCACCGGCTCATTGAGTGGCTGCCAGGCATCAGGCTGGCTGCGCTTGGCTGAGCGCATCAAACGATTGGTCGGTCATAACGCTGCCGGATCGCTGGGATGAGATAATCAGCGAATGCCCGGTCGAGATCGAAGTCCGGCGCCCAGCCCCAATCGCGCCGCGCCGCGCTGTCATCGAGCTGCGCCGGCCAACTGTCGACGATCGCTTTCCGCTTGCTGGTGTCTTCAAACGTGATGTGCGCATCTGGAAAAGCCCGCTGAACGATCGCGGCGATTTCGGCGGCGGAAGGGTTGAAACTGGTCACGTTGTAAACCGTGCGGCTCAGGCGGTCGGTCGGCGCTTCGGCCAGCAGCAGCAGCGCTTTGATCGCATCGGGCATGACCATAAAAGGAATGCGGGTCTCGGCGCTCACGAACGCGGTATAAGGCAGGCCTTGCGCGGCGCTGTGGATCATTTCTGGCGCGTAGTCGCTGGTGCCGCCGCTCGGCAGGGTGACTGCGCTGATGAGACCCGGAAAACGCAGGGCACGGAAATCGACGTAATGCGGCTCTGGCGTCGCGGCGAGCTGGCGGTAGTGCGCCGAGTAGTAGCGGCCGAGGTGCTCGCAGTAAAGCTTGTTGCAGCCGTACATCGTGCGTGGCATACAGTACTCGTCTTCGCCAACCGGCGCGATCTTCGCTTTGGTCTCAAGATCGGGCAGGCCATAGACAGCGATGGAGCTGGGGAAAATGAATTTGACGCGGCTGCCCTGCCAGCGCGATTGTTCAATGGCTAAATGCAGCAGGTTCAAAGTGCCCTCGACGTTGACACGGTGAGCGGCTTCTGGGGTAAATTCCGCCCGCGTTGAGAGCAGCGCAGCCAAATGAAAGATCGTGCTGATCTCATATTCGCTCATCAGCCGCTCTAGCAGGTCGCTGTCGAGGATATCGCCAGCAATGTGCACTTGAACAAGCGGCCGCAGCGCCTCGTCGAGGGGACGCAGGTCAAGCGCGAGGATGTCGTGTTCGCCACGTTCAGTCAGGCGCGCGATCAAACCGTGGCCTACTTCGCCGTTAGCGCCCGTGATCAGGATTACTTTCTTTCGCATCAGTCTGCCGCTTTCGGTGCTGCCATTGTAGTTGTAGTTAAGCGATGATGCCGAGCGCCTTGCCCACCTGCTCAAAAGCGCTGAGCGCCTGCTCAAGATCGTCTTGGGAATGCGCAGCGGTGTTCATCACGCGGATGCGCGCTTTGCCGCGTGGCACGGTCGGAAAACCGATCGCCATGGCAAAGACACCGCGCTCAAACAGCGCCTGGCTGAACGTTTGAGCGACAGGCGCTTCACCTAACATGACCGGCACGATCGGCGTCTGGCTGTGGCCGATATCGAAGCCCAGCGTTGACATCTCCCGTTTAAAAAAGTCGGCATTTTGCCACAAGCGCTGAACAAGCTCTTCGGAACCTTCCAGCATCTCAACCGCTTCGATGCACGCTGCGACATCGGGCACGGTCATCGCGCTGGAGAAGAGGAACGGCCGCGCGCGCTGGCGCAGCCAATCGACGATGATCTGCCTGCCTGCGATGATGCCCCCGATGACGCCGAAAGCCTTGCTCATCGTGCCGACTTCGATATCGACCTGCCCGTGCAGCCCAAAGTGGTCAACAATGCCGCGCCCGCCGCGGCCAAGCACGCCCTCACCATGCGCGTCGTCGATCATCAGCAGGATATCATGCTCGCGGGCGATCGCGACCAGCTCGGGCAGCGGCGCGATGTCGCCATCCATGCTAAAGACGCCGTCAGAGACGATGAGGCGGCGTTGATAATCGGTCGTCTCGGCGATCTTGCGACGCAGGTCATCCATATCATTGTGGGCATAGGCGACGATCTTAGCGCGGCTGAGCCGGCAGCCGTCGATGATGCTGGCATGGTTGAGCTGATCGGAGAAGATCACATCGCCGCTGCCAACCAGCGCCGGGATCACAGCGAGGTTGGCAGTGAACCCGCTCTGCATCGTGATCACGGCCTCCGCGTGCTTGAACTCCGCCAGCCGCCGCTCCAGCTCAACGTGCAAGGTCATCGTGCCGGCGATCGTCCGTACTGCGCCCGGCCCAATTCCGTACTGGTCAATAGCGCGCTTGGCCGCCTCGCGCAGGCGCGGGTGATTGGCCAATCCCAAGTAATTGTTCGCACAGAAGTTGAGCACGCGCCGGCCATCGACGATGATATGCCCCTCCATCGGCCCATCGATCGTGCGGATGGTCGTGAACAGCCCCTGTTCGCGCAGCGCGTTGAGCTCGTCGGCGATCCATTGAGTCTTTGTATCAGTGAGAGAACTCATTTTAACTCCCGAATATCTACGCTAAGCGATGTCACGCAGTTTGGCATTTTTCCAGCCCTCGCCCTAAATCACTCTACCTCATGCAGAGGGACTTCGAAACCCTGGCCGGGAGATGAGGGCAACTGCGCGACATCAGCGAGGCTAAGTTTAGCTCAGCGCCCATTGCGCAGCAGCCGGCAGGCAGACTCGGCGAGCAGCGCTGCCCCGATTGAAAAGACCGACTCATTCAGATCGAACTGCGGGCTGTGATGGGGCCGTTCCACCTCGTCGCGCTTTGCGCCAAGCAGGAACATCGCCCCTGGCGCAAGGCGGGCCATGAAGCTGAAATCCTCGCCGCCCATGCTTGGGTCCTGCTGATGCAGGGCCTCAGCACCCAGCAGATCGACCACCGCCTCGCGAATGAGCGCCGTGACTTGCGGATCGTTATAAGACGATGGACACCCTTTTACAATTTGCAGCGTGTAATCTCCGCCTAAAGAACGGGCCACGCAAAAAGCTGCCTCCACTTCGCGGATGAGCTGCTCGCGGGTGCTGTCGTCAAAACTGCGCAGCGTGCCGTTCAATTCCACTT
The DNA here is from genome assembly GCA_034434615.1 of Anaerolineae bacterium. Classification (GTDB taxonomy): domain Bacteria; phylum Chloroflexota; class Anaerolineae; order Aggregatilineales; family Phototrophicaceae; genus Flexifilum. The sequence continues at coordinate 14,466 of DAOTYT010000233.1, read as the reverse complement.
CATCGGGGATGATATTAGGCCCGCTGCCGCCGTGCACTGCGCCGACCGTCACCACAACAGGCCGGATTGGGTTGATGCGACGCGCACGGATGCCATGCAGCGCATTGATCACCTGCGCCAGCAGGTAGATCGGGTCGATACCGCGATGGGGATGCGCGCCGTGGCAGCCCTTGCCACGAATGGTTGCGTAAAACGTATCGACATTGGCTGTGATGTAACCCTCCTCGACCACGACCTTGCCGGCCGGTAGGTCGCTGGCCACGTGCAGCGCGATGACATGATCAAGCCCCTCAAGGGCGCCCTCTTCGATCATGCGCTGCGCGCCGCTTTTCCCTTCAGCATCTTCGATCTCCTCAGAGGGCTGAAATAGGAACCGGATCTCCCCGCTCGGCCGGTCTGGCATTTCGGCGAGCAGGCGCGCTGCCCCCAGCAGCATCGCTGTATGCGCATCATGACCGCAGGCGTGCATCTTGCCGGGGATTTGCGAGGCATAGGGCACATTGTTGATCTCTTGGATGGGCAGGGCGTCCATGTCGGCGCGGATGCCGATCGCGGGTTTGCCAGAACCCAGCCGGCCAACCACACCGGTGATGCCGACCTGAGTTTGCACTTCGATGCCCAAGGCGCTCAGCGCAGCGGCGACCAGCGCAGCGGTTTCTTTCTCCTCGAAGCCCAGTTCCGGCTGCGCATGAATAGCGCGCCTCCATCCAATGATCTGATCGCTGATCTTTTCTGCGTGCATCAGCAGTGTCGGTTGAGAATACGTCATATGATTTCGCTCGCTTCCGCCACATCTCGCGCTACAATCGTCATTGGTCACCATTGTAACGATAAACTCGCTGCTTCCGAAGGATGTGCTCGCCATGAACTCAGTTTTTGACCTGATCGTGATCGGCGCGGGGGCGCATGGCAGCGCAGCGGCTTACCACGCGGCGAAACGCGGCCAGCGCGTTTTATTGATCGAACAGTTTGCGATCGATCACGAACGTGGGAGTTCTTACGGGCATTCGCGCATCATTCGCTACGCTTACGACCACCCTGCCTACGTGCTGCTGGCGCGCGCGGCCTATCCCCTGTGGTCCTCGCTTGAAGCTGAGGCGGGAGAACCGCTCTTGTTAACCTCCGGCGGCGTCGATATCGGCCGTATGTCCACGGCTTCGTTCGCCAGTACAATCGAGACCTTAACGCGAATGCAGATCCCCTTCGAGTTGCTGGATGCCGAACAGGCAGCACAGCGTTACCCGCAGTTTCGATTGGCCGAAGATATGATGATGCTGGTTCAAGCCGATGCTGGCATTCTGCGCGCCTCTCGCTGCGTGCAGGCGCAGGTGCAGCTCGCGCGTGCCAGCGGCGCACAGGTATTGGAAAAAACGCCTGTCATCGGCATCGCGCCAGAAAGGGACAGCGTCCGTGTTGCGACTGAGGCCGGCGTGTTTAGCGCAGGGCGAGCGATCATTGCTAGTGGCGCTTGGGGGAATGACCTGATCACGCCACTCGGTTTGCCGCTGCCGCTGCGGCCGACGTTATGTCAGGAAAATTATTTCCACGCCGAACGGCCCGCAGATTATGCAGTCGGCGCATTTCCGGTTTTCATCTGGCATGAGCGCGAAACCTTTGGATGGATGAGCTATGGCATCCCCAGTGTGAACGATGCAGGGGCCAAGTTCTCGCTGCATGGAGGGCCTGATTTTGACCCTCACGATCCGCAGCGTGAACCTCTGGAGGCGTGCATCGAGGCGATGTTCCAATTGATTGCGACCTATTTCCCAGCCATGAATCCAACCCATGCCTCATCGCGGGCTTGTCTCTATACGATGACTCCAGATGAGCACTTCATCATTGACAAGCATCCAGGCTATCCTCAGATCGTCATCGGCGCAGCCTGCTCTGGTCATGGCTTTAAGTTCGCCCCTGTGATCGGCAGCATTTTATGCGATCTCGCGTTGGATGGAAGTACCGCGCACGATATCGAACTGTTTAAGGTGTCACGGTTTGAACGAGGAGACGATCCCATCCCCTCGTTTTAGACCGTATTAGACTATTACAAGATGAAGTAGCTTTGCCTCTGTTTTGACTATGCGAAGTATAGCGGGACCTCAGCGAACACGATAGGATTCGCTGAGACACTTTTCGCGACGGAGTTTGGGAGGACTATCATGAAATTGATTCTGCTCATCACCCTGCTGGCGCTGGCGCTGGCGGCCTGCGAACCGAGCGAACCCAGCCCAGTGCCAACCCTGAGGCCGACGGCCACGCCAACAGCCGAAGCAACCGAGGAAGCAGCCCCCGAAGCGGAGGCCACCGAAGAAGCGATGCCGGAAGCGGAAGCAACCGAAGAGGCGACCGAACCCGCATGAACAGCGCGGCGCAGAACAATCTGCGCCGCGTCGCCCAATCTATTTAATATCTTGCCAAGCGGTGTGCACTTCTGTTTCACCCTTGACCAACGCTCTGAACAACGCATCCTGATCGACGGGCAGGCTGTAGACGCGCACGCCGACCGCGTTATAAATTGCGTTGCAAATGGCCGGTGAGGTGTTGATCGAAGGCAGCTCACCGACGCCTTTTGCGCCGTAGGGGCCTTCAGACGTGCGATGCTCGACCAGATGGCTGATAATGTCCGGCGTATGCTTGATGCTCGGCATCTTGTAGCGCGCCAACAGCGTTGACCACGGCACCCCCTCCTCGATGATGTATGCCTCGGTCAAGCAATTGCCGAGCGCCATCACGATACCGCCTTCGATTTGCCCCTGCGTTTGCAGCGGATTGATCGCGCGGCCAATATCCGTCGCTGAGATGATCTTGTGAACTTTTACCTCTCCCGTGCGCAGATCGACGCTGACCAACGCCGCCTGCGTGGCGTATGAAAAGGCGAAGTGCATGTCGCCGCCAGTGCCTAACGGTTGAGTTTTGGGGCCGTAATACTGCTGCAGAACGCGCGTGGCCAGCCCTTGCGCTTGCGCGTGCTGTACAGCTTCGCCAAAGCCGAGTGATGTGCCGTTGTAGCGCACCAGCCCTTCTTCGAAGCGGAGGGTCTCCGGCGGGCAGTCCAGTTCCTCGGCGACCACCTTGCTCAGCATTTCGCGCAAGTGCGCAGCAGCCAGCCGCACGGCGTTGCCGCTCATATAAGTTTGCCGGCTGGCCGTCGTGGGGCCGCCGTTCGGAGTGCGATCGGTATCGGAGAGCAAGACGCGTACGCTGCGATAGGGCACGCCAAGTTCTTCGGCCGCGCACTGCGCCAGCACACTGATCAAGCCCTGCCCCATATCAGCCGATGAGGTTCGCACCTCAACTGTGCCGTCATCGAAAGCTTCTACTTCGGCGTCAGCGCGGTCTGGCGCGCCACCACCCAGGCCGGTGTTCTTGTAGGCGCACGCCACCCCCCATCCAAACGCGAGATCGCCGTCGCGCCAGCCCCAGCGGAAATCGCCGACGCGCATATCGGCGTCCACCTTTTCGATCGTCTCAATCAGGCCGACGCTCTCGCGCAGTTCCTGCCCCGTCGCTGTGATCGAGCCAACCCGCTGTGCGTTGATCATGCGGAACTCAACCGGGTCGATGCCGAGTTCAGCCGCGACGAGATCCATGTTCTGCTCGACGGCAAATGCGCTCTGCGTGACGCCGAAGCCGCGAAAGGCGCCCGATGGCGCGTTATTGGTGTACATCGCGTAACAGTCGATCTTGGCGTGCGGCACGGCGTAAGGGCCAGTAGCATGCGTGGTCGCGCGGGTCATCACCTTATCGCTCAAGCTGGCGTAAGCGCCACCATCCCCATACAGCTCAGCTTGTACCGCCGTCAGGCGCCCATCGCGTTTAGCGCCCGTTTTGATGCGAATGACGGTTGCATGTCGCTTTGGATGAAACAAAAGCGACTCTTGGCGTGTATACAGCATCTTGACCGGCCTACCAGTTGCCAGTGCTAACAAGGCGACGTGGATCTGACCGGCGATATCCTCTTTGCCGCCGAAACCACCGCCGATCAGGACGCCTTTGATGCGCACCGAGTCTTCTGGCACACCCAGCGCCAGCGCCAGCTGATTGCGATCCTGATAGGGGATCTGCGAGCCCACGTAAACCGTTAATTTGGTGTGCTCATCATCATAGCCCGGCGGCACGCCGATTGCGCATTCTGGCTCCAGGAAAGCATGTTCCGTGGTCGCCGTGCGGTAGGTTCGTTCGACGATCACATCCGCTTCGGCGAAACCCTGCTCAATATCGCCATGTTCCACCTTGATGTGCTTGAGCAGGTTGCCCTCTTCACGCCCTTCGTGAACGTGCGGCGCGTCGATGCGATGCGCCGAAATCGGATCGGCGACGACGGGCAGCGGTTCATAGGTCACTTCGATCAGCGCCAGCGCTTCGGCCGCAAGCTCCTCCGTATCGGCCGCGACGATGGCAACGGCATCGCCCATGTAACGCACCTTGTCGCCCTCTGCGCACAGCACTGGCCAGTCACGATAGACGAGGCCGTGCAAATTCTCGCCGGGCACATCGGCCGCAGTGAGGACGGCGCGCACACCAGGCAAAGCCTTCGCTTTGCTGGTATCGATGCGTACGATGCGAGCGTGAGGATACGCAGCGCGCAGCGTGCGCCCGTGAAGCATCCCATCAAAGATGTAATCGTCGGTGTACTTGGCGCGGCCAGTCACCCGATCAACGACGTCCTGCACCTTTTCGTTGCGGCTAACGAAACGCATCGGCTCAGAAACCGCCGGTTCATTCACCGGCAGTTTCCCTTCGCCGCGCTTGACCGAAGCGGCCGATTTGATCGCAGCGATGACGCTCACGTAACCGGTGCAGCGGCAGTACGTATCTTTAAGCGCAACTTTAATCGCGTGGTCATCTGGCTGCGGATTTTCCTCAAGCAGCGCAGCCGCCGTCATGATCAGACCGGGCGTGCAGAACCCGCACTGCACCGCCCCGTGATCGATGAACGACTCTTGCAGGGGATGCAGCGTTTCACCGTGCGCCAGCCCCTCGATCGTGGTCACCTGCGCGCCCTGCGCTTTGAAGGCAGGGTAGATGCATGAATTGACGGGGACGCCATTCACATGCACCGTGCAGATGCCGCATTCCGCTTCGCTACAGCCGATTTTTGTCCCCGTCAGCCCAAGATCATAACGCAGCACGTGCGCCAGCGTTCGTGACATCGGCACATCAAGCACGTGATCTTGCCCATTAACCGTCAGTCGCAGCTCGCTCATCTTTCTCACCCATAATACACTATCCCAACTCTTTATGGCCTAGCTCATCCCGACGCCTTCAGCGCGCGCCACACCAGTGCGCGCCCGCTCGACCGCTAATGGCAGCGCGCGGCGCAGCAGCGTTTCGATCATATACTGGCGATACTCGCCGGTAGCGCGATATCTGCTGGTGCGTGGTCGCAGCGTTTCATAGGCGGCCGCGACCGCAGCATTCAGGCTGTCCTCACTGACGAGCTGGCCGCGCAGCGCTGCCTCCACATCGGCGGCGCGAGCCGGCACCGGGGCGACCGGGCTGATACAAATGCGGACATCATCATAGGCTGCCCCATCGGGGGACATCCGAACCCAGACAGCGCATCCAAGCACCGGCAGCGCGACACCCTGCGGACGCATAATGCGCTTGAAAGCTGTCCCCTCGTTTGGCCCCGCCAGCGCGAAGCGAAAAGACACCAGCACATCCCGGCTCGGATCGACTGCGGAAATGCCCGGCCCTTGAAACAAGCTCGCGATCGGCAGCCATTCACGGCGGCCATCTCCCCACGCCACTTCCGCCTCAGCATCGAGCACAACCAGCGAAGTGGTGCCGTCGGCCGCTGGCAGCGCATGCGCGACATTGCCACCCAGCGTGCCGACATTCCGCACCTGCGGCCCGCCAACGACGCCGCAGCTCTCAACAAGGCAGGTCGCGCCCGCTTCAAGCGCCAACGACTTCACAATCTGCGCATGGGTGACCGCAGCGCCAAGCTGGCATTGGCCTTGGGCGATATGGATCGCCGTCATCTCAGGGATGCGGGTGACATCGACCAGCGCACTCGCTCGATGTTCACCGGAACCATACTGCAAATCGATCATTAAATCGGTGCCCCCCGCAATGATGCGAGCTGAGCCTGCATGGGCTTTAAGCACCTCCAGCGCTTCGGCGACCGTCAGCGGCGTGTAATAAGTTTGCCAATACTGCATGAGCTTGTTCCTAAGAGAATCGCAACGTTAACCGACACACTCTTATGGCCGTATGTTTATATCAATTATACGATCAATGTAACACATCCCGATCTCGGTGACAAAGAAATGTATTGCAGCATCAGTGTCCTTAATTTTGGGTATTATTGACGAATGTAACTAGCGCAAAGTCAATTAACTTGAATAATGGTCATCATGAGAAAAAGTTAGATACTCTTTTTTGTGCAAAAAGGATCTCGATGCGCTTTAAGATTACTCGCAGTGACCTGATCATTGGCTTTACGCCGATCATTGCGGTGCTGCTGGCGCTGCTGGTTGGCGCAGTCATTTTGCTGCTGCTTGGCACCAACCCAGTGCAAGCTTACGGCGTCATGATTGAGGGCGCATTCGGCAGCCAGGCGAACTTGTACCGCACCCTCACCCGCGCCACCCCCCTGCTCATCATCGCCGTTGGCATCTGCATTGCCTTTCGCGCCGGCGTCATCAATATCGGCGCCGAGGGACAGCTGTTCGTGGGCGCGGTGATGGCCACTGCTTTCGCCATCCAAACGGGCGAGACGCTGCCGCCCATTTTACTGGTGCCCCTCACATTGACGGTGGGGTTCTTAGGCGGCCTGTTATGGGGAACCGTGCCCGGCTTTCTTAAAGCACGGTTCGAGGTCAACGAGATCTTAACGACGGTTATGATGAACGCGATTGCAGTGCAGCTTTTGTTGTTTCTGCTGAGTGGGCCGATGATCGATCCCCAGCAAGTCGCCCAAGGGACGCGGGTGCCGCAGTCGGCGCAGGTGCCCGAAGCAGCGTGGTTAGCGCGCCTGGCCCCACCTTCACAGATCCACACAGGCCTGTTCATTGGGCTGGCAGCAGCAGTCGTGGTCTACCTGCTGCTGTGGCGCACGACTATCGGCTACCGCATACGCGCCGTTGGCCAAAACAAAGATGCCTCTCGCTACGCGGGCATTTCTGTGCCGCGCTATCTGATGCTCGGCCTCATGTTGAGCGGCGGCCTGGCAGGGCTGGCCGGTGCGGTCGAGGTAACGGGCATCACGCACCGGATGGTTGAGGGGTTTGCCGTTGGTTATGGCTTCTCAGGCATTGTCGTGGCGCTGTTCGGCCGGCTGCACCCACTTGGAGCGATCCCCTCCGCGTTTCTGTTCGGCGCTTTGCTGGTCGGCGCCGATCGCATGCAACGCACCATGCAGGTTCCAACTGCCACGATCATCGTCCTGCAGGGGTTGATCGTGATCTTCGTTGTCAGCAGCGAGGTCTGGGTGCGGCGCTATACATCGCGCCGGCAGGCACGAGCGAAGGTCCCCAGCGCGCCCGCGGCAGAGCCAGTGCCAGCATCGCACGAGGTGAGCGCATGATCACCGATATCTCACAAATTTTGACTGAAGCGCTGGCGCTGGCCATGTTGTATGCCACACCCTACTTGTTCGCAGCATTGGGCGAGGTGTTTGTTCAGCGTTCGGGCGTGCTCAATCTCGGCGTCGAGGGCATGATGCTGATGGGCGCGTTCTCATCGATCTACGTCGTTTCCAGCAAAGGCTTCGGCCTTGATCCTGTTTTCGGCCTGCTGACGGCGATCCTCGTCGGCGGCCTGCTTGGGCTGGCGATGGCCGTCGTCAGCGTGACGTTTCAAGCGCAGCAGGGGATCAGCGGTATTGGTTTCACCCTGTTCGGTCTCGGCCTTTCGACGCTGCTGTTTCAGACGCTGGCCGGCGGCGTGATCACCGCGACTGGCTTTCAGCCGATCCACATCCCGCTGCTCAGCGACATCCCGATCCTTGGCCGCATCCTGTTCCAGCAGAACATCCTGGTCTATATGGCCTTTTTGATGGTGCCGATTTCAGTTTGGGTGCTCAACCGGACAACATGGGGGCTGCAAATTCGCGCCGTAGGCCAAAACCCCGCGGCTGCCGACGCGATGGGTGTTAATGTCGTGCGTGTGCGCTACGCTACGCTAATCTTTGGCGGCATCATGGCCGGTGTGGCGGGCGCTTCGCTGTCGATCGCGGCCTTGCCCGTGTTTCAAGAGAATATGACGCAGGGGCGTGGGTTCATTGCGGTTGCGCTGGTTTACTTCGGTGGTTGGTCGCCCTGGCGTGTGATGGTCGGCGCGCTCCTGTTCAGCATCGCTAACAACCTGCAATTCTGGGCGCAGAATTACAACATCCAATTGTTCGGGGCGCCCATTCCTCCAAACCTATTGATTATGATTCCGTATGTGTTGACGATCGCAGTGTTGGTCTTCGCGCGTGACCGCAAGCGGCAAGAACCGGCAGCACTGACCAAACCATTCCGCCGTGGGGAGAACTAGGTGTGCAGACAGGCCCGTGCTGGCCTGAGCGCTATCAACTTACCCAAGGGAGGGTACAGTGACCAAGAAGACCGTATTCACCATAGTCGTCGCGCTTCTCGTCCTATCGTTGAGCGCGGTTGCCGTCGCTCAAGATGGGCCGGTGAAGGTCGCTATTGTGCTGCCCAGCAGCACGACCGATATCGCGTGGAGCCAATCGATCTACAGCGCGCTGCTGACCGTTCAGGAACAGATGGGCGGCCCCAGCGCCATGGAAATCGCTTACTCTGAAGGCATGTTCGATGTAACTGCGGCTGCTCAAGCCCTGCGCGACTACGCAGAGGACGGCTACCATCTCGTCATCGCTCACGGCACACAATACGGCACTTCGCTGTTCGATCTCGCTCCTGATTTCCCCGAAACATCATTCGCCTGGGGCACGGCCTCCGACACGGGCATCGATCGCGGCATTAACAACGTGTTCGCCTACGAAGCCAGTTCGGAGGAAGGCGGTTACGTCAACGGCGTGATGGCCGGCCTGCTCACGCGCAGCAACGTGATCGGGATCGTCGGGCCAGTGCCTGCCGGAGATGCCCTGCTCTACATCAACGGCTTCCAGCAAGGGGTCCATGCCAGTAATCCAGAAGCGCGAATTCTGCTCGCTTACACCGGCTCATTCGGAGACACCGCCGGCGCTGCTGAACTGGCGCAAACCCAGATCGCGGCGGGCGCCGATATCCTGACGGGTTCGGCGCAGCAGGTGGTCGGCGCAATCGACGCCATTCAGTCGGCGGGCGGCTATTGGTTCGGCACGCAAAGCGATCAAAGCACGGGCTGGCCAACGACCGTCGTCGCTTCGCAGGTCTTCAACTGGGTCCCTGTGATCACGGACATGCTTGCAAAACGCGCTGAGGGCGTGCTGGGTGGCATCGCTTATGACTTAACGCTGAGCGACAATACCCTGACCTTTGCGTTCGGCGATATTGCGATTCCCGATGATGTGCTGTCCGCGGCAGAGCAGGCGATCCAAGACATCATCTCTGGCGTCGTCTACCCGCTCGGGTCGCTCCCCGAAACCACGTTCCGCGTCGCGCTCGTTCTGCCCAGCAGCATCTCAGATCTCGCGTGGAGCCAGTCGATCTATGATGGTCTGGTCGGTTTGCAGCGCCAGCTCGGCGGCCCCTCTCGGCTGGAAATTGCTTACAGCGAAGGTATGATCGACGTGACCGCTGCAGCTCAAGCGCTGCGCGATTATGCCGAGGATGGCTACCAGCTCGTCATCGCCCATGGCACGCAGTATGGTTCACCCTTGTTCGAAATCGCCGCTGACTTCCCGAACACGTCGTTTGCGTGGGGCACAGCGACCGATACTGGCGCCGAACTGGGACTGCGCAATGTTTTCGCCTATGAAGCGCGCGCCGAGCAGGCTGGTTATGTGCAGGGGATCATGGCCGGGCTGCTGACCGAGAGCAACACGATCGGCATTGTTGGGCCAGTGCCTGCCGGCGATGCCTTGCTGCACATCCTCGGTTTCCAGCAGGGGGTGGCTGCCTCTAACCCAGAGGCCAACGTGCTGCTCGCTTACACTGGCTCGTTCGGCGATACGGCCGGGGCTGCCGAGATTGCGCGGACGCAGCTCGCCGCTGGCGCGGATATCCTGACTGGCTCGGCGCAGCAGGTCGTCGGAGCGATCGACGCGGTCGAGGCCGCCGGCGGCCTGTGGTTTGGTCTGCAAGCTGACCAGACCCTCAACTGGCCGACGACCGTGGCTGCCACCGCCGTTTTCAATTGGCAGCCGATTTTAGGCAGAATGGTAGACTCGATCCTGACCGGCTCGCTTGGCGCGCAGGCCTATGAGCTGTCGTTCGCCAATGGCGGCATGAAGATGGTTTTTGGCGACGTCGATATTCCTGCCTCCGTATTCGCCGCCGCAGAAGAAGCTTTGGCGGCCATCGCCAGCGGCGAAATCGTCGTCTCGCGCGACCTGCCCCAATAGCGAGAAACATCATCCGCGGGGGATGCGGAACACCACATCCCCCGCCCAAGTTGCTTTGATAGAACAGTGAGTGCCTGCCATGACCCAAGCACGTCTTCCCTCTGGCCATCGACGGATCGAACACGTGCAGATGCTGGGGATCACCAAGCAGTTCCCCGGCGTGCTTGCCAACGCCAATGTCAACTTCGATGTTAAAGCCGGGGAGATACATGCGCTGCTCGGCGAAAATGGCGCGGGTAAAAGCACCCTGATGAAGATCCTCTACGGCCTCTACACGCCTGATGCGGGCCAGATCATCCTTGACGGCGAGCAGGTCACTTTTCGATCGCCAGCCGATGCGCTGGGGCGAGGCATCGGCATGATCCACCAACATTTCATGCTCGTGCCCTCGCTGACGGTGGTCGAGAATGTGGCACTGGGCATGAAGTCGGAGCGCGGCCTTCTGCTCGACCTCAACAAGGTGCGCGAACAGGTTCGCCATCTTTCGCAGGTCTATGGTCTGCGCGTTAACCCCGATGCCTATGTTTGGCAGCTCTCCGTTGGCGAGCAGCAGCGCGTCGAAATCATCAAGGCGCTTTACCGGGGAGGCGCGCTGGTCATCCTTGACGAGCCAACCGCCGTGCTAACGCCGCAGGAAGTCAGCGAACTGTTCGTCACACTTAAGGCCATGCGCGACCAGGGCCACGCGCTGATCTTCATCACGCACAAACTGCATGAAGTGAAAGAGCTAAGCACGCGCATCACCGTCATGCGCGATGGTCGCGTCATTGACACCACGCCGAACATCGACGTCGACCGGCGCCGCCTAGCGCGAATGATGGTCGGCCGCGATGTGTTGTTCCAGCCCGATAAACCGCCTTTAAACACAGGCGAGGTTAAGCTGTCGATTCGCGGGCTGCGCGCCAACAATGACTCCGGCCTGCCCTGCCTGCATGAACTATCGCTCGATGTGCGCGCCGGGGAGATTGTGGGTTTGGCAGGCGTTTCCGGCAATGGGCAGCGAGAACTGGCCGAGACGATCGCCGGGCTGCGGCCCGCTGCGGGCGGCGAGGTCATGCTGAATGGCAAACCGATCTTAAGACTGCCGGTGCGCGCACGCCTGAAAGCTGGGCTGGCTTATGTGCCCGAGGAACGGATGCGCCATGGCACTATTGGCTCGTTCTCGGTGGCGGAGAACACCATCTTGCAAAACCATGCTGACCCGCAATTCGCGCGCGGCATTTTCCTTGACTCCAGAGCGATCACGCGGCACGCCAACGCATTGATCGGGCGCTTCAACGTCAAAACGCCAGGCCCCAAAACAGCCGTTAAAAACCTCTCTGGCGGCAACATCCAAAAGCTGATCCTCGCGCGCGAACTGTCGCGCCAGCCGGTGGCTCTGATCGCCGCGCAGCCGACGCGCGGGGTCGACATCAGCGCGACGGAGTACATCCACAAAGTCCTGATCGAGCAGCGCAGCGCTGGCGTGGCGATCCTGCTCATTTCGGAAGATCTGGACGAGATCCTCGCCTTGTCCGACCGAATCGCGGTGATGTACGAAGGCAGGATAGTGGGCATCGTCGAGCGCGACCAGGCAGATGTCGAAACGCTTGGCCTGATGATGGCTGGCGTAGAAGCAGCGTACGCTTAACTCAGCGCCGTGTGATCGCCATCACGGCCTCGAACAGGATGCCGTTAGTCCCGATCGACTCGCCAGCGTCGATCGACGGCCTGCCGTGCCAGTCGGTGAAAGTGCCGCCCGCTTCCGCCATGATCACGCCGAACGGCGCACAGTCCCAGATGTTCATAACCGGGTCGAGCATGATTTCTGCCCGACCCGTGGCTACCAGCGCGTAGCCGTAGGAATCGCCCCACGTGCGCTGGATCGCCGTGGCCTGGATTAACGCTTCGTAAGCCGCTTGGTGAGCGCCATAACCAATAACGTCGCTGAAAAGCAGCGTCGCATCCTCAAGCCGGTCGATCGTAGAGACGCGCGCGCGCCGGCCGTTCCAGTAACAGCCAGTTCCTCGCGCAGCGTAGATCGTATCGTTGAGCGCTGGATAATGCGCTACGCCCACAACCGGGCCACTTGCATCGACAGCGGCAACCAGCACACTATAGAAAGGGACGCCGTGGATGAATGACTTGGTGCCGTCGATCGGGTCAATGATCCAGGTGATCGCGCCTGCGCCCGGCTGGCGGCCGAACTCCTCACCGATGATGCCATGATCAGGCCACACCTTGGCAATGCGTTCGCGCAGCAGCTTCTCCGCCTCGCGATCGGCGATAGTGACTGGGCTGTTATCGCTTTTCCGCTCAACGCGCAGCCCTGTTTGGAAATAGCCCAGCGTGAGCCGGCCGGCCAACCATGCCGCCTCCAGCGCAAAGTCAAGCAGTTCTTCAAGCGGCGGGGTTGGCTCCATTGGCATACCTTCTTCTTCCAGGATCACAAAGCGACAGCCAGCGCAGTCATCGTCGGCGGGCTCGGCAGGCCAAGCAGTTGGCACAGCGTCGGCGCGATCTGAAGCTGAGAGACGGTCTCTCGAGTATTGCCGCGCCCTTTGCCCGGTTTGATGAGATAGAGGGGCACCTGCCTGTGCTGCGCAAGCGTGCCGCCGTGGGTGCTGCTGTCATCGCTCATCCCGTGGTCACCCGTGACGAGCACGGTATAACCGGCATCGAGCACATCGGGCAGCAAATTTGCCATGATGGTATCTTGGGTGATCACGGCGCGCCGGTATTCCGGCGAGATTCCCCCGTACTTTTCGCCGATGACATCGAGCATCATCGGGTGAATGAGCAGGTAATCGGGCTGGTATTTGCTGATCAGCATTGCGCCAGCTAAGAAAGTTTCGACATCGGGGTTCTCTTCGCGGTAGAAACGGCCGTGCTGGATCGGCAGTGCGGGATCATCAATCTCCCGATCGAGAACCATATCATACGGAACACGATTATACAGTTCGGAAAACCAGTAGAAGGCAGAAGCTGCCGTCACCAATCCCGCATCGCGCGCCAGCTCAAAGATGTTAGGCATCCTTGAGCGGCGAACGATAAAGTTATTCGTGATGCCGTGGACGCTGGCCATCGCGCCAGAATGCAGCGTTTCATAGATCGGCCGCGACATCGTCGGCAGCTCTGCGATGACGGTGTAACGGGTCGCATGCCTGGCTTCGACCAGATGCTCGAGATAGCCCAGGTACTCGGCCGCAGCGTCATCGCGCAGCCCGTCGCACAGAACGAGGATGACTTTATGTCCCATCGAATTAACCGCCTCCGATCGGCTCCAGCGGCTGCGCACGGTTTTCGACCGAAATCTTTGGCCCATAGGTCGGCGCTGCCCAGCGAACAGCATTGGCGATCACCCGGCGAACTTCCGGCTGATAATACGTCGGGTACGTTTCGTGGCCCGGGCTGAAATAGAAGATCTTGCCGCGGCCGCGATAGAAACAGCACCCGCTGCGAAACACTTCTCCACCTTGAAACCAGCTCACCAACACCAGCGAGTCGGGCTCTGGGATGCCAAACGGTTCGCCATACATCTCAGATTCAGGGATCTCAAAATAATCGGACAGGCCATCCACGATCGGATGCGCCGGGTTCACCACCCAAACGCGCTCACGTTCTCCGATCTCACGCCACTTTAAATCGCCACTGGTGCCCATCAGCTTCTTGAAGATCTTTGAATAGTGCCCTGAATGCAGCACGATCAAGCCCATGCCGTCCAGCACGCGATGGTAAACACGTTCGACGATCTCATCTGCGACATCGGCATGCGATAAATGGCCCCACCATGTTAAAACATCGGTCTGTTCGAGCACGGCCTCCGTCAAGCCGTGCTCAGGATCATCGAGCGTGGCGGTTCGCACAGCGAAACCTTCCGCAGCTAAAAACTCCGCCAAAGCGCCATGGATGCCCTGCGGATAGATCTTAGCGACGAGTGGATTCTTTTTCTCGTGGCGACCTTCATTCCAAACCGTGACTCGAAGCGACGTCATCTATAGCGACCTCATGTTGTGCATCATCGGCAA
>DAOTYT010000232.1:0-6347 GCA_034434615.1 Anaerolineae bacterium | reverse complement strand
TTAGCGATGAACACCTCAGGATTGGGATTCCATTCGATAACATCAATCTTCTCATCGTGCAGTTCTTTGACGATGTTTTGAATGCGAACCCCGCGCATGCCAACGCAGGCGCCAACCGGGTCAATGCCTTCTTGTAGGGCGGCCACAGCCACTTTTGAGCGATAGCCGGCCTCGCGAGCAATGTTCTTGATCTCGACCTGCCCATTGTAAATTCCCGGCACTTCATATTCAAGCAAACGCCGAAGCATGTTACGGTGGCTGCGGCTGACAATGATCTGCGGGCCGCGGCTGCTGCGCTTGACCTCGACGATGTAAACACGCACCTTATCGTGCGGCTTATAACGCTCGCCAGGAATTTGCTGGGCGCGCGGCATGATCGCTTCGGCGCGGCCGAGGCTGAGCGTGACCATATTGGAATTGACGCTTTGCACTGTGCCGGTAACGAGATCGCCTTCACGCTCGCTAAATTCGTCGAACAGCGAATTGCGCTCTGCCTCTCGAATTTTCTGCAAAATGACCTGCTTTGCAGTTTGCGCGGCGATGCGCCCAAAGTTTTTGGTCGTTCCTTCTACCTGCACCATGACCATATCGCCCAAATTGGCTTCAGGCTCGTAGAAGCGCGCTGTTTCTAGCAGCACTTCGGTGCGATGATCCTGCACATCTTCAACGACCTCCTTTTCAACGAAGATGCGCGGGCGCCCCGAGACTGGATCGATCTTTGCTTCAATACGCTGTGAATTCCCGATGCCAGAATCTCGCCGGTAGGCATTCACCAGCGCTTGACACAGGGCCTCCAAGACCGTTTCCCGCGGAAGCGCGCGTAGCTCCGCAATCTCGTTGAAGGCGACTTCGAACTCACTTTTCATAGGGCTTGTTCTAACTCCGAACTGATGGGGATGGTGATTTGTTGTGACTGGGCAGGCATTTTACCTAGCAAAAAAGTGGGGGACACCCACTTCTCTCGATGACTATAGTTTAGCATAGTTATTTCCTGCTGACAAGACGGAATGAAACGCCGCGCTTCAGGCGCGGCGTTTCATTCAGCGTAAATTCAAATAAGAGGCGGCCCCGCAAGGCGCTGGCCGGGGCTGAAAAAGTTTTCAGCCCGCGGCCTCTATTTCATCAGCGCTGGTCGGTTCTGGCTCGTTAAACCGTTCAATTTCACCGGCTAAATCTTGTTCGATCTGGGCATCAAGGTCTTGCAGCGGCAGTTCGAGCGATTCAGCTTCGCCATCGCCGATGATGACCGGCACCTGTTCGAGCTGCATTCCCTCTGAGAGATCAACTGTGACCGGGAAGGGCGGGAACTTGAGCACACGGCCGGCGCGCAAATCGGCGACGTAAACATTGCCTTCGCCATCCACCGCCAACCCGGAAACGGTGTTGAACTGCGTTGCAGCGATTGGCACATCCGTCGGTTGGCCAAAAGAACCGACGCACGACCCATCAGCATTGAAGACGAGCACACGGCCGCCATCAGGGTCACCGACGTAGAGCAAGCCGCGCGCATCATCAAAGGCCAGATAAGGCCGGTTGCCTTGATCCTCGTACCAGCCGCGCACATCGAACACATACAGCGGCGAGCCATCGAGCGCGAAGACCGATATCCGCCGGTTCCACGTATCGGCCACAAACAGGCGCCCATCTGCGCTTATAGCCAAGCCGACCGGTTCATCAAGTTGGCCGAAGCCGCTGCCTGCCCCTCCGATATCGCGCAGATGCTGGCCATCTGGGGTGTAAACCCGTACTCGTTTATTGCCCGTATCGGCGATGTAGACATTGCCGTCCGCATCCAACGCGACTGCGCGGGGCCCCCATAAGCCATCAACCGGCTCGGTTTGCGCTGCAGCGCCGAACTGCCCAGGCCGTCCCCATGCAGAGATGAGCGTACCATCAGGCGCATAGTGACCGATACCTTCGAAACCGAATTCGAACTCCGTCACATAGATGTTGCCATCAGCATCAACAGCAAGGCCGTAAGGACGGTTCAATCTACCGTCAGGCGCCGCGGCATCCAAGTAGCCGGCGAAATCGCCATCTGCAGTGAAGATGGCCACGCGGTTGCTGGCTTCCTCGGCTACATAAACACGACCATCAGGCCCGACAGCCACGCCGATCGGGCGATTGAGCGTCATTTGCCCACCATCTGGCCCGCGGAAGATGGTCATAGCGGCGTGCGGCTGCCAGTTTTCAGTGCACAGATTCGTAGTGATGTTTTCCAGCGGGTTCATCACTGTGCCCTCGCCGACGCCGAGGTGCCACACCTGCGCGGCGATATCCTTGCGCACGTAAAAGTACATCCGTTCGCCGGGCGTCCAGTTGCGCAAGCTGTAGTCCTCGCCGGTTGCCGCACCGTAGCGGGTATAATCGCGCGCCCACCAGATATCAAACATGCCGTGGCGAATCTCGGATGCCTGCCGGTTTGCTGGAGAGAAATCCAGGGCGTTCGTCACGCGCTGCGCGTTCAAGTTGTAATAGTTCCAGCTCGGCCACCACATGCGCATGTAATCGAAGCGGTAATAGCGGTCTTCCAACAACGGCTCAACGCGCGCGCGGATGTCTTCGCTGGCATAAACGGCTATAGCATCGCGCAGCACTTCGGGGGTTGGGTTGTTGGCGAAATAAGTCGCGTTCGTCAAAACGCGGAAATACCACGTCACCGGCCAGTTATTGCCACCCCAAGCGAAACGCATGCTCATGTCGCCGGTTGTGCGCCGGCTCAATTCCTCGATCTGATCCATCATGATCTTGATGCCCGGGGCAGCATGCGCGTAAACGATGTACTCGGTTGCCAAGTCATAGTTGATGAACGCGGCCATCCATGCATGACGGGTGGTTAAGACGGACAGCACCAGCACCCCCGCCACGGCGACCATCTGCCGCAGATGCAGCCAGCTGGTGCTGCGCACCACGCGGTAGATCAACCAGATGATCGCGCCGCTGACGGCCAGCATAGCGAGCCATACATTGAGCGTCTGCTGCTGCTCCTGCGACAAAGCGCCGAACAAAGACCAGTCATTGAGCGGCGGCAGCCCGATGATGAAGGGAAACAGCACCTGAAAAAACGCAAAGAACAGCAGCGGCAGCAGCAGCAGAAACAGCCAACCCCGCTGCCGGAACATCGCCCAATCGATCCGGTCGAAGACGCGCCCGAAATACCACGCCGACAGCAGCAGCAGCGGCAGCGTGATGTGCGTCGCCAGCCACGGCATCTTTTCCCCAGCCAGCGTGAGCGCCTGAAAGATGTAGACCCCCCAAAACGCGATGAAGAGCGCAAAGGGCAGCCGCTTGAGGGCAGCCGGGTCGTTCACGCGGTGAAACCGGTGTTTGGGCTTTTCCAGCTCAGGGTCTGCTTCGGCGCTGCGGGCCTCGGCGCGCTCGCGTCGATATTTCCAAAACAGCGTTAACCCCGCCATCATCGCGAGAAATGAACCGATCAGCGCCAGATATTCGTAGATCGGCATGATGATCAACTGGTAGTAGTACTGCGGCTGGCCGCCTCGGCGAACGCCCTGCTGCTCCAGCCAATAGCCCAGGCTGCCGACCATGCCCGTCGCCAACCCCTGCGGATTGGTGAACATGGTCGTGAAGAAAAACGCGAACAGGATGTGGAAGATCGCCGCGCTGATGAGCCAGCGTTTCCAGTTCCAGACCAGGCCGACGGTGATTGAAATGGCAGCCAGCGGGATGAGCACCAGCAGCGAGCGGCCAATGCCGGCCGGGGAATAATCGGTCGGGCTGGCCCCCGTCATCGAGACGGGCAGTGCCGTTAGCCACGGAAGGATTAGCGTGGCCATCAGGATCATCATGTCCAGTTCAGGGAAGCGATACAGGGTTCGCCACCACCCCGCTCGCCACGAGTAAAGCACTGCAGCGATGACAACCCCGGCGATGATCCATGTCAGCGCGATGGGCCATGTTCGTTCCGTTTGCGTGCGGACGACATCGGCTTCAGGGTCAGCGATCAGCGCTTCGCTGCGCGACGGCAATTTTGAGACTTCTTCAAAAACGATCAATCCCGTTGTCACAACCAGTGTTAGCGCGAGGATGATCAAAATTTCGCTTAAGCGTAACCGCGCCGTCCCCTTACGGAAGGCATACAGTGCCGTCCCGACAAGGATGGCGACTGTGGCCGCCAGCAGCAGCAGCGTCCAACTGCTGAACAGCGAAAACTCGAGCGGGACGGGGGCGGGACCGCCAATGTTTGCGACCTGCTGAATCAGGAATTCCGCCCGTCCCTCGAGCGTGGGGTAAGTCGCCAGCGCGATGCTGAGCACGGCATACATCACGAGCGAGACCACCCCTCCCAGCATCGTCGGAATGATCAAGAAATAGAACGCCGTTTTACCGGGCACGCCGCGAAAATGCTGAAGCAGGCGAACCACCCAGAAAATAGTGAGGAACAGGCCGAAGATGGCGACATACATGAACGCCGTCTCTTTCGTGCCGAAATTCCACAGCAGCGCCGCCGAGAAGATATACAGCCAGCGCGCTTTACGGCGCAGATGCAGCGGCCCATCGACATACATGAACAGACACCACACCATGATCAGCGTGGCCAACAGCGCCGGCGTGTCTTCGCGGATGTAACGATGGTGGTACAGCAGCATCGGCGAGATCAAAATGAAGATCGAGGCCAGCAGCGCGCCCGTTCGCCCCAACCAACGGCGGAACAGCAGCGGGAAAAGCACCATCAGCACGCCGAGCACAGCCGGGTAAATGCGCGCAGTGAAGTCATTATCCCCGAATAAGAAATACATGAACGCCGTCGCATGGAAAAGAATAGGCCCATGCATCAGCGGGGTATGTTGAAAATTGCCATCGCGGAACAGCAGATACGAGAAATAGGTATGCAGGCTTTCATCGTGGCTCATCACACGATCGCCGAGGCCGGCGAAGCGCGTCACGATGGCGACCACGAGGATCGCGATGTAAGCCAGTGTATACCAGTTGACAACAATTCCGCTCGCCAGCGTTTGGCTTATGCCATCGGAGCGGGGCATCTCAAGGTCTTGCCGGGGATACGTCGTTGACATGAAGTTCTCACTCACAAACGTTTGGTTGGGTCACGGTGTTTCCGTCGCAGCCGGGCCAGACGGCGCATCGGTCAGCGCTGGCACATAGTTTGGCTGGGCGGGCGGCGTCGCCGAGGGAACGGTGGGCTGCGCTCGGCTGGCCGCCGCACAGCCGCAGTCTTCAGTCGCCATCGCGATCGCCCGCTGCGTCGTCTCCTGCGCGGGTGTGGGCGGAAGCGGCAGCGCGCGAGTCATGCTGGGCGCATCGAACGACCAGGGCAGCAGCAGCACGAGCAGCAGCAGCAGCGCTGTCGCCCCCTGCCGTTTACTGACGCGCTGGAATGCCGATGGTCGCGGGCGCTTCATCTCGACTTGAACTGCGCTCCAAATTCTGCCGAGGCCGGTCAAGTCGGGCTGGCCGACCAGCGGCAGCGTATGCTCCAGCTCCGCCGCCAGCGACCGCTGCCGCCGGTAAAGGCTGTAGCAGGCTGGACAGGCATCTAAATGGGCGCCGACCTGCGCGCGCAGACGAGGCGGCAGTTGTTCACGCGCAGCATAGCCGGAGAGGTGCACCTTACAGGTTTGACAGTTTATTGTCTTCACCAATCCAACCCAATACTCACTAACTCTTCCAATAATCCCTGTCCAGCCGGGCCAAGCCGGCCGCGCAGGGCATCGTGCGCCAGCCGCACCCGGCTCTCTGCCGTCTTCTGTGGGCAGTCCATGACTTCAGCGATCTCGCGGAAGGTAAGGCCGTGGCCATAGCGCAGCACGACAGCTTCCCTCAGCCGGGGGTTCAGCGCATGCAGCGCAGTTTCAACCGCCTCGCGGACAGACTGCCTCGCCAGGGCTGCCTCAGGGTGTTCGGAGCGAGGCGCCAAAGGAACTTGATGCAGCAGCTCACCGATGTTCAGCACCGACCGCCGGTTACGACGGTAGAGGTTGCGGCAGCGGCAGGTGGCGATGGTGTAGAGCCATGTCTTTAATGACGCCAATGCCGGGTCAAAGCGATGCAGGTTTTTGAAAGCGTAAACGAACGTTTCCTGCACGACATCCTCTGCATCCTCACGGTTGAGCAGCAGGCTGTAACAAAGGCGATAAATGCCCGGCGCAAATTGGTCGTAGAGCGCGGCGTAGGCGAGCTGTTCTCCACTCAGGCAGCGCTGAATGATGCCTTCCATTGGCTCAGGCTGCATCGGCACCCTTTCTCCGTCTAGAGCTTGTCAACTCCGCCATTGTTACACAGAACACACGGTTTTTCCTTAGTGATTGCCCTCAACCGCGCTGATCCACGCTCGGTTGAACGCCTTCATAAATATCCTGGCGCAGCCA
>DAOTYT010000231.1:0-15821 GCA_034434615.1 Anaerolineae bacterium | reverse complement strand
CCGCCAGAGCTGCACGGAAGGGCGCTGTTGGCGTTATGGATGGCTTTCTGGCAAACCCCGTGGGAGCGTGTGCTGTGGGAACCGCTGCTCCCCGCGCTCTATCTCGCGCTGCTGGCAGCGACGATCGCGCTCATCCCGTGGCGGCAGCCGGCGGCGCGCTGGCAAATCGTTCACTGGCTGTTCATCATCGCAGGCCTGCTGGCGGGGCTGACCGTGCTCGGCAACGCGCTCCATGGTCGCTATTTGGTCATGACGATCCCGCTGCTGCTAGTTCCAATCGCGTCCGGGATCGTTCGCCTGCCGCACATTGGCAAAGCCGCCGTTTTGCTGATCTTTGCCGGCATCGCGGGGTTGAACCTCGTGACGCTGCGCGACTCGCCGTTTCGCCATGATGACGCGCGCGCGATCGTCGCGTACTACGCCGCGACTTTAGGCGCCCAAGACAGCGTCCTGATGTGGTCTTATGCCGATCGCTATGAGCTAGCTTACTATTGGGAGCGGCTGCGGCCGCAGGCGGAACGCATTACCTTGCCAGAGGGGGCTGATCTCGACGCGATCCTGCCGCTGCTGCCGACCGCTGGCGATGTTTCCCTCAATGTATGGTTCACGCAGCGCGCCGATTATCGCGGCATGCTTGGCTGCATACTCGGCGCGTCGACATCGGCAGTGCCAGAGACATTCACCGTTCACGGGATGACCGACTATCGTTTTCATGATATTGATTTGATGGTCCCGGTCTTGGCCAAGCAGGATCAGACATTTGCCGATATCAACGGCCCGATCGCGCGCCTCATCGCGGCTGCTCAACCCGCGCCGGCGACTCCAGATCGCGCGCTGTGCCTGCCGCTTGAGATCGAACTGCTGCGTGCGCATCCCCATGAGTTGAAAGCGGCGGTCGTCGCTCTCAATGCGGGGGGATGGGAGATTGCGCGCGCTGATGCTGTCTTTGCGCAGGCCGATCAGCGCACAGCCGAGCGTCTCTCACCAGGCGAACGGATGACCGCTTTTCCGCTGCTGCGTTTTCCGCTCGGAACGCCGCCGGGCGAGTATCGTCTGCTCGTGCGCATTTATGATGAGGTCGCTGCGCCATCTGGCTTTGAGCCGGTTGGTGTTGCTGCGATCGGTGGGCGTGATGTCCTGCTGGCGACATGGCAGGCCCTGCCAGGCGCTGTGTGGCATGGTGATCGCGGGCTGGAATTAGAAACCGTGGTCAATCTGGCGCTGGCAGATGGGTTGGTTCTGCTGGCGCATTCAGCCCCCGCGATGCCGATCGCCGCCGCGAATGGCGAGCGGCTGCGGCTGACTCTGCTATGGGACGGTATAGGGGAACTGCCGGCGCTGACGCTGCGCGATGCTGAAGCAGGTTGGTCGCTCGAGATTGCGCCCGGCACCCTGCGGGCTGATGGGCTGACGCGCGACTGGCGCACAATCACTATTCCCGCCGATGCGCCAAGCGGGGAAGCCCTTTTGATGCTGCCCGATGACACTGCCATCGCGCGTTACTTAATTGACGCCCTGCCGTTCACTGCCGAGCCGCCGCCTTTTGCAACAGCGGTAGATGCAGTTTTTCCTGGTGTTGGCCAACTGGTGGGGTTTTCCACAGAACCGCTCAGCTTGGCGGCTTCGCCGCAGGTGACGTTAGTCTGGCATGCTAATGACTCGACAGTCCGCGACAGCTACACCGTCTTCGTGCAGCTCATCAGCGACGACGGCCGGGTGATCGCCCAAAGCGACGCGCTGCCAGCAGCGGGCGCCCGCCCCACGAGCAGCTGGCGGCCCGATGAGTACATCGAAGATCGCCACAGTCTTACCTATAACCCGCTTGCCGCCCCGGGGCGCGTTCGTTTGATCGCCGGGTTGTACGATGCGCTCACGGGTGAGCGCGTTCGCACCGAGGATGGGAGCGATGCGGTCGAGCTGTTGGTTGATTTTGAGCTGCGTTAAAGCGCGCGTGTGCATGTTCCAATATCGTTCCAACACAGCCTGCGTTATGCTGGAAATTCACCGCTTGTTTGTGGAGGCGAGGGCACTCTATTGCAACCAGATCGCGAAGCTCGTGGAACGCGCGTCTTAGTGATCGCTGCCAACCCGCTTGCGCGTGCAGGACTGGCCGGCCTGTTGAGCGATCAGTCTGGCATTTTGGTGGTGGGACAAGCTGCGGGCGATGCTGACTTAATCGACGTTGTCGAAGTCTATCGTCCGGATGTGCTCATTTGGGACATGGGCTTTGACTCCTTGAGCGCGCTTGATGCCGTCAGCGCGCTGGGCGGTGCGCCGCCCGTACTGGCCTTATTCAATCAGCGCGACTCCTTGAACGAAACGCTGCACCTTCTGCTCGGTGCTGGAGTGCGTGGCGCGCTGCTGCAAGAAAGTTCGGTTGAGATGCTGCTCTCTGCTGTTGAAGCAGTCGCACAAGGGTTAGTCGTGCTGGCCGAGCCGTTCGCAGAGGCGCTGCAAACGCCGACCTCGCGCGATGCCTCGGAAGTGCTGCCCGTAGAGCTGCTGACCGCTCGTGAGATGCAGGTGCTGCACCTGGTCGCTGAGGGATTGCCCAACAAGACGATCGCGCACCGGTTGGGCATCAGCGAACACACCGTCAAGTTTCACATTAACGCGATTCTGACCAAGTTAAACGCCCAAAGCCGCACCGATGCCGTCGTGCGTGCGACCCGTCTCGGCTTAATCGCCCTGTAAACCTGCCCCTTCTGCTAGCTGGCTCCTCTCCACTTGGCGGATGTATCCCCGCCACTACATCGGCTTTAATCAAAACAGTGAAATGTCTTGAGGAGCAGGTGACCGATGAGCACAGTTTTAGAGTCGTTATCGAACGAGCTTGCGGCAGTCGTGGTGGCGGCAGGAGCCAGCATTGTGCGTGTGGAAGGGCGCCGGCGTCAGGCGGCCAGCGGGGTAATTTGGTCGGAAGATGGCATCATCATCACGGCGCATCACGTGGTTGAACGCGATGAAAATATCGGCGTCGGCCTTCCCGATGGCAGCCGCCTGCCAGCGCAGCTCGTTGGGCGCGATCCCTCGACCGACCTCGCCGTGCTGCGCGTCGGCACGAATGGGCTAACGCCGGCAAAGTGGGCCGCGGGCGATACCCTGCGCGTCGGGCACTTGGTGCTGGCGGCCGGGCGGCCTGAGGAACAGGTGCAGGCGACGCTGGGCGTGATCAGCGCGCTTGAAGGCGAGTGGCGCACGCGGGCTGGCGGCGCGATCGATGCTTATGTGCAGACCGATGTTGTGATGTACCCTGGTTTTTCGGGCGGGCCGCTGGTGAGCGCCGCGAGCGAGTTTGCCGGCATCAACAGCTCGGCGCTGCTGCGCGGGCTGAGCATCACCATCCCAGCCGCGACGATTCAGCGCGTCGCCGGGGCGCTCTTAGCGCACGGCAAGATTACCCGAGGTTTCCTCGGCGTTAGCGCACAGCCGGTGCGGCTGCCAGCAGCGATCGCCGCGCAAATGGCGCAGGAGACGGGTTTGCTGCTGGTCGCCGTTGAAGGAGACAGCCCAGCCGAACGCGGCGGTCTGCTGCTTGGTGATACGCTGCTGAGCGTTGATGATGCGCCAGTGCGGCATATGGATGATCTGCTTGCTGTGTTGGGGAGCGATCGCATCGGCAGGGCTGTGCCCGTTCGTGTGCTGCGCGGCGGGCAGGTGCAAACGCTGCAAGTGACGATCGGGGCCAGGGCATGATGGCATCGCTGCTGCAAAGTTTGAATGCGGAACTTGCCGGCGCGATTGCGAACGTGCGCAACAGTGTCGTGCAGGTGCGCGATCGCTGGAGCGGAGCAGGCGCAGGCACGATCTGGCATCCAGATGGTCTGATCGTGACTAACGCGCACGTGGCTCGCCGCGGGCCGTTCGAAGTGGCGCTGTCGGATGGCCGTGTATTCTCGGCCCACCTCATCGCGCGCGATGAAAGGCGCGATCTGGCGGCGCTGGCGGTTCAGGCTCACGACCTGCCGACCATTCAGCCCGGAAATGTGCGGGCGCTCCAGCCAGGGCAGTGGGTGTTCGCGATTGGGCATCCGTGGGGCATCGCCAATGCCGCGACTGGCGGCATCATCATCGGGTTCGGGTCGCATCTTCCCGAGCACCCAGCCGGCCGTCACGATTGGATCGTGGTCGACTTGCATCTGCGCCCGGGCAATTCTGGCGGGCCGCTGGTGGATACCGCTGGGCAGCTAGTTGGCGTCAATACCATGATTAGCGGGCCTAATGTAGGAATAGCGGTATCTGTCGAGGCCGTCAAACTGTTTCTGCGCCAGTCGCTGAGCGCAGCGCCGGCCGCCGACTCAGCGACCGCTGTGTGAAGCCGCGCGGTGAGCGGTGCGCCGAAGCCGAGCGCGCCGCTCGCTGCGCCCTTAGCGATGATATACCCCGTCTCGGCGTAAATGTGATACCATCAAGCACAGGCTTACGAGCGGGGATTAACCTTATGCGGCAAAGCGTCGTCGATGCGACTTCTGATCTTGCCGGCGCCCTGAGCGCTGACATTAAGTATCTTGGCAGCTTGCTGGGCAAAGTGATCCGCCAGCAGCATGGCGATGCGGCATTCCAGCTTGTGGAAGAAGTGCGCGCGCTGGCCAAAGAGCGCCGCAGCAGTCATGAGCGCGATTATACGGGCGATCTGCGCGCCATGATCGAACAGCTCGACTATGAGTCGATTCGCGTGTTGATCAAAGCCTTCAGCAATTATTTCCAATTGATCAATATTGCTGAAGACCAGCAGCGCATTCGCGTGCTGCGCCAGCGCGAGGCGCATGGCACGCTGGACGAGTCGATCGATGCCGCTGTGCGCGATCTGCGCGCTGCCGGTGTGAGCGCCCAGGCTATGCGCGAACTGGTCGACCGGCTCTCAGTTCGCCTGGTGATGACAGCGCATCCTTCCGAAGCCAAGCGCAAAGAGGTGTTGATCAAACTGCGCCATGTCGCGCTGAATATCGAAATGAAGGACAGCGGCCGCCTGCTCCCGCGCGAACTGCGCCGTCTGGAAGCCGCGCTTGCCGAAGAGATCGAAGAATTGTGGCAAACCCGCCCGACCCGTTCCTCGCGCCCGACGGTAATGGATGAGGTCGACTTTGGCCTTTACTTCATTACCTCTGTCCTGATGGATGTGGTATTCATCATCTACGACGATCTGCGCGCTGCGCTGGCAGCGCATTATCCCGAGGGGGATTGGTCGAACTTGCCGCCGCTCTTGCGTTATGCATCATGGATCGGCGGCGACCGGGATGGGAACCCCAATGTCACCGCCGATGTCAGCTTGGAAACCATGCGCAAACTGCGAGCGGCGGCGCGGCAGGTTTATCTGCGTGAAATAGCATTTTTGCGCGACCATCTCACGCAGTCTCTTGACGAGATCGGGGTGTCGCAGGAATTGCTGGATGCTGTGCAGACACATCATTTCCCCGAGCGCGCCCACGATGAAGTCTATCGCCAATTCATTGCGCTCATCGGCCAGCGGCTGGAAGCAGACGATTACGCTACTAGCGATGCCTTGCTCGATGATCTGCTGCTGATCGATGCTAGCCTGCGCGCCAACCGCGGTTTCAATGTGGCCGAGGGATCGCTGCGCCGCCTCATCGACAAGGTGCGGTTGTTCGGGCTGCATCTCGTCCCGCTCGATATTCGCGAGGATGCTCGCTTACACCGGTCTGCGCTCAGCGAGATTTTCGCGGTCTATGGTCAATGTGAAGCTTATGAACATCTTCCTGAAGAAGAGCGTCAGGCGCTTTTGAGCGCCGAGATCGATAACCGCAGGCCGTTTTTTCCCGTTGAGCCCGCTTTTTCAGAAACGACCAATCGCATCATCGCCACATGGCGCATGATCGCCGAAGCCCATCGCCGCTATGGTAAGCAGGTGATCGATACTGTGATCGCCAGCATGAGCACCGCCCCGAGCGATATTCTGGCGATGCTGCTGCTGGCGCGCGAAGTTGGCGTCGATCAGGATATCGACCTCGTGCCGCTTTTCGAGACGATAGAAGACCTGCGCGGCGCGCCCACGATCATGGAGGTATTGTTCAAGCATCCGGCCTATTATCGCCACCTCGAGGCGCGCGGCCTGCGCCAGCAGATCATGCTCGGCTACTCTGACAGCAACAAGGACGGCGGTTACTTCGCCTCAAATTGGAGCTTATATGTCGCCCAGCGCGAGCTGGTCGAGGTTTGTGGACGCTATGGCGTTGAGCTGGAGCTGTTTCATGGCCGCGGGGGCAGCATCGGGCGAGGCGGCGGCCCGGCCAGCCGAGCGATTTTGGCGCAGCCTCCCTCTGCGATGCAGGGGCGCATCAAGATTACCGAACAGGGCGAGGTGATCGCCTACCGTTATAGCAACGTCGAGATTGCCCGCCGCCATCTGAACCAAGTTATGTATGCCGTCTTGATCGCGACGAGCGCTCACAGCGTGCTGGAGGCGCGTCCCGAATGGCGGCAGGCAATGGACGCGCTCGCTTCCGTCAGTGCAATGGCTTACCGGCGCTTCGTGTATGAAACCCCTGGCTTCGTCGATTACTGGCAGCAGGCCACGCCGATCAATGAACTGGCGCGCCTGCCGATCGGCAGCCGGCCAGTCAAGCGAAGCAAGGGCGGCTTCGAGGCCATCCGCGCGATCCCGTGGATGTTCTCGTGGATGCAAAGCCGCGCGATCATCCCCAGTTGGTATGGGGTGGGGACAGCGCTGCGCGTCTTCTCGCTCGAAAGGGAGGACGGCTTGTCCCTGCTGCGCACGATGTACGCCGAATGGCCGTTTTTCAAAGCCTTGGTCGAAAATGTTGAGCTGGACTTGGCAAAAGCCGATATGGGGATCGCCAGCTTATATGCAACGCTGGTGACGGAGACTGCCGTTCGGCAGGCGATCTTTGAGGAAATGCGCGCCGAGCATGCGCGCGCGCGTGAATTCATCTGCCAGATCATTCAACAAGATGACCTGCTTGATCACTCGCCAGTGCTCAAGGTCTCGATCGAACGGCGCAATCCTTATGTTGACCCGCTGAATTTCATCCAGGTCGCGCTGATTCGGCGGCTGCGCGCTCTGCCGCCTGGCGATGATGAACACGAAAGGCTTTTTGGCCTCGTGTTAGCGACCGTTAATGGGATCGCGGCTGGCATGAAGACGACCGGCTAGATGAGGAGCAGTACCGTCGCCATGGCCTACAGCGGGTATCGCGGCTTTAAGCAAGGGTTGAGGAGTAATGCACTGCGCGCGCTGGTTTCCCTCATCGCGATCGCGCTGCTGGCCGGGGCTGTGCCCTTGCAAACGCCGGTTGCATCGCCAGGAGAGGCGGGCATCGGCGATTCGTTGTTCCCACTGTTGGGCAATGGCGGTTATTCCGTCCAGCATTACACCCTAGATCTGAACGTCGATATGGGCGAAAACCGGCTTGAAGGCCGCGCGATCCTTGAAGCCATCGCCGAACAGGACTTAAGCGCGTTCAACCTCGATCTATTCGGGCTGGAGGTGCATTCGATCGCTGTTGATGGCCGCACAGCGAGTTGGGCGCGCCAGGGCCGTGAACTGACCGTGACGCCGGCCTTTCCCGTTGATGAGAACGCCGTCTTCGAAACGGTGATCGAGTATGGCGGGCAGCCCGCGAGCTTGATCGACCCGGCGATCGGGTTTCGCGTCGGCTGGAATTTTCTTGATGATCGGGTTTACGTCGCCAGCCAGCCTTCTGGCGCTGCGACTTGGTATCCAGTTAACGATCACCCGCTCGACAAAGCGACCTATACCCTGCGCATCACCGTTGATCAGCCCTATGTGGTGGCAGCGGGCGGCGTCCTTGAAGAGGTAATCGCCGCAGATGACCAGATCACATATGTGTTTGAGATGCGCGATCGGGCCGCCAGTTATCTGGTGACTGTCAACATCGGCGATTTCGAGCTTGCGACCGACCGCGCTCCTGAAACTGGCGTGCCGATCCGGAACTATTTTCCCTCGCGTTTCAGCGATCTCAGCCAGCATGTGTTCGCGCGTCAGGGCAAGATACTCGATTTCTTCAGCGGGGTGTTTGGCGAGTATCCGTTCGAAGTCTACGGTGCTGTCGTCATCGAAGCCGGGCTTGGATTCGCGCTTGAAACGCAAACGCTGTCGCTTTTCGGTTCAAACGTGCTGCTGGGTGCGCTGCCCGATGGCCGCAGCCCTGCTGAGGAGATTATCGCTCACGAGCTGGCGCACCAGTGGTTCGGCAACAGCGTCTCGGTGGCCGATTGGGCCGATATCTGGCTGAATGAAGGCTTTGCGACTTACGGCTCGTGGTTGTGGTTCGAGCATGATCAAGGCGCGCAGCGTCTTGATGGGATTGTCCGTGAGACTTATGCCTTCGTCAGCGGCCAGCGTTTCTTTGAATTGGGTATGCGCGGGGAGCAGCTCGAACGCCAGCAGGCAGCGATCGTGCCGCCAGGCGCGCCGAGCCCCGATAACCTGTTTAACGTGGGGGTTTACCTGCGCGGCGCGCTCACCCTGCATGCGCTGCGCCTGCAGGTGGGCGATGAGGTCTTCTTCGCTATCCTGCGCGAGTATTATGCGCGTTTTCGCGATAGCAACGCGCGCACGGCGGATTTCATCGCTGTGGCCGAGGAGGTTAGCCGGCAGCCGCTCGGCGACTTGTTCGATGCCTGGCTGTACGCGCCAAGTGTACCCCCTCTGCCGGCGCTTGGCTTGTTTCCGCCTTCCACGGGGGAATGACAGGTCATCCGATGCGCTTGCCGGTCACTGGATCGAAGAAGAGCAGCGCATCGAGGTTGAACGCGCAAGAGACGCGATCGCCCGGCGCGACTGACGTGCCGAGCGGAACCAGCAGGCGCAGCGCTTCACAGCCCGTGGTTGCCTCGAGCTGAAGCTGACGTTCGGCGAAATGTGGGACGATCGTCTCAATGCGAGCCGCGAAGCCCTCATCTGCCAATTGAATGCCTTCCGGCCGAACGCCGAGGATGACTTCGGTTCCATCGGGCAGATCGCTGCGGATGGGCACGCCGCCGAAGGCTTGTCCGTACCAGCGATGATCCCAGATCGTGCCGCGGAACAAATTGATGGTTGGCACGCCGATGAAAGTCGCGACGAACAGGTTGATCGGATTGTCGTACAACCCTTGATAGTCATCAATCTGCTCAATGGCGCCGGCCCGCATCACCGCGATGCGGTCAGCCAAAGCGACCGCCTCAACTTGATCATGAGTTACATAGACTGAGGTCACGGGAAAAGCATGCAGCAGCCGCTTCAACTCTAGGCGAGCCTGCGCGCGCAGTTTGGCATCCAGATTGGAGAACGGCTCGTCGAATAGAAAGATGCGCGGATCGCGCGCCAGCGCCCGTGCGATCGCCACCCGCTGGCGTTCGCCGCCCGAAAGCTCGCGCGGCAGCCGGTCGAGCAGCAGTTCCAGCCCGAAGCCGGTGATCCGTGCGATGTGCGCGACGCGCTCTGGCACTTCATGTTCGCGGTGGCGCAGCCACAGAAAAAACCCAACCGTCCGCCGCGTTTCCCAGTGGGGGAAAAGGGCGCCCTCTTGAAAGACCATGCCGATGCCGCGTTCTGGCAGCGGAATATCGTTGAGCGGGATGTTATCGTATAGGATCTCACCGCTGTCTGGCTTAACCAGCCCCGCGATCAGCCGGAGCAGGGTTGATTTTCCGCACCCCGAAGGGCCTAGCAGCGCCAGCACCGTGCCCGATGTTAGCTTAAATGAGATATCGCGAACTGCGTGCACGGTGATGAGGCCGCCAGCGCTCGACTGGGCGAATTGTTTCGAAACATGGCGCAGCGTCAAAATCGTCATGCCATGATAATACCGAATCGGCCGCGTTTGGGGGGATATGGGGGCTGTCAGAGGCTTGTCAGCCGTTGTGTTTCGCACTACGATCAACCTGCACTGGTTCGCATGGAAGAAGCGATGAATACGATCGACTTACGCAGCGACACTGTCACATGGCCCACGCCAGCGATGCGCGAAGCGATGGCCAATGCGATTGTTGGCGATGATGTTTATGGAGAAGACCCGCTCGTCAACCAACTGCAAGCCGAAGCCGCCGAACTGCTGGGCAAGGAAGCGGGCCTGTTCGTCCCCAGCGGGACGATGGCTAACCTCGCTTCAATCCTCGCTCACTGCAGCCGCGGCGATGAGTTCATCCTCGGCAAGCAGTCGCACATCTTCATTTATGAAGCTGGCAGCGCCTCGATGTATGGTGGGCTGCAGGCGCATACGCTGGATGTTTTTCCAGACGGCACGCTTTCCCTTGACGCGATTCGGGCGGCGATTCGCCCATCTAATCCGCATTTCCCAATCACTCGGTTGATCTGTCTTGAAAATTCGCAGGGTGGGGCCTGCGGCGCTCCGCTGCCTGTGGACTATATCGCTCAGGTCAGCGAGATCGCGCACGAGCACCAGCTCAAGCTGCACATTGATGGCGCGCGCTTGTTCAACGCTGCTGCGGCGCTGGGCGTGAGCGCGCGCGCGCTGGCCGAACCTGCGGACAGCGTTTCGTTCTGTCTTTCAAAGGGGCTGTGCGCGCCGGTCGGTTCGCTGATCGTTGGTTCGCGCGAGTTCATTCAACGCGCGCATCGCATTCGTAAAAGCCTTGGCGGGGGGATGCGGCAGGTCGGGGTGCTGGCGGCCGCCGGTTTGATCGCGCTCCACGAGATGCCGAAACGGCTCTCTGAAGATCACGCTAACGCGCGCGCACTGGCCGAGGGGCTTGCGGAGATGCCGTATATTCAGATCGACCTCGATCGCGTCAAGACGAACATGATCTATTTCTCGCTGACGGCCGAGGCTCCGTTAACCGTGGAAATGCTGTCGCAGCGTCTGAAAGATGAATTTAATATCTTGATGCGCCCATATCCCGCTGCGCCGCGCACGATCCGTTTGGTGACGCATTACTGGTTCAAAGCCGAACATGTGCCGGTAGTGCTCTCGGCGCTGCGTGAGCTGCTCGCCCCTGCACGGGATAGATTGGCTTCTGATTGATGCAAGGCTATCCGCCCTCGAACTCGCAAGACGACGAATATGGCCAACCTGCGCCAGGCTGGCCGCGTCGGCGTCCTCCATTAGCGCAGCCGCTCGACGAGCTGGATGAGATCGACGCGAGCATCCCCGAACCAGTTCGTGTCCGTTATCGCGGCTCCGGCAGCGATCCTACTTTTGGCTTGCTGGTGGGTTTCGCCGTCAGTATCGGGTTGATCCCGATCGCGCCGGAATACGGCGATGTGCGGTATGTGGCAGGGTGGTCAGCACTGGCGCTGTTTTCCGTATTAGGATGGCTGCTGGGCGAGACAGAGCGCATCGGCAAAGAGCGCGTCGATAACTTGGTTTGGGGCATCGTTTTTGGATTGATCCTCGCCGTGCCGATGATGCTCGTCGGCGGCTCCACGCTGGCGACGACAGTCAACCTGCTGTTCCGTTCCGACATTGATGGGGTCATGCGCGGGCTGCCAGCCGGCGCGGTGTTTGGCCTGCTGGTCTTCGCGATGCCGCTGGCCGAGACGCTCTTCTTTCGCGGGTTAGTGCAGTACCAACGCGCCTTCTGGCTCGTCGGCCTGATCGCAAGCGCCTGGTCGCTTCTACTCTTCTTCCCGATGTTGGAAGTGACGCGTTTCCCAGCCGTTGGCCTCATCATCGGCAGCGCGCTGATCATGGTGAACATGACATACAGCTATGTGCGTCAGCGCAATGGGCTGGCTGCTGCGTGGCTGTGTCAGGTCACCGTCAACGTTGTGCTGTTATTCATCCCTTATGTTCTGAGCTGACCCTTCACGGGTTGTAAGTCTGAATGCGCTGATCAAGCTGGCGGCGCGATAGGCGCGGCATCGCGGCGTGGATCTCCTCCAAAATCGCTTCGACCTGAATCGTGAGGAGCTGGCGGTCGCGCATGATGACTTCGCCATTCACGATCACTGTGTGAACATCAGCGATCTCGGTGTTGTAAACCAAGCTGGCCGTTCTGCTGTACAGCGGCTGATGATGCAGGCCGCTCTGGTCAACCAAGATAATATCGGCCAGATAGCCGGGTTCGATGGCGCCCAGCTCGCCATCCATCCCAATGACGCGCGCGCTGTCGCGCGTGGCAATGTACAGCGCTTCGGCGATCGGCATCACTTCGGGGTCATGAGCGCGATCTTTTTGCAGCATCGCCATCAGGCGCAGCGATTCCCACAAATTGAGCGTATTGTTGCTGACCGCGCCATCGGTCGCGAGGCCGACTGGCACCCCCAGCTGCCGACACTGTTGGATGGGAGTCAAATCCATCGCCAGCTTCAGGTACGTCTTCGGCGCATGGGCGATGCCCGCTTGATAACGAGCTAACAGTTCAATATCTGAGGGCAGCGCGCCGCAAGCATGGGCGATGATCGTCGGGACATCGAGGATGCCCGTTTGTTCCAGCACCTGAATCGGCGTTATGCCTCGTTTGGCGAGGCTGGCTTCGGTTTGCCCGCGCTCTTCGGCCGCGTGAATGTGGATGCCGACGCCAAGCCTGCGCGCGGTGTGCGCGCATGCGCGCAGGTAATCATCGGTGCAGGTGTACGGTGCATGCGGGGCCATTAGAGCGCGGATGCGGCCGCGGGCTGCGCCATTCCATTGGCGCACAAACTCAGCCGTCCGTTCGATCATCCGCTCGCCGCTGCTGCTGAAGATCGCCCAGCCGAGCAGCGCGCGCGTCCCTGCCTGTTCGACCGCTGCCGCGGCATGATCCATGTGAAAGTAATGATCGGCCACCGTTGTGATGCCGGCGCGTATCATCTCTGCCAGTCCCAACAGCATGCCGTTGAAGACATCGCGTTCGGTCAAATTGTGTTCCAGCGGCCAAATGTACTCATTGAACCAGCGATCGATCGAGACATCTTCGGCCAGACCGCGAAATAAAACCATCGGCACGTGGGCATGGG
The DNA here is from genome assembly GCA_034434615.1 of Anaerolineae bacterium. Classification (GTDB taxonomy): domain Bacteria; phylum Chloroflexota; class Anaerolineae; order Aggregatilineales; family Phototrophicaceae; genus Flexifilum. The sequence goes on along the minus strand of DAOTYT010000231.1, from coordinate 2,938 downwards.
TGTTGATCAACCCCGGCATGGCGAGCATGCCGCGGGCCTCGATCACGCGGCGAAAATGGGAAGGATCGACACCGCCGGTCGGTTGAATGGCCTGAACGCGCGCCCCACTGATGAGGATATCGTAGTCATAAAGGACTTGAACGCGCGGCGTGTGGCGTTCGATGACAAGAAGAGTGCAGTTTTGGATGAGCAGATCGCTCATGACGTGTGCGCTTTCGTCTCCAAAGAGGGTTGTGCCGTCTATTGTACTGCGCGATGTTAAGAGGGCAAACTCGCCGAACTGGCGTTTCAGTTTGTTCAACTACCCATTGTTCATCATGTAATTCATGATAAAATATAAAATAATGAACACGCAAGGTTACTGTGCACACTATGAGACCCTGCGCGCGGCGCGGGGTCTTTTTGCTTGGGAGATGAAATGAGCAATCCTTTTGCACAATTGGGTTTGCGCGCCGAGATTTTGCGCGCGCTGATCGAACTGGGCTACGAGAACCCTACGCCGATACAGGAAGGCGCGATCCCCGCGCTGCTTGCCGGCCGCGATGTGCTTGGGCAAGCCCAGACCGGAACTGGCAAGACGGCTGCCTACGCGCTGCCACTGCTGGAGCAGCTTGATTTGAATGGCCGCGGCGTGCAGGCGCTGGTCTTGGTTCCCACCCGTGAACTGGCGCTGCAGGTGAACGAAGCCATTTATCGCTACGGCCGCTATTTGGGTGCGCGCGTTCTGGCCATCTATGGCGGGCAGTCTTACACCCGCCAGATGAAGCGCCTCGATGCTGGGGTGCATGTCGTGGCAGGGACGCCCGGCCGTATCCTCGACTTAATCCAACGCGGCGCGCTCGATTTATCGACGGTGCGTTATCTCGTCCTCGATGAAGCGGACGAGATGCTCAAAATGGGTTTCATTGATGATGTCGAGTCAATTTTGAGCAGCACCCCGGGCCAGCGGCAGACGGCCTTGTTCTCGGCAACGCTGGCAGAGCCGATCCGCCGGCTGGCGGCGCGCTACATGAACGATCCGGTCTCGGTGACGATTGCGCCGAAAACGCTCACCGTTCCACAAACACAGCAGCGTTATCACTTGGTGTTTGAAGACTCGAAGCTGGCCGTGGTGGCCCGTTTGCTCGAAGTTGAAGCCATCCAGAGCGCGCTGATATTTGCGCGCACCAAAGTCGGGGCGGCTCAGCTCGCTGAGGCGCTCTTGGCGCGCGGTTTCCCAGTCGAGGCGATCCATGGAGACCTCAGCCAAGATGTGCGCGAAACGGTTTTGCGCCGTTTCCGCAGCGGCCTGATCAAAGTTCTGGTTGCGACCGATGTCGCCGCCCGCGGCCTCGACATTGAGAATGTCTCGCATGTCATCAATTATGATATGCCTTACGACCCGGAAGACTATGTTCACCGGATCGGGCGAACCGGGCGTGCCGGGCGCGATGGCGTCGCGATCACGCTCGTTACCCCGCGCGAGCGCCGCTGGTTGAAGACGATCGAAGGGTTTACCAAGAGTCGTATCGAGAAAGCGCCGCTTCCCAGTGTTGAGCAGGTGGTGGCCCGGCGTGATGCTGCCTTCACAGCAGCCCTTCAGCGTGTGTTGGCCGAAGATGACCTTAGCCGTGAGCGCGCCTTTGCCGCAGAACTGGCAGCAGGCGGGTATGACCTCGAAACGATCAGTGCGGCCGCGATTCGCTTGGCGCGGGCCAGCGAGGCTCAGCGGCCTATCGAAGTGATTGATGAACCGAAAGAACGCGGCGAGTTCCCACTGCGCCAGCACGATGCGCGTACAACTGGGCGCAGGCCCCGCATCGCCCGCCAGCATACTGGCCGGGAACCGGGCATGGTGCGCTTGCAGCTCAACGTCGGTCGCGATCAAGGCGTGAAGCCGGGCGATGTTGTCGGTGCGATCGCGGGCGAGGCAGGGATTCCCGGGCGCGCAATCGGCGCGATCGACATTCGCCGGAATGAGACTTTCGTCGACGTTGAAGAAGCTCACGTTGAGCGCGTGCTCCGGCAGATGCGGCGCAGCACGCTGCGCGGCCGGGCAATCGGCCTGCGCAAAGCCGAGTGAAGAACCTCACGCACGGCGGGCTGCGGCCGCAGCGGCGAAACAGGCCATCATCAACGCGATGACGGCCTGTTTGTTTCTGACCACCAGCTCGCTAGCGGGCAGGCTGTTCGGTCCCCTTGTGCCCGCCGAGATAGGCGTCTAGTGCCCGTTCGCGTTCGCGCCAATCGGGCATGTGATGGGTCATCAGCGCTTTGAAATCGCGGCCGTGGTTGAAAGCGATCAAGTGCGCCAGTTCATGCAAGACGACATATTCAGCCAGCTCGACCGAGAGATGGCACAACGCTGTGTTCAGGGTGATGTTGCCACGGGTGGAGCACGACCCCCATTTGCGGTACATGGCTCGAAGCTGCACACGACCGGGTGTTACGCCAAGGCGATCGGCCCACCGATCCACCAGCGCCCGCAGCTCATCCGGCGTGAGCTGCTGCTCGCCGGGTTGAAGCCGGTGACCGTCTGCGGCAAGCCTATCCAGCCCGGCCGCGATGAAATCGCGCACTTGGGGGCTGTCGGCGCGCATCCACTCCGGGATAAAAACGACGATGCCGATCGGCGTCAGCTTCATGACGAGATTGCGCCGCTTTTGCTGGTGAATACGTATTAAGGGTATCGACATAAGGCTTCCAGGCAGGGATACTGCCTAAGTATAGCGGCTTCGCGCCCAGTGCGCATGAGTTCGGCACGAAACGCTTGTCAAAGCACATATACAGATAGATAGAGAATTTTTTGAGCCCTCATGACCTTTAAAAATTGTTTGTGGAAAATTTTGCACTAAATTGGCCCTTGCGCAATATGATATTTTTGAGTGAACTGATTGAAACTTTTGAGATGTGAAAGGGATAGTGGGTAGCACCACAAGATAGCGTGGTCATACGAGTG
>DAOTYT010000230.1:0-13658 GCA_034434615.1 Anaerolineae bacterium | reverse complement strand
GAGGTCCCGCCCTGCGCTCGTCTCGTCACCGATGCCAGCGTCGTCACCGCCGACAACATCAGCGAATTCTGGACGCCGGCCAACTGAGCTGGTCTGGCCGGGGGGCGCAGCTGCGCCCTCCGGCCCCTTTCACCTTTTTGCCGTGCCTCCCGCTGCGGGAGAATGCGTCAATTCCCCGCAGCCGGAGGAACGACAAAGAGCTGCCTTGTGAGAGTAAAGGGATTGACGATGACCGACTCGGCGCAGCAGATCTTGCGGATGGAGGGCATCACAAAACGTTACGGCGGCGTGCTGGCGCTTAACAACGTGCAGTTCGACCTCAATCGCGGCGAGGTGCACGCGCTGGTCGGCGAGAACGGGGCTGGCAAGTCGACACTGATCAAGGTGCTGGGCGGCATCGTGCCGCGCGATGGCGGCACGATCGTTTATGACGGCGCCGAGGTTAATTTCAACCGACCGATCGACGCGATGAACGCCGGTATCGCGATCATTCACCAAGAACTCTCCAACCTGCCCTCGATGAGCGTGATCGAGAACCTTTTCACTGGCCGCGTGCCCTCGCGCTTCGGGCTGATGAACTGGCGCAAGCTGGAGCGAATGGCCAAAGAGGCGCTCAAGCCGGTGCGTCTCAACGTCGACGTTTACACGCCAGTGCGCGAGCTGAGCATCTCGCAGCGCCAGCTCATTGAGATCGCGCGCGCCCTGAACGCTAACGCCAAGCTGATCATCATGGACGAGCCGAACTCTTCCCTCTCGGAGGCGGAGACCGAAGTCCTCTTTAAAGTGATCGCTGACCTCAAAGCGAACAATATCGCCATCATCTACGTGTCGCACAAAATTGATGAAGTGCTGCGCATCTCTGACCGCATCACCGTGCTGCGCGACGGCCACTACGTCGGCACGATCCCGACGCGCGAAGCGACCGAGCAGCGCGTGATCACGATGATGGTTGGCCGCGACCTCGACCGCAGCGTCATTACGCAGGACGATCACATTGGCGATACGCTGCTCGAGGTGCGCGGCTTAAGCGGCAGGCGTTTCAAAAACGTAAGCTTCACGATCCGGCGCGGCGAGATCGTCGCCTTCTCCGGCCTGATCGGCGCAGGGCGCAGCGATGTCGCCCGAGCGATCTTTGGCGCCGAACGCTATGAGGCGGGCGAGATCATCTTCAAAGGCCGGCCGGTGCGCTTTGGTTCGCCGGCCAGCGCGATCAAACACGGCATCGCCATGGTGCAGGAAGATCGCAAAAATCTGAGCCTGTTCATGAAGATGGCGATCGCCCATAACATCTCGATGGCCGAGCTGCCCTTCATGAACCGCCTCAAGCTGATCAACCCCGCTGGCGAACGCAAGCTGGCGCAGCGGCAGGTCAGAGCACTCGATATCCGCCTCGCTTCGCTCGATCAGCCGGTCAGCAGTTTGAGCGGTGGCAACCAACAGAAGACGGTGCTCGGCCGCTGGCTGGCCACCAACCCGGAACTGCTCATCCTCGATGAGCCGACGCACGGCGTCGATGTAGGCGCCAAAGCCGAGATCTATGAATTGATGCGTCTTCTCGCTCGGAAGGGGATAGGCATCCTGCTCATCTCATCCGAGCTGCCTGAGGTGCTGGCGCTGGCGCATCGCATCGTCGTCATGTGCGAGGGGCGGGTGACTGGCATCCTGCCGCGCGCCGAGGCGACGCAGGAATTGATCATGGAGTATGCCACCGGCCTGCGCGATGACTTCGCCGAAGCGCTGCCCTCCATAGAGGAGATCTTATGACGCAGCTTCACTGCACCAGCCGCCAGGCGGATTTTCACGGCTGGCGCGCCTGCTATCTGGAAAACCGTTTCATTCGGCTGGTGGCCGTGCCCGATATCGGCGGGCGCGTGATGGCCTACGATTTGGGGCCTTACGCTTTCTTGTACGTCGACCCCAGGCTGGTCGGTAAATTGTTCACGGCAGAGGAAAATCAGGGCGATGGCTCGCTGGCGGCGTGGAAAAACTATGGCGGCGATAAGACCTGGCCGGCCCCTCAGGGTTGGGATCGCCCCGATCAATGGCACGGCCCGCCTGACCCGGTGCTCGATACGGGACGCTACACGCTCAACGAACTCGGATCTGACAATGGCAGCGCCACCGTCCGCATGACCAGCCCGCCCGACCCGCGCACCGGCTTGCAGATCGGACGGCAGTTCACCATTGAACGAGACAGCAGCCGGGTGCGGGTTCAGCTCACCTTCACCAACATCAGCGACCGGCCGGTGCGCTGGTCGATCTGGGATGTCGTTCAGCTCCGGGCCGAGCGCATCGAGGCCGACGGCCGCCTGAGCTATGAACCCTCATGCGTGGTGACGACGCCAGTCAACCCGGCCAGCCGCTTCCCGCGCAAGTTTCACGTCATGTTCGGCGCCGAGGATAACCCGCAGTGGCAGGTCGATGCGCAGCATCAGCTCTTCAGCGCGTCGTACCAATGGCAGATCGGCAAAGTCGGCCTTGACTCGACGGCCGGCTGGATCGCCTTCAGCAACCCGGCGGCGGGCTACGCTTTCTGCGAGCGCTTCACCTATGAACCGGGCGCGGAGTATCCGGATGCGGGCTCGACCGTGGAGATATGGACAGTGGGCGCGGGCGAGGTCGGCAATTTGAATTTTGCTGGCTCCGATATCTACCACGTCGAGACGGAGATCCTCAGCCCGCTGCGAACGCTCGTGCCCGGCGAAAAGACCAGTTTCAGCCTGGAATGGGCAGCCGCGCGCGCTCATGGCCGTGTGATCGACGTTGCGCCAGGCGGGCTAACGACCGAACGGCTGGCGCTGCAGCCAGCCGGCCCGTTCTGGCAGGCGCGCGGCGTCTTCGGCGTTTTCGACGTCGGCCGGGTGGTGCTGGAATGGTTGGATGGAAATGGCGAAACGCTGCGCGCTGATGAGTGCGCTCATGCTGACCCGCTGGCGGTGATCGCGCTCGACCGCCTGATCACCCCGCCAGCGCATGCCAGGCAGGTGCGCGCCGTCGTCGTCGCCATGGACGGAACGCAGCGCGACCTGCACGCGCCCGTCGCGCTGCCCGGCACAATTTAACTCAGCAACCGCTGCAAGGTGCAGCAGCAGGGAGAAACATCATGAACTCAAGAGAACGGTGCAAACTGGCGCTCAACCATCAAGAACCCGACCGTGTGCCGTTCGATTTGGGCGGCACGGTGCTCACCAGCATCAATGTGCAGGCCTATCGCAAACTGCGCGCCTATCTCGGCCTGCCCGAAAAAGAGGCGCAGGTGATGGACATCTTCCAACAGATCGCCGTCGTCGATGATGATGTGCGCGCCCAGCTCGGCTGCGATGTGCGCAACATCGCGCCGCGATCGTCTGCCACCTTCCGCATCGAGATCAACACGACCGATATGCCCGGCTACGACTTTTTCTATGACGAATGGGGCATCGGCTGGCGCATGCCCAAAGAGGGCGGCTTCTTCTACGACATGTTCCACCACCCGCTGGCGAACATCACGTCGATCGAGGAGATTCGTAAATACCCGTGGCCGAACCCCACCGACCCCGCCCGCTTCAGCGGGTTGAAAGAGGCAGCGCGCCACGTCGCCGAAGATCTCGGCGAGCTGGTGATCGTCGGCGGGCTGTCGGCCGGTTTCTTCGAGCTGGTCTGCTGGATGCTCGGCTACGGGCGCGTCTACCCGGCGCTGGTCAATGACCTGAAACTGGTCGAGTATTTGGCCGATACGATCGTCGATCTCAAGCTGGCTTATTGGGAGGTGGCGCTGCCGCTGATCGGCGATTACGCCGATGTAGTGCAGGAAGCCGATGACCTCGCCGGGCAGTTTGGCCTGCTGATCAGCCCGGAGATCTACCGCAGCGTGATCAAGCCGCGCCACAAGAAGATCTGCGATTTCATCAAAGCGCGCAGCAGGGCTAAGATCTTCTACCACTGCTGCGGCGCCATCCGCGACATCATCCCCGATTTGGTTGAGTGCGGCTTCGATATCATCAACCCGGTGCAGGTGAGTGCGGCCGGCATGGAGTCGAAAGCGCTCAAGCGCGATTTTGGCCGCGATGTCGTTTTTTGGGGCGGCGCAGTCGATACACAGGGCGTCTTCACTGATGGCACGCCGGCGCAGGTGCGCGATGAAGTCCGGCGCCGGGTCGACGACTTCGGGCCGGGCGGCGGGTTTATCGCAGCGGCCGTGCATAACATTCAGGCCAATGTGCCGCCAGAAAACGTGATGGCCATGTGGGAAGCGATCCGCGAGTACGGCGTTTACGCTGAGGACAATGCCCCGGGCCGGCGGCCGGAGAGCTACTGGGTCGATTACCCGGAAGCGCCCGCCGTCCCGGTGGCGCAGGTGCATGCCGCCAGCCCGGACGCGCGCATCGCTGGGCGCGCGCTGACGCCGGAAGAGGCGGCCGAGCTGATGGCGGCCGAGGAGGCGCTGCCCGAAACCCTGATCAAGCTGCGCGATGCGCTGATCGATGGCAACCCGCCGATGGCGCTGGAAGCGGCCAAAGCGGCCCTCGACGAAGGCATCGAGGCGACGACTCTCATCAACAAGATCATCGTCCCTGCCATGGAGATCGTGGGCGAGAAATTTGAGTGCGGTGAATACTTCCTGCCGGAAATGATGGCCTCGGCCATCGGCGTCCAGGGCATCATGGAGCTGCTGCGCCCGATCCTCGCGCAGAGCGGCATCGAACCGCTTGGGCGCGCGGTCATCGGCACCGTCAAAGGCGACCTGCACGATATCGGCAAGAATCTCGTCGCCATGATGTGGGAAGGGGCGGGTTTTCAGGTGTTCGATTTGGGGCCAGATGTGCCGCCCGAAAAATTCATCGAGGCGATCCGCCAGCATAATGCGCAGCTCGTCGGCATGTCTGCCCTGCTGACGACGACGATGCCGATGATGGGCAAGATCATCAACGCGATCCGCGAAGCCGGCCTGCGCGATCAGGTTAAGATCATGGTCGGCGGCGCGGGCGTCACCCAGATATTCGTCGACGAGATCGGCGCCGACGGCTACGCGCCGGATGCCAGCTCGGCGGTGCGCCGGGCCAAAGAGCTGCTGGCTGTGTAGGCTTTTTGTGGAAGAGGCGGCGCGCAGCCGCCTCTCTTTTGCAACGACACCAAAGGACAAAATATGTCGGACTACATCCCAAAACCTGAACACAAATTCACGTTCGGCCTGTGGACGCTGGGCAACGTCGGCCGCGATCCGTTCGGCCTGCCGGTGCGCGAGCCGCTCTCGCCGGTCGAGATCGTGCGGATAGCCGCCGAGGTTGGCGCGTACGGCGTCAACTTCCACGATAACGACCTGATCCCGATCGATGCGACGCCGGCCGAGCGCGACAGCCTCCTGCGCGATTTCAAACGCGCCCTCGATGACACCGGCCTGATCGTGCCGATGGCGACGACCAACCTGTTCACCGACCCGGTTTTCAAAGACGGCGCCTTCACCAGCAACGACCCGCGCGTGCGGGCTTACGCCCTGCAGAAGACGATTCGCGCCATCGACCTCGGCGTCGAGGTCGGCGCGAAGGTTTACGTCTTCTGGGGCGGCCGCGAGGGCGCCGAGACGGACAGCGCCAAGAACCCGCTCGATGCGGCCAAATGGTTTCGCGAGGCGCTCAACTTCCTGTGCGAATACGTGGTCGATCAGGGCTACGACCTTAAATTCGCGCTTGAGCCGAAGCCGAACGAGCCGCGCAGCGATCTCTACCTGCCGACGGTCGGCAGCATGCTCGGCTTCATCGCTACGCTTGACCGGCCGGAGATGGTCGGCCTGAACCCAGAAGTCGCGCATGAACACATGGCCGGCCTGAATTTCACGCATGCTGTGGCGCAGGCGATCGATGCGGGCAAGCTGTTCCACATCGACTTGAACGACCAGTTGTTCGGCCGTTACGACCAGGACTTCCGCTTCGGCGCGGTGATGATCAAGCAGGCATTCTATCTGGTCAAACTGCTCGAGGACAGCGGCTACCAGGGCAGCCGTCATTTTGACGCGCATGCCTATCGCAGCGAGGATTACGAGGGCGTCAAGGCCTTCGCGCGCGGCTGCATGCGAACGTACCTGATCCTGAAGGAGAAGGCCGAGCGCTTCAACGCAGACCCCGAGATTCAGGCGCTGCTGGCCGAGCTTCGCGCCGACGAGGGCAGCTACACCTACCTGACCGGCGGCTACAGCAAAGAGAAGCTGGCGCGCCTGCTCGATGAGCCGTTCGACCGCGCGGCGTTAGGCCGCCGAGGCCTGGCCTATGAACAGCTCGATCAATTGACGATCGAGCTGCTGCTGGGCGTCCGCTGATGGCACGCACTTGAAGCCGTGCGCCCAAGCTGATCATTGTGGCAACTCAAGCTCGTTCAATCTCGTTCGAAAGGGACAACCAACGATGACCCACCCTAACCCGCGCAAAGGCAAAGCGCTGCTGCTTGCGGCCCTGCGTCATGAACCGGTCGAGGCGGTGCCGTGGGTGCCGTTCGCCGGCGTGCATGCCGGCAAGCTGAAAGGCTACACGGCGACTGAAGTATTGACCGACGCTGACAAGCTGTTCGAGTCGCTGCTCGAGGTCAACCGCGTCTATGACCCTGACGGGCAGCCCGTGGTGTTCGACCTGCAGATCGAAGCGGAGATCCTCGGCTGCGAGCTGCTGTGGGCCGAGAAAGCGCCTCCGTCGGTCGCGACACACCCGTTGGCCGCCGAGCTGGTCATCCCTGACCGGCTGCCCGAACCGGCCGACGGCCGCCTGCCGATCGTGCTCGAGGTGATGCGGCGCATGAAAACTGCCGTAGGCGAGCGGACGGCGCTCTACGGCTTAGTGTGCGGCCCCTTGACGCTGGCTTCGCATCTGCGCGGCACCGAGATCTTCATGGATATGATGCTGCGCGTCGATCAGGTTCACGAGCTAATCGCCTATACCAGCGCTGTCTGCAAACGGATGGCCGACCTGTATCTTGATGCCGGCATGGATGTGATCGCAGTGGTCGATCCGCTCGTCTCGCAGATCGGGCCGAAGCACTTCGCGCAGTTCATGCACGAACCGATGGCGCAAGTCTTCGCTCACATCCGTGAGCGCGGGGCTTTCTCGTCCTTCTTCGTCTGCGGCGATGCGACCAAGAACATCGAGGGCCTGTGCAAAACCGGGCCGGACTCGATCGGCATCGATGAGAACATCGACATAGCCGCGGCCAAAGCCATCACCGATCGCTACCATGTCACCATCGGCGGCAACATCCCGCTGACGACCGTCATGCTGCTGGGGACGCAGCAGGACAATATGAAGTTCGTGGTCGAGCTGCTGGCGAAACTGTCGCATCACAATTTCATCCTCGCGCCTGGGTGCGATATGCCCTACGACATCCCGATCGAGAACGTGATCGGCGTCGTCGAAGCGGTGCGCGATCCCGAACGTGCCGCGCAGATGCTCAAGGATTACGCCGCGCCTGACCTGTTCGACATCGATGTGCCGCTGCCCGATTATGAACGCCTCGAACGGCCGCTGATCGAAGTCTTCACGCTCGATTCGGACACCTGCGCCGCCTGCACTTACATGTTCGGCGCAGCCCTGCGCGCGGCCCAACAGTTTGGGACGAAGGTCGATATTGTCGAGTACAAGTTCACCGAACGAGAAAACATTGCCCGCTGCAAGAAGATGGGGGTCAAGAACCTGCCCAGCATCTATATCAACGGTGAGCTCAAATACTCGTCGATCATCCCGAGCCATGATGAGCTGCTGGCCGCGATCGAGCAGGCGCTGCAGCCATCTTGAGGCCGCTGAAGCAGCGATAGGATGGGGAGCGCGTTGATGGATCTCCACATCGTCGGCGGATTTTTAGGCAGTGGCAAAACGACGGCCATCGCCGCGGCAGCCCGCCTGCTGTTAGGGCGCGGGCAGCGCGTCGGGGTCATCACGAACGATCAGGGCCGCTACTTGGTCGATACGGCCTTCTTCGACGCGCTGCGCGTGCCGGCCGTCGAGGTCACGCACGGCTGCTTCTGCTGCAACTACGACGACCTCGATGCGCGTTTAGAAGGGCTGATCGCGGCGACGCAGCCCGATGTCATCTTTGCTGAGTCGGTCGGCTCATGTGCCGATGTCGTGGCGACGGTCGTCAACCCGCTGCTGGCGCTGCGCACGACACCGGCCAGCTTCTCGGTCTTCGCCGATGCGCGCCTGCTGCTGGCGCGGCTGCGTGGCGCCGCCCTGCCCTTTGCCGAGGAAGTCATCTATCTGTTCGACCAGCAGATCGAGGAGGCCGGCCTGCTCATCGTCAACAAATGCGACCTGCTCACGCTCGACGAGATCGTCGAGATCCAGGAACGGGTCAAACAGGCGCTGCCGGGCAAGCGCTGCCGGTTGCAGAGCGTCTACGACCCGGCGGCGATCGAGGGCTGGTTGGCCGCGCTGGCGGCGGGCGAGGGACAGCCCGGCCCGGCGCTGGCAGCGATCGACTATGCTCGCTATGGCGCTGGTGAGGCGGCGCTGGCATGGCTCGATGCGGCGCTGCGCATTGATGCGGGCGACCGGTCTGCCGAGGCCGCGCTCGCCATCATGCACGGCCTGCGCGACCGGCTGGCGGCGGCGGCCATCCCGATCGGCCATGTGAAGTTCTCGGTGGGCCGCGCTGACGACGGCGCGCAGCACAAGATCAGCCTGACGACGCTCAATGACGCCCGCGAACCGATCGCGCTGCCGGAACTGCCCAGCGGCGCGCTCAGCCTGCTGATCAACGCCCGCGTGCAGACGGACGCCGAGGCACTGCGCGCGCTGCTGGGGGCGCTGGTCGCTGAAGTGCAGCGCGAGTTCGGCGCAGTGGTCGAGATGCAGGCTGTCGACAGCTTCCACCCGCCAACGCCAACGCCGAGGCATCGCGTGATCTAATCGCGGCTACCGGCCTCCTCGCCCTCGGCCCTGCCCAGCGCCCGGCGGCGCTTCCGGATTATTCGCACGATCGGGCGGCCCGTCTCCGCGCGGCGGAGGTGGGTTGTGCGCATGCGGCGGCGGCCCACCGCCCGGCGGAAGTGGGTTATGCGCATGCGGCGGCGGCCCACCGCCCGGCGGCTGGGGCCGGGCGTCATGCCGCCCGCCGCTGTGACCGGGCGGGTTGGCTGGATCGACCCGCCCTCCGGGCATACCCGCCGAGTCGCAAGAGAGACCAGGACACTCCGGCATCCTCGCAGCTGGCACAGCGCTGGGCGGCATTGATGGGGGCGTTGTGGTCGGCGGCATCGTCTCAGTTGGGGTAGCGGTCGCAGTTGGACTCGCGGTTGTGGCTGTCGCGGCAGTCGGGGTGTTTGTGGGCCTTTGCGTCACCGTCGCTGCGGCGGTTGGGGCTTCGGTCGCAGTTTCACCCGGCAGCAAAGCCGGGATCAGCGTCGGCATGGAAGTGGGGGGCAGCGTTTGCGGGGAGGGCGTCAGCGTCCTTGTAGGAATGCCTGCGGGCGTCTCGGTTGCGATAACCGCCGGCGGCGCTTCTTCGCTGACAGGCGGGCTGGTGAGTGCGATTGCCGCGTAGATTTGCGCGGCGATCGCGCGCTGCGCAGCCACAAATTCCGGCGCAGCTAACAGGGCAGGGCTGGCGCGTTCGAGGGCGACTCGGCGCGAGTCCAGCGCCTCCAAAATCAAGGTCTTATCCAATCGACCGTCCTCAGCGAGCGCAAGCGCTTCTTGCGCCCGGCGCTCGGCCTGCCGCAGGTAGACCGCAGCAGCAGCATCCGGCGTGATCGCGAGCAGGCGTTCGACGCGTTCGGCAGCCCGCTTGACAGCATAGAACGGCTCGCCGGGCAGGCTGCGGCCTGCGATCGGCAAGATGGCGGCGCTCATCACCAGCAGGAGCAGGCAGGCCGCGGCAGCCCAGCGCAGCCCCACCAGCAGGGAAGCGCGCCAGCTTTTATGACGGCGTGGGTAGAGATGGTCGTAGCGCGCTAACATGCGCATTTCCATGCGCCGCAGCGCAGCCGGCGAAGGTTCACCCACTTGCAGCTGAGCAAGGCGAACGGCCGCAGCAAGCCGGAGCTCGTCATCGAACTTCTCGATGCGCTGCGAGCCCGGCGGCAGAACGCGGTCGAGCTGCTGTGCTAACGACTCGGCATCGAAGGATGGGCTAGCCATCTTCACCTCGCAGATAATGCCGCGCTTTTTGATCCAGCCCCAGCTGCTCTGCCAGGCGCGTCAGCGCGCGATGCTGCATGCTTTTGACTGAGCTTACGCTGCGCCCTAAAATACGGGCGGTTTCTTCGTGGCTCTTGCGTTCGACGAAGCGCAGGATCAACAGCAGTTGATACACCTCAGGCAGTGCATGCAGCGCGGCGCGCAGCGGGTCGAACCCCTGCGCTTCGATCAGCTCCTGTTCAGGCGTTTCACCGGGGGCTGCCAGCGCATCGCTGAGGGCGACGGCGCCGCTGCGGGAATTGGATCGGTAGTAATCGACCACACGAGATGCCGCAATTCGATACAACCAAGCCTCGAACGGCGCACCGGTCACTTGATACGTCGACAGCCCCTCCACCATGCGCACGAAGACATCCGCCGTTAGGTCTTCAACATCGGCTGAATTGGGGACCCGCGCCGCAATGTAGCGATAGATCTGGCGCACATGGGTTTGATAAAGTTCGGCCACGGCTTGGCGGTCGCCCGCCTGTGCGCGAGTCACCGCGGCAGCCACATCGATGATGATCGGTTCTCGATCGACCGGCATCTCGCCCGCAAGCGAAGCGAACAGCAGCACGATCAGCGCTTGATCCATCAGCGGCACCTGCATGGCTCATCAACCAACTGCACAGACAGGAAGGGAAAACAGAAGGTGGCTGACTGCCAAGTTTAACTTCAGAGTACATCTCCATCATACAGGACTCCGTCGAGACAAGTGAAGACCTTTGTCATTGGAAGCGATGACTGTACTGCCGCTTCAACGGGGCGTTTGAGGCCCTGTCTCATTTGCTCTCTATTGGCGGTGCGCCGTTTCGTTATAAAACGTGCGACCGCCTTCAATGTCGCCCTGGCGTTGGCATAGACATACTTGACAAAGCCCCTGTGCATAGAGCGATAAAAAAATGGATTGAATGTGTGCAGTTTATCCAGCCACGGGCTCAATCGCTGCTGAGTGAGCAGCTTTGTTGTCACTAATTTCCAAATATGATTAAAAAATTGGTGCATACTTTATAAAGATCGAATCGCTGCGCATTTTAGAATTACACCCGTCTTGGCGGATTTTCACAAAAGAGATGGGCCATGAGAGAGCGCAAGAAAGGTTTTACCCTACTCATCCTGTTCGTGCTTGCCTACCTCGTGACCAGCGCGCTGGTCGGCGGGGTGCTCGCGCAAGCGGAGACCGGCGCCGAAGCGGCGGAAGCAGCGACAGAGGTCGCTGACGACGCTGCGACAGCGGAACTCGCAGTGGAAGAGGAGGAGGCCGGGCCGACGATCGAGGCAGTCGTCAGCAACCTCGATACCGTCTGGATGCTGGTCGCTGGTTTTCTGGTTTTCTTCATGCAAGCGGGGTTTGCCCTGGTCGAGGCCGGTTTTGTTCGCGCGAAGACCGTCGTCAACATCTTCATGAAGAACTTCTTTGACCTGTCGATCGGCGCAGTCGGCTACTGGGCGATCGGCTTCGGCCTGATGTTCGGGGCCGGCAATGCCTTCTTCGGCACTGAGTGGTTTTTCCTCGCCGACGTGCCGGAAATCTATCCCGACCTGACCGTGCCGACCTATGCCTTCTTCTTCTTCCAGTTCGCCTTTGCCGCCACCGCCGCCACGATCGCGTCGGGGGCGATGGCCGGCCGTACCGAGTTCAAAGGCTATCTTATTTATAGTCTGGTCGTCACGGTTCTGATCTATCCCGTCGTCGGTCACTGGGTGTGGGGCGGCGGCTGGCTGGCCGAGCTGGAAACGCCGTTCTTCGATTTCGCCGGGTCAACGGTGGTACATTCCACTGGGGCATGGGTTGGCCTCATGGGCGCGATCATCCTTGGGCCGCGCTTGAACCGCTTCGGCCCTGACGGCGCGCCAATCCCCGGCCACAGCATGACGCTGGCAGCGCTGGGCACGTTCATCCTGTGGCTGGGCTGGTTCGGCTTCAACCCCGGCAGCCAGCTTGACGCCGATGCCGGCAGCATCGCGTTGATCACAGTGACCACCAACTTAGCGGCTGCGGCGGGCGCGTTAGCGGCCATGTTCCTTGGCTGGTTCGTGATCGGCAAGCCACAGCTCCCATGGGGTTTAAACGGTGCGCTGGCTGGGCTGGTCGCGATCACCGCCCCATGCGCGATCGTGACGCCGCTTGAAGCCATCATCATCGGCGCGATCGGCGGCGTCATCATGTTCATCGGCGTGAATGTCCTTGAACGCTTTCAGGTCGATGATGTGGTCGGGGCAGTTTCGGTTCATGGGTTTGCCGGGGCCTGGGGCACACTGGCCGTTGGCATCTTCGGCGCTGAAATCGGCCTGCTGCACGGCGGCGGCTTCGCTCAGATCATCACCCAGCTCATTGGCATCGTCGCTGTAGCCATTTTCGTCACCGTCACTTCCGGCATTCTATTCAGCATTCTCAGGGGCATCGGCTGGCTGCGCGCTAAGCGCGAGGGCGAGATCCTCGGTCTCGATATCTACGAGCACGGCATGGTCGCTTACCCTGAGTTCACCAATTCTCCCAGCGAACCTGTTTTGAACGGCAGCACGCGGGTCTCTCAAGAACGGATGGCAGCACGATGACAAAAAAGATTGAAGCGATCATTCGCGAGGAAAAACTGCAAGCAGTGAAGCGGGCGCTTTCGGAGATCGGCATCGTCGGCATGACGGTCATGGAAGTGCGCGGGCGCGGGCGCGGCAGCGGCTTGCAGCTTCAATGGCGCACAGGCACTTATCAGGTTGATCTGCTGCCGCGCAAACAGATCAACATTATCCTGAGCGATGAAAACGTCGAAGCTACGGTAGAGGCGATCAAACGGGCAGCCCATACTGGCGAAAAAGGTGACGGCATGATCTTCATTTACCCGGTCGAAAACGTGATCCGCATCAGCACGGGCGAGGAAGGCCGCGCCGCCATCAGCTATCAGGGCGATATCGACACGCGCAAGAAAGTCTAGGCCATTCCTGCTGGCAAGCTGTGAAAAATCCTGCTCGAACGAGCAGGATTTTTCATTTGGGTTGGTGAAAGGCAAAACAGGGGGAAGCTCTTCACCTGAGTGGTTCAAAACTTGACAATAACGTCCTCATTGGAATAATTGAATTTTAAGTCAGTCTTTTTGTCTGTCGAAAGTGCGCTGGAGTTTCTCGCGGATGATCGCACTGCTGCGCCAGCTGTGGCCGCGAAGCAGTCAACAATATTCAGATCTGCAACCGTTTGCCTATCCGGACTACGTCCCTTTCAGGCCACTAGCGCCCGACGATGTGCTGTATTTTTTGCATGTGCAAAAAACCGCTGGCACAACATTTACGGCTGTGCTTCAGCGTTACTTTGCGCATCACGAAATTTGCCCGGTCGCGCTCGAACCGCTGTGGGCGGCGATACCCGAAAAACAGCGCCGAAATTACCGCTTGTATGCCGGCCACTTCGGCTTCAACTTCTACCACCACATGCGCCGGCCGCTCGTCTACATCACCATGCTGCGCGACCCGATCGACCGCGCGCTCTCCAACTACGAGCACATCCTGCGCTATCCTGAGCACAGGCTG
>DAOTYT010000229.1:0-6321 GCA_034434615.1 Anaerolineae bacterium | reverse complement strand
TTCGGCGCTGCCCTGCGCGCGCGCCGACGCCAGCGCCGGCTCGATCAGCGCGCGCGCCTCATCGAATTCACCTAAAGCGATCAGCGTCGCCGATAAATTCAAACTAAACACGGCGCGCCAGTAGGGTTGGTCAAGCGGTTCGATCAGCGCCAGCGCGCGCCGGTGCCGCTCAAGCGCGGCTGGATACTCTCCCAGCGCATCGTGCACTAAGCCGAGATTGTCCGTTTGCACAGCGGCTTGCAGCTTGAGACCATGCTGCTCGCTCAAACGCAGCGCCCGTTCCAGCGAGGCCGTGGCGCGCCGCGGCCGGCCAGTTGTCAGCAAAAACCAGCCGTAATTGCCCGAGCGCGTGCTCTCCGCCGCTTTATCGCCGATGCGGCTCGCCAGCGTGATCGCCTCGTTGAAAAAGGCATCTGCCGATTCAACATCACCCTGCTCGGCGTAAGCGTTGGCGGCGCTGGAGAGCACCAGCCCGCGCGTCTCTAGATCCGCCTCGTCGACGGAATTGAGCGTCATCAACGCCTGTTCATAGTCTTTGAGCGCACGCGCATTTTGACCAAGCTGTTTGCGCGCCCCGCCGAGATCGCAGTAAAGGCGGGCAAGCTGCGCATACGCGTTGTGGTCTTCATAGAGCGGCAGCGCCTGCATCCATTCATGGATCGCTTCGTTGATCTGGCCGGCCCGCAGATAGATCAGGCCGCGATCGCGGTGCGCCTGCGCCGCTTCCAGGCCAGCGTCCAGCTCACGCGCGAGCTGAATCGCAGCTTCATAGGCCCCGACCGCCGCGGCGATATCACCCGTATCGGCGCGAGCAGCGCCGAGCGCGCGCAGCGCTTCCAGGCGGGCACGGCCATCGCTTGAAGAGGCAGCTGCCTCAAGGAGCGGCAGAGCTTCGTTCGATCGGCCGTTGGCGCGCAGCGCCGCGCCGTAGATGGACTGCGCCCGCAGCAAAGCGTTCGCTACCGCGCCAGTCGAAACGGGCAGATGCTCGTTGAGCGCTAAAGCCGCCTCGGCATGGCTGAGCGCATCGGCTGGGCTGCGCGTCAGCAGGCCGATGCGCGCCAGCAGGCAGCGCGCCTCAAGCGCATCGAGCGCGCCGTGTTCAACATCAGCATAGTCGATAACGCGCCGGGCATGCGTTTGGGCATCTTCGTAGCGCCCCTCTTCGAGCGCGCGTTCGGCCAGCGCCAATGACCACAAACGGATATAGCGCCGGTAGCCGATCTGCTCTGAGAGCTGTACCGCCCGCCGCAGCAGGTTGACCCCATCGGTATCATGGCCAGAATCGAGCTGAGCGCGGCCCATAATGCCAACGAAATAAGTGCTCATCTCGATATCGGTGCTGCTGCTGAAGCGAGGCAGGGCATCTCCCAGCAGATGCAGCGCGTAGCTGGCGTTGCCCTCGCGCCAGTACGTGTCGGCAAGGTGCGCTTCGGCCCGGCCGATTGCGCCGTTATGGCGGGCAGCCTGCGCCTGGGCGCGCGCTGTCTCGTAATGTGCGCGCGCCGCGCTCAGGTCGCCGCGCATCTGCGCCAGCCAGCCAGCGGCGATTTCAGTATAGGCGCGCACGGTTTCGTCGCTGCTCGGCCGCAGGCCAGCCAGCGCTACCTCGGCATCTTCAAAGCGACCAGCCAGCGTCAGCACGTCAACGCGCTGCAGCTGCACCAGCGCCGTCTCGGCGGGGGTCTCGGCCAGCGCCAGCGCCTGATCGAGCAGTTGGAGCGCGCGCGGATAATCTTCGGCGAACTTCGCGTGGCGTGCCGCGTCGAGGGCCGTCTGCACTACTGATCGCAGTCCAGAGGTTGCCGCCGGGCGCAGCAGGTTCGCAAGGCGATCCTTCAAATTCATCGTAATGGCGTTCTCATCGGCGGCAGGATCATTCTGCCAATAGTTTTAGCGCCGTTTACATCGAAACGCAAAGAGATACGCTCCCCATCGACTTCATCGCACCAAAGTCCCGACTACCGCCCACGGCTCATCATCGATCGTGAAGACACGCGCGCCGTCAAAGTAGGTATAAACCTGCACGCCGACGCTGTAAAGGCCCGGCGCAAGATCGGCCGGCTGAAGCGGGTGAGGATCGTAGACGAGTTCGCCGGGAGACCAGCTCGTCGTCGGGCGGCGGTTCTCCAGCGGGAAGCTGTCGTGCTGAGCGACCAACGCCCCGCTGGCGTCGAGCACAAAAGCGGAGACTGTATAATCATGGGCCAGGGGTTGGCCAGCAGACCACCACAAATCGACGCGCATGCGTTCCGGGTCGATGACGGCGCGGTGCAGGGTCATGCCATTTTGATAGGCTGCTGCCGGGGGGGCGTTCAACAGCCCGTCGAGGCGATCAAAGCGATAGACGTTAAGCGCATTGCCCCAGTGGTCAGTGGTCAGCACCGCCGTTGGCACGTGGCCGGTCGTTTGCAAGAACTCAAAGGCTGACTGGTCAGGACTCCAATGTGCCAGCCACACCGTATCATGCGCGGCCAGCACCGGCAGCAGCTCGTGCGGATAGCGCTCCGGCCAGAACTCGCGCCAGTGACGCAGCGATTCGACCTGCGTCCCCGCGGGCAGGTCGCGGTCGAGGTAATAGGTCAGCGGGTTATCGCCGCGGTAAACCTCGAGCAGCGCCATCTCTCCAGGGCGCGCATAGGCTGTCAGGCTAGCGGCCATGCGATCCCACGGCTCTTTGGGATAGTAATCATCGACGGTGGTCACGCCATAGACGACGATCACAGCGACGAGGAACCCGCGCGCCGGCGCGGGCAGGTTGCGCAGCCCGCGCGCGATCAGGATCGCGATCGCCGGGGTGATCAAGAGGATGCGATGAGGGGCGAGCACCGGGAACCAGAGATTAGCGATGAAGGTCACGGCGACCGTCCCGAACACCCAGAAGGCCAGCAGGAAAGCCGCCCCGGGATCGCGCAGGCGCAGGCGGCTGCTTTCATAGTGAAACACGCCGAGCAACAGCAGCCCCAGCATGAGCGGCCACTGCCCGGTCAGAAACTTGTGGCGCATGTCTTCCAGCGTGCCCCACGTTGAGGGCAGCGCGGCCTGAATGCCGGGATCGTTGAGGCGCTGGTCAAACCCGATGGCGATGAACCACGGCGCGAACAACCCACCGATCAAAGCGAGGATGGCGACCGCGCGCAGGCGAACTGCGCCGCGCAGGAACAGCAGCGCATGCAGCCCCTGCGCCAGCACGATGTACAGTCCCTGATACTGCACATGCAGCAGCGCCGTCGTCACGATGATCCACGGCAGGGCGCGCCGCGTCGACGGGCGCGCCATCCAGCGAATGTAAAACAGGGCGCTGAGGATGACCAGAAACGTGCGCAGGGCATACATGCGCACTTCTTGCGCCAGCACCACTTCAGGGTCGGACAAGGCAAGCACCAGCGCCGCCAGCACCGGCACGGTCGCTGCGCTGAACCAGCGATCGCTGCGATGAAGCGCGCGCGCCAGCGGGACGACAGCGGCTACACTGAGGATGCTGAAAAAGGCCGACAGCATCCGCATGGAGACGACTGAGCTGCCCGCCAGCGCGATCCAGCCTTTTAGCAGCAGATAATACCCCGGAGGATGATGGTCGCGCGTCGCCAGGGCGGCCAGTAGATCGGGCTGCTGAAGGATGAAGTACGTCGCGCCCTCATCGATCCACAGGCTCTGCTGGCCGATGTGCACGATGCGCAGCGCGGCGGCCAGCAGCAGGATCAGCGTTAAGGCGAAAATAAACCATCGATTTGGAGGCCAGGTCTCGCGGGTGTACACCGGGGCAGTGCCTCAATTTACGGTGTCATCGGCGGAAAGATAACACGGGGAAGCCAGCTAGAAAAGGGTGGACGCGCCGACGTTTGGCGCGCCCACCCCACCCGCGCGGCTCAATCGCTCGCGCCGGCTTTTTCGCGCCAGGCCATGTCAGGGCGGCAGCACAGCACAAGCTGTTTGGCAGCGCGCACCTCATCGAGTCGCTTGACCGGCATGGTGTGCGGCGCCTCCTTGAGCAGCCTCGGCTCGCGCTTGGCCTCCTCCGCGATCGTCCGCATCGCGTCGATGAAGCGGTCGAGCGTCGCTTTATCTTCGGTCTCGGTCGGCTCGATCAGCAGCGCTTCCGGCACGATCAACGGGAAGTAATTGGTCGGCGGGTGGAAGCCGTAATCCATCAGCCGCTTCGAAATATCGAGCGCATGCACATCATCGATGCCCTCAAAACGGCCCTCGAGCACGAATTCATGCGCGCAGTAGCGGTTGTAAGGCACGCGATAAACATCGGCCAGCCGCGCGCGCAGATAATTGGCGTTCAGCACGGCATGGCGCGAGACATCGCGCAGGCCCTCGCCGCCATAGGTGCGAATGTAGGTATAGGCGCGCACATGCATGCCGAAGTTGCCATGGAAGGCCTTCAGGCGGCCGATCGATTTGGGCGGCATGGCCAGCCCGTAAAGCGGCGCTTCGTCATCGCTGGGCGCTGGCTCGACGATCGTCACGACCGGGCCAGGCAGGTAGTCCTTAAGCCGGTCGCTGGCGGCGACGGGGCCGCTGCCCGGGCCGCCGCCGCCGTGCGGCGTCGAGAAGGTTTTGTGCAGATTGTAATGCATCACATCGAAGCCGAGCGCG
Organism: Anaerolineae bacterium; assembly: GCA_034434615.1. GTDB lineage: Bacteria > Chloroflexota > Anaerolineae > Aggregatilineales > Phototrophicaceae > Flexifilum. Next base: position 1,716 of record DAOTYT010000229.1, on the reverse strand, counting down.
GCCGGCTTGACGATGCCCATCAGTGAATTGAGATTGGCGCCATCCATGTACATCAGGCCGCCCGCCTCGTGAACGATGCGGGTCACGTCCAGGATGTGCGCTTCGAACAGGCCGAGCGTGCTCGGCACAGTGATCATCATGCCGGCCACCGTCTCGTCGCAGGCTGCTTTGAGCGCCTCCAGATCGACGTTGCCATCGGCATCGGACGGCAGCTCCACAGCTTGCAAACCGGCCATCGAGACGGTCGCTGGGTTGGTGCCATGCGCGCTGTTCGGCACGAGGATGCGCGTTCGCTTGTCGTCGCCCCGCTCGCGATGGTAAGCGCGGATCATCAGGATCCCGGCCAGTTCGCCTTGAGCGCCCGCCGCCGGCGCGAGGCTCACGGCCGAAAAGCCGCTGATCTCGGCCAGCCACTCTTGCAGCTGGTGCATCAGCGCGAGCGCGCCCTGCGCGCCCTCAGGGTCGGTCAAGGGATGCAGGTGGGCGAAGCCGGGCAGGCGCGCCATGTCCTCATTGATCTTGGGGTTGTACTTCATCGTGCATGAGCCGAGCGGGTAAAAGCCTTTATCGATCGCATGGTTGAGCGCGCTCAAGTTCACGAAATGGCGCACCACCTGCAGCTCGCTCACCTCAGGCAGATCGAGGTCTTGGCGCAGCAGGTCTTCGGGCAGGGGGCTTTCCGGCACATCGATCGCCGGCAGACGAACACCCTGCCGACCCGGGACACTCAGTTCGTAGATCAAAGGTTCTGTCATGCGCTTGCCTCTTTCAACAGCGCAACCAGCGCATCAATTTCATCTTTACGATTCATCTCTGTGACGCACAGCAGCATGTGGTCTTTCAGGTTTGGGTAATCTTCACTCAAGTCATAACCGCCGATGATGCCGTGCTCGATCAGGCGGTCGTTCAGCTCACTGATGGGCCGCGGACAGGCGACCACAAATTCGTTGAAAAACGGACGGCTGCGGTCGACTTGATAACCGGGCAGTCCATCAATCTGATCGGCAGCGTAATGGGCTTTGTGATAGCACAGCTCGGCCGCTTTGCGCAAGCCGTGCTTACCCATAATCGAGAGATAGACGACGGCGGCCAGCGCCATCAACCCCTGATTGGTGCAGATATTGCTGCTGGCTTTCTCGCGACGGATATCCTGCTCGCGCGGGCGCAGCGTCATGACGTAGGCACGCTTGCCATCAGCATCGACGGTTTCGCCGATGATGCGGCCAGCGATGCGGCGGACATACTCGCTGCGGCAGGCGAAGTAGCCCAGATACGGCCCGCCAAAGCTGAGCGGGATGCCGAGCGGCTGTCCTTCGCCGACGACAATATCGGCCCCTAGTTCGCCGGGCGATTTGAACAGCCCCAACGCCATGGGGTTGGCGACGATCACCAACAGCGCCCCGACGCTGTGCGCGCGTTCCGCCAGCGCACCGATGTCTTCGATTTGGCCGAAGAAATTGGGATAGGCAGCGGCGACCATCGCGGTGTCCTGGTCGATGGCATCGAGCAGTTTGGCGCCATCCTCTGGCGTCTCATCGCCAGTGATGGTGAGGCCGCTGTATTGGTGGTAAGTGCGGACGACGGCGCGGTACTGCGGATGGATATAGGGGCTAAGCACGATCTTCTTGCGTTTGCCTCGGCCGACATCAACCGCCACGGTGACGGCTTCCGCGAGGCTGGTCGCGCCGTCATAGTGGCTGGCGTTGGCGGCATCCA
>DAOTYT010000228.1:0-17602 GCA_034434615.1 Anaerolineae bacterium | reverse complement strand
ATGATGAAGAGCAGCGTGATTGCCGGCAGCGCCATCAGTAAGACGCGCCGCTCTTTGTTGGTCAATCCCGGCAGCACAAACATCAAGACTTGGTAAGTGATGACGGGGATAGCAAGGATGCCGCCGATCATCAAAGCGACGCGGAAATACGCGACGACCGAGTCGGTTGGGCCAAGCGCAATGAAAGGCTCTGCGCCATACGGGCGTTTCAGGAATTCGAGCACATCCCCAGCGAAGATGAAACCGACCGCCGTGCCGATGACCAGCGCGATCGCCGCTTTGAACAACCGGTTTCGCAGTTCTTCAAGATGTTCCAGCAGCGACATGCGCAGTTCTTGCGCTTCGGCAGGCTGGGTTTCGGCAGGAAGCTGCGGGGGGCGGATGCGCGGTCGGCGCAGCCGAAGCCGTGGGGGGCGCAGTCGCTGGCTCATGGCTCAGTCGTTTCGTCGGCCTGCTGGCGCAGCGTTTGCAGCACTGCTTCATCATCGGCCAGCGCGCCCAAAACACCGTTGACAAAAGCGGAAGCCCCTTCAGCGCCGAACAGTTTCGCCAGCTCAACAGCCTCATCAATTGCGACGCTCACTGGGGTGCGCTGCTGAAGCGCAAACTCAAAGATCGCCATGCGCAAGATGTTGCGATCGATGATGGCGATTTGCTCGAGCGGCCACTCAGGGGCATAGCGGCGGATGACATCATCAAGCAGCTCAATATTGGCTGCCGTGCCGTAGACCAGCTTTTGCATGTACTGACCGACGCGGGCGCTCGCCCGCTGAGCTTGAAGCTGACGTGCGATCACTTCCGCAGCCGGATGGTGCGCGCTGTCAATCTCATATAAAGCCTGTAACGCGATGCGCCGCGCGAGGCTGCGCTCGTCGGTGACGGGGTAGGCGGTGACGCCTTCTTCCGGGTCAAGATCGTACAAATCAGTCAACGCTTGCCCTCAACTGATTCTAATGAGATTAAGTTTACTGCACAAATACGGGTTTGCCTACGCCGGACAAGTAATTTGTCGATTGAAAACTTTACGGTCATTGAAGGGTCACAAAAACTTTTTAAAGCTTGTAAAGAGCATTGACAGGGCTTCTGCTTTCATGGTACTGTGAGACCGTAAACGTAAACTGACAAAACATCAATCGAGTATTACGTAAGGCGAAATTCAGACTTGTGATCGCCATGATGTCTGCATCGATAATCCAGGATCTCTGAAGACTTACGCGGCTGGCATGCTACGCTCTGGAACTGCGAGAGCAAGTTGGTGAGTTTCATTTCCAGCACTCTGGCATGCTGCATGTGAATACCGAACAGGTGTTCACAGTTCAGCGAATTTTGCGCATAAAGAGTCAGCATGAAAGTCAAAGCCGGAGTGTCTGTTGCGTCTCGTTGGCATTCGAATGGACCAACTTAACCCAAAACGAGCAGGTGAAACGCATGTCGCTTGAACAGTCTCGCAGTACACCAGGTAGTTTTGCTCAACAAGAGAGGTTGAGCACGATAAACCGTGAGCATTTTTTGGTTCTCGAGCATAACCGCGAGCTGCTAAAACAGGCAGAGCAATATCGCCTTGTGCGGCTGGCTCAAGGGAGCAGCGCACCGTCTGTTTTCATGCGCCTTTTGCACACTGTTGGGCGGTTGATGATTAAATTGGGGCGTATGTTGGTAAGGTTATCCGGTGTAACACGCGCGCGGACAAACGTTCATGACATCTACAGCGCGGTTATGCCGAAGCAAATCAATTAGATGCCGCGAAAAACCATCGATCTGCCAGCCGCCGCAGCCCGTAGTGCCGGCGGCTTTTTGATGCTCACCCCTCACTCGTAGGCTGTGCGGGCAGGCGGGGCGCAGCCGTCCCTTCGAGAAACAGTTCCGTCTCTCTTTGCCACACTTCTTCGCTCAGCCACTCATTGAGCTGAGCGCACAATTCGGCACAGAACAGAAAGATCGACGCGATCACATAAGCCCAGAAGAGCAGGATGATCGCCGTTGCGATCGCCCCGTAAACAAATTGGTAATTAGCGAAATTGGTCAAGAACCAGCCGAAGGCGATTTTAGCGACCTCCCAGCCGAGTGCGCCCAGGATCGCGGTTGGCCACACGGCATCCCAGTAGACCTTCCGCGCGGGGACGAATCGGAACAGCAGCGCAAAGATCACCATGTTTAAGCCTACGGGTAGGAAGAAGATGCCAATCGTGATCCAAACGCTCGGCGTGGTGACGAGTAGGGCTGAAAGCAGCCCCAGCACTGCTGTAGTCACGAACGAAGTCACCAGCAGCGTCAGCAAGACGAAGGCCATGCCGAGCGCGGTCAGCCGCTGGCGCCACATGCTGCGTCTTGACGGGGCCATGAAGATCATATCGAGCGCTGCTGTGATGTTTGAAAACAACCCAAGTCCCGACCACGTCAAGCCGACGACGGCGATCAGTGTGAATGAACCGCTTTGCTCCATCGCCTGCGCGATGTTCGTCATGAAGAGCTGCATTGTATCGGCGCTGGCCGGCGGCAGGAACGGCTCGAGGATGAACGAAATTTGTTCCTGCGCAAACACGGGCCCAAGCATTCGGCTGACGACGATCGTGAAGAGGAGCGAGAGCGGGAAGATCGAGAAGATGGCGTAATATGCCATCGCGGCAGCCTGCCGGTTGCCATACTTGAAATAATTACCGATTGCCCGTTGTATATAATCGGGCAGAGCACGCGTAGCGGATCCCTGGCGCGACCACCAACGGTTGAAACGGGCGGGCAGTTGGCGCAACGTGTTATGCTGCCTCATAAGAATTAACGACCCTGCAGCTTAGTTTATCACAGGTTGTGCTACTATTAATTCGATAATTGTACTCCGTTCTCATTACAGGAGCTAATGCCGTGGAAGGCGTTTCGCTGCAGGAAATCCTTTTCTTGCTTGGCCCCAACTCCGGGGAGCTGGTCTGGAATATTTTCCTGTACATCTTGTTCTTTCTGGCCTTGGTCACATTGCTGATGATGCCGGATAAGAATCTGATCCCGACGCTGCTCATGTCTGCCGTCCTGCTGGCGACCCTAATCGCTAAGCTCAGCTTGTCGAGCAGAACGCGCCCCATCTTCGATGAGCGGGAGTTCGGCATGCTGATCATCAATATCATCCCGTTCATTTTCCCACTGTTGACTGCCGGCGTCATTCGTGCCAAGAAGACCAAAGCGCGTGCGCCGGCGATTTTGACTGGCTTGATCGGCGCCGTGTATTTCTTCCTGTTTTGGTTCATCGTCCAGCGCGGTTGAACGCTTCACCGGCGCTCAGAAATTGACCACAACTCGCGGCCGTCCGTCCATAGGTGGATCGTTCCCATCCGATCTGTCCGGAAGATGGGCAGCCCAGCGACCCGCGACAGTACATCAGGATCGGGATCGCCGCGGCGATTGGCGCGGTCAGCCTGCACGACGATCACTTGCGGCTGAACGGCAGCCAGAAATGCCGCCTCAAGCGAACGGGCGGTGCCGTGCTGTGGCAGCTGCAGCACGGCTGCCAGCGGCCAAATCCCGCGCGTGAGAAGTGCCGACTGTCCAGACGTGCTTAGGTCGCCCGGAAATAAGAATGAAACATCGCCATAGCTCAAGCGCAGCACCAGAGCGCCGTCATTCAACCCTTCTGTCAGTGTCGGCGGCGCAGGCGGGTGAAGCACTTCGAGCAGCACGCCGTCGTCGATCTCGACGCGCCATCCTGCCGAAACGGTCAGCAGTGCGTCGCCGGCTGCACCGAGGAGTTCCAGCCAGGCCTCGCCGAAGTTGGGCTGCCCATTGGTCAAGATGACGCCGGCTTCATAACGCGAGAGAACGGCGGTCAGCGCGCCGAAATTCGCTTCATCAGGCTGGGTGATGGCGATGATCTCCAGCGTCCGGTCATTAAATGGTAGCCGATCGCCGATAGCAGTGAGCAGCCGGGTCGGAAAGCGCCCGCCATCGATGAGTAGATGCGCACCGCTCGGGGTTTGCGCCAGCACAGCGTGGTGGTGGCCAACATCTAAGATCCAAACGTGCAGCAGTCCATCGGGCCGGCTGAACAAAACGCCGCCCAGCAGCAGCAGCGTGCTGGCCCCGGCAAACAGCGTCGCCGACCGCAGCGCGCGCGCCTGAACGGCGTGAACCAAACGCGTTAACCAGAGGGGTTGTGTCATCGACGCGATTCCCCATGCGATTACCACAGCATAGAACAAGGCAACCAGCCGGCCATCGACCGAGAATGCGAGTTCGGCGTTTGGCAGGGCTGCAAAAGCGCGCACGACCGCAATTGACCAAGCCAATGGGCTGAGCGCAAACCAGTATAAGACCTGGCTCAGCGTTTCTGAGAGCACAGCACTGAGGGTAGCCAGCCCGCCCATGATGAGGATCAGCGGCTGTACGGGAACGATCAACAGGTTGACAGGCACGCTGACTAAGGACACCCGTCCAAAGTAGAGCGCGATCAAAGGCAGCGTCATGATTTGCGCTGCCAGCGAGACGACCAAAGGTTCCATCAAAAAACCGCCCGCGGCACGCGCCTGCCGCGCCGGCAGCAAACGAGCGAGCGCCGCCTCGAGCCCTTGGCCGAGCGGCTTGGTGAACAAAGTTAAGCCGAGCACCGCAAAGAAGCTGAGCTGAAAGCTGATATCCCACAAGACAGTCGGGTTAATCGCAGAAAGTGCGATCGTGGCAAAAGCGAGTGACGCACCGACAAAGGTTCGTCGCCCCAGCGCCCCGGCAATCACCAATAGACTGCTCATGAGAGCGGCTCGCACGACGGCCGCATTCGCCCCTGCGATCGCCGTATACAGCGCTATGGCAGCCAAAGCGGCGAACGCGCTGAAGCGAGGCCCCGCGCTCAGGCGCCGCAGCAGGGCCTGCACCGTCGCACTCAGTATCACCATGTTGAACCCGCTGATCGCGATGATGTGCGCCGCGCCAGTGATGGCGAAATCTTCTTTGAGGGAGGGCGCAATGCCGGTTTCATCCCCGATTAAAATGCCAGTCAGCAAGCCCGCAGCAGGTTCTGGCAGTGCGCGTTCAACTGCGGTTCGTGCATCGCTGCGCAGAGTCAAAATGGTGCGCAGCAAGGCGCTGCCGTGCCCGCTGCTTTGTCGTTCGACGGCGCTGTTGATCATGATGCTGAAAACGCCGCTGCGGGCGAGCAGGTCGGCATAAGAAAAAGTGTCAAACGCTTCCGGGGCGATCAACTCCCCGGTCACGCGCAGACGGTCGCCATATGAGGCGTATGTTTGGCGTGGTGCGCGTATAAGCACCGCGCCTGATACAGCATATCGCTGTCCCGCTCGTTCCAGCGTATCGACTTCCAGCCGAATTTGTGTGAACGTCTCGCGCTGCTCTGGCGCGGCGATGACGACGCCTTCAAGTGTGAGGCCGCCGCTGTTGTTGAAGGCTGCAAGGGGTGATGATTGTGGAACGATCGAGAAGCGCAGGCCGCCGAGAGCAACAGCCAGAAGAACAACTGCGGGCAGCCGATGAGTTCGCCACAAAAGAACGAGCGCGGCGCCAGCACTGAGGGCAGCCGCAGCCCATAAGATGGGGAGACGATCGGGGGCGCTGGCCGCTAAAACGATGCCCGCGCACCAGCCAAGCGCAAGATAGACCAGACGCATAGAACTCCCGCGCGGCGGTTACGCCGCCGGTCGCGTTTCATGACGAGGAGGCGCTGGCTTTCCTCCCCGTGTGAGCGTGAATCGCGTTCGGGCGTCCGCGGCGTGACTTCGACCGACTGCCGGACGGCGGGGCCAAAATCATGCTGCACGGCGGGCGCAGAAGGTTCTACGGAAGCTGCTTCTGATTGTGAATGCACCTGCGTGATGCCGTTGCGCACGACGCTGAGCATCTTGGCGAGCTGCTGCTCCAAATTCGACAGCGTCTCCAACACGTACTGGTCGGCATCTGCCGTGATGCTCTCTGCCTCTTGGCGCGCTGCCTCGATGATGTTCGCCGCGCGGTTCTGCGCTGCCTGCACCATCGCCTCGCGATCGACCATCTGCTCACCACGCTCGCGGGCGAGCTGCACCAAACGCGCTGCCTCTTCGTTTGCTTGCGCAAGGATACGATCGCGCTGCGCGAGGACGCGAGCTGCCTTCTCGATCTCTTCGGGGATTGAGATCCTCATCTGGTCGATGATCTCCAGCGCGCGTTCCTCGTCGATCAAGGTGAACTTGCTAAAAGGCAAGTGGCGCCCTTCGTCGATGAGATCCTCGAGACGGTCGACAAGGTGTTGAATGTCCATCAGGTCTTCTCCCCCTAATCCCGAATACTTTCAGTGTATCCTGGACTGCTGTGGTTAGCGCGCAGCTCCGCAAATCGACGTGCCAGCGCCTCCGCAATCAGCGGAGGAACCATGCTGGAGACATCTCCTCCCAGTTCGGCGATTTCCCGAATAGTGCTCGAGCTGATGTAGACGTGCCGGTCGTCCGTCATAATTGAGACGGTTTCGATCTCTGGCGCTAACTTTTTATTGGCCAAACCCATACGAAACTCAAACTCAAAATCTGAGAAAACCCGCAGGCCGCGCACGAGCACCGTTGCACCCACCTGTCTAGCATAGTCTACAGTGAAACCTGAAAATTTGGCAACCCGGATATTTTTGGCATCGTTAATGGTTTGCCGAACCATTTCTAAGCGTTCGTCGACAGTGAACAACAGTTTCTTTTTCGGCAGGTCGTAAACTCCAACGATCACCTCGTCAAAGATGCGTGAGGCGCGCATGGCAATATCGATATGGCCGTAGTGAATGGGATCGAACGAACCAGGATATAAGGCAATGACGGGCATAATGGCTCCGTGAGGGGTAGGTGCTTAGCTCAGGTCGCTGCGCTCGTCGCGTAAAAGTGCGACGCGCTGGTTGAGCAGCGCGTGGTCTTCTCGCTCCAGCAGGGGGTCTTCATAGAAGATGGTTTGTGCTTCTCTCTGCGCCATCTCGACCAGCTCTGGCGAGACGGCCTCCAGCAGTCGCAGCACCGGTTGGCCGCTCTGCCGGGTGCCGATGAGATCGCCCGACCCGCGAAGCTGCCAGTCGATCTCGGCCAGCTTAAAGCCGTCATGAGTCGCTTCGAGGGCGCGCAGCCGGTCAGGAATGTCGTCACCGGCGTCATTGACCAGCAGGCAGATCGAAGGGTGGCCGCCTCGGCCAACCCGTCCCCGAAACTGGTGAAGTTGGGCCAAGCCGAAGCGATTGGCGCCCTCGATCAGGATCACCGTCGCATTTGGGATATCGACCCCGACCTCCGCGACCGAAGTCGTCACCAAGATATCAAAGTCATGATCGCGAAATGCCGCCATCACGGCATCTTTCTCGGCAGGTTTCATGCGCCCGTGCAGCAGGCCAACCCGGTGATGATAAAACACGCCTTTCAACCGCTCAAATGCTTCGACTGCTGATTCAGCCTCGATCGTGTCGGAGGCCTCGACCAGCGGGTAAACGATAAAAGCCTGATGCCCCGCCTTAATCTGATCCTCGATCAGTCCATAGGCTTTTTCGCGATGATGCGGCTGGATCACTCGTGTGCGTACCGGCTCACGCCCGGGCGGCATCTCATCGATAATCGAAAGATCGAGATCGGCGTAAATGGTCAGCGCCAGGGTGCGCGGAATGGGGGTGGCTGTCATGACCAGCAGGTGAGGGTTCTTGCCCTTTCCGCGCAGGGTTCCGCGCTGTTCCACGCCAAAGCGATGCTGCTCGTCGATGATGGCCAAGGCCAGATCCCTGAAATCGACTCCTTCCTGAATCAGCGCGTGCGTGCCGATCACGATGTCGATGCTGCCTTCGGCCAGCCCACTGCGAACAGCCTCACGCTCGCCGCTCGAGAGGGCGCTGGTCAGCAGCGCGACGACGGGCTTATGCTCGACGGGCAGCGCTGCCAGTGTTCGGCTGATGCTTCGGTAATGCTGCTCAGCCAGAATGCCAGTTGGGGCCATCAAGGCCGCTTGTTTGCCATTAATGAAAGCGATCGCCAGCGCCGCAATAGCGACCGCGGTCTTGCCAGAGCCTACGTCGCCTTGCAGCAGCCGGTTCATCGGTACGGTCTGGCTGATGTCGCGCCGAATATCTTCGATCGCCCTGCGCTGCGCGTTGGTCAGCTCGTAGGGAAATAATGCGCGCAGCAGTTCTACGAGCGTGTCGTCGTCGATATGCAGCGCGTCGGTCGGCAAGGACTGCCATGTGCGGCGGTTGCCCAGGATCGCAAGCTGGAGCAGCAGCAGCTGGTCGAAGACGAAACGACGGCGCGCGTGATGCAGATGATCCCAACTTTCGGGAAAATGCAGATTGCGGATTGTCCAACCAAGGTCGGCTAAATCCGTTCGTTCCAACGTCGCCTCGGGCACATAATCGGGAAGCCGTTCGGCCCAGTAATCGACGGTGCGTTTGATCAAGCGGCGCAGCTCGCGCCCATTCAGGCCTTCTGTGAGCGGGTAGACCGGGACAATGCCAACCCTTTTCAGATCATCCACATCGAGCGGTTCCCATTCCGGGTTTGCCATGTGAACGCGCCCACGATAAGTGCTGGTTTTGCCGTAAACGACGATCTGCTGGCCAAGGCGGATTTTATTCTGCAAGTACCACTGCCCAAAAAACATTACCCCGATCTGGGCGGAACCGTCATCGATGCGGATATAGAAATCACGCCGGCCGCTCTGCCCAATCCTGACTTCAGTATGGCGTACCGTGCCGATCACGGTCGCTTGCTCATTCGCAGTCAGCTTGCTGATGTACTTAAGCTGCGTGTAATCGTCGTAACGGCGCGGCAGAAAGAACAGCAGATCGTTGATCGTGAAGATATTGAGTCGTTTCAACTGCTCGGCGCGCTTTGGGCCAACATCCTTGATCGTCTCCACGCTGGCGTGCAGCCCGCGGAGAACATCAGCCGCTTCTTCAGGGTTAATACTCGTGCGCGGCTTTCGAGGTGGGCGCGCCAGCTTGACTGGCGCCGGGATGTCGGAAACTGGAGCACTGCCGCGGCCGCCGCGAAATTCCATATCCATGCGACTGAAATCATCATCCGGCGTCATTCGGCCGCCGTCATCACTAGGCTTAACCTTTTGCGAAGCGCGGTCAGCCTCGCGCGATTTTTTCTTCTTGCGGGCATCTCGCTCTGACTGGCCGGCGTCCGCCGAAGGTTGGGCAGCGCGCTGTTTGCGTCGGTCGCGCTGAGCCTGCGAGGCGGCCGGCGCTGCATTCGCTGGTGCGCGTTCAGGACGAGGCTCAGAACGAGATGGAAATGGCGCGTCGTAATGGCGGCTGCGGTATGGCTCCGGCGGGGGAATTCGTCCAGTGATGCGCGCCAGCATGTACTCGATTGAGTCGCCGCGCCCTCCTTTTTCACTGACCGATTCATACCGAATCATCAAATCGACAAGTTCGTCAATGAGCATAAGGTGTTCTGGGCGGCGCGCTTGTGTGCGAGCTTGATCGGCCCACAGGGCGCTGTATTCTCCTAAGCCGCCGATCACGGCATTGTTTTTGTAGCCTTGTTCACGCTCTAGCTTAAGGATCTTAACCAGTGTCTCGAGTGCGGATGGCATAATGCCTCTATAGTCTCCACGATTTTAGGACGGGCGAGAAGCCTAGCCCTTCTGGCCCAATGTGCGTTCCCACGGCGGGGTTAATGCGAACATAGACCGTATCGGCTGGGGCGATGTCGTGGATGCGGTCAAGCAGTTCATGCGCTCCATCACGATCGGCAGCGTAGAGGATGGCGAGGCGGTCCAGCGGGCCGAGCGCGCGCAGTCGTCCGATCATCTCATCGAGCGCGCGCCGGAAGGTGCGCACCCGTGCCAGTGAGTGAACTTCGCCATCACGAACTTCGATGATCGGTTTAATTTGCAGCAGGGTCGCAATGCCTGCAGCGGCCCAACTCACTCGGCCGCCGCGGTGCAGAAATTCGAGCGTTCCCAGCGCGGCATAGACGCGCTGCGCTTCGCGCACCCGCGCAACCGTCTTCACAACATGTTCAACATCTCCGGTCTCCGCCGCCGTCTCAGCGCCGATGATCACCTGCCAGCCAAGCCCTAAAGTCGTCGACAAACTGTCGATGAGCGTGACGCGGTCTTGGGGAAACTTCTGCATGCCAAGCCGGAAGGCATTGTTCACCCCACTCAATTTGGACGATGCAGTGACAGCGATCACATGGTCGGCTTGCGTTAGCGCTTCGCCCACGGCCCGCTCGACCAGAGCCGGAGGCATCGCTGATGTGGTGGGAAATGGGCGCAAAGACGGAAGTTTGTCGTAATAGTCTTCCCGCACGAGTTCGACTCCGTCATCGGCATAGCTGCCCCCACCGTAATTGATAAAGCAGGGGACAACGGCGATCTGGAATCGTTCGATGTATTCCGCGGGAATGTCACAGGTGCTGTCGGTGACAAAGCGGATTTTTTTATAAGGCATTATTTATCCTGTCGGTTTCTCGTTCGAGCACAACCAACCCGATCGCGTCGGCGCCGACCAGCGCCGCGAAAGAAGGGCCGTAAGCCATGTATGGGAATCGGCTCCCCCCAAATTCAAGCGCCAATCTCTCTTGCAGCATGCGCGTGAGCTCTGCGAAAGCGCTGCGCGGCTGCAATAAAATCGCACTCTCAATTTGGTCAAATTCTACTGCAAATTCAGCCAGGCGTTCAATCGCCTGCGCGCGGGTGCGCACTTTCTCCATCGCGGCGATACGTCCATTCTCGATCGTCAGCTCGGGCCTTAGGCCGAGCATCGCGCACATGAGCGCATGGCCAGGTTCGATAAGCTGGTGATGCAGCAGGTGGTCAGTTGTCTCGACGCAAAAGACGAAATACAGGCGGTCGATCGCGCCGCGCAGCGTCCGTTCAACATCCTCCAGCGAACCGCCATCAAGGACGGTTCGCATGCCGATCTGCACTAACAGCCCTTGTCCGGCGCTGAGCGATCGCGAGTCGATCAGGATAATCGGGCAGCGCCCGGCAAGCTGCTGGGCTGCTGCGCGTCCGTGATCGAAGCTTGGGCTGATCTCGCGGGAAGGATGGATCGAAACGATCGCTGAAGCACCTCGCGACGCTTTGAGATAGGCCTGCGTGAACTCAGATGGAGAGGGCGCTTGGATCGAAAGGATGCTTTTTTCACGGTTGAGCAGGTCGATGATCTCATCCGCGTGCAGGTCAATCCCTTCACGATAGATGCGCTTGCCGATCGTGAGGGCGTTCGGAACGATGGTGACAGATGAAGAGAGCTGAACGTCTTTCGGGAAGTGCGCCCAGCTATCGGTGACGAACTGAACGTCTAACATCACTCGATGCTGATGATGTAAGGGTAAAGCGCCTGTCCGCCTTCGACGATCTCAAATTCAAGGTTTGGATAAGTGCTGCGAAACCGTTCGGCCAGCGCCTGTGCTTCGGCTTGGCTGGCATCGGCACCGTAATAGAAGGTGATGCGCTCGAAAGTTTCCGCTTGTGCTTCGTGCAGCACGGTCGCTATCACCTCAAATAAATCATCTGCCGCTGCGACGAGATTATCATCGAGCAGGCCGAGACGCTGGCCAGCTTTGACGAAAATGCCATCGATTTCGGCATCGCGGGTGGCATAGGTGATCTCGCCAGTGCGCACGAGCTTTAAACTCTCGCGCATCGCTGCTTCAATGGCATCGAGATCGCACACGCCGTTCGCACATAGGTTTGCGTATTCGAACATCGCGCTGATTCCCTGTGGAACAGTGAAGCTGGGCACAACGCGAACTCGCTTGTTCTCGCTGGCCGCTGCTGCCTGCCTGGCAGCCAGCAGCACGTTTTTATTGTTCGGCAGGATGATGATCTCATTGTTGGGCAGCGCGTTGATCACATCGATGAATTCGCCAGTGCTTGGGTTCATCGTTTGACCGCCGCTGATGACATAAGCTGCGCCGAGCTGCTCAGTGAACAGGCGTTTAAGTCCATCGCCACTGGCTACTGTGATCACCACTACGCCAGTGAGATCGGTGCGCAGTGTTTGGGTTTTGGCTTCGCGAGCGAGGATATAGTCTTCATACTGGCGCTGCATATTCTCCACAACGATGTCATCAAGAGCGGCGCCTTGGCCGATAGCATAGCTTAGCGGCTGGCCGGGATCATGAACGTGAACATGAACTTTGATCAGGTCAGCATCGCCAACGACGAGGGTAGACCATCCCATCGCGCCGATCGCGGCGCGCACAGCCGCGATATCCATACCGTGGCCGCGCATTAAAAACTGCACGTCATAACCATAGCCGAGTTCATCTTCGGGGACGAGCGCGTCTTGCCACGTCTCGATCACAGGGGCGGTTTCCACAACCTCGGCGACCAGAGCCTTGCCACACAAGGCGCGCAGCATGCCCTCGAAGATAAATACCAGCCCCTGACCACCCGAGTCGACGACGCCGGCCTTTTTGAGGATCGGCAGCAGTTCTGGCGTGCTGCGCAGCGCCGCCCGCCCAGCGAAGACCATGCGCTTGAGCAGGGCGACGAGATCGGGACTCGCTTTGTAGCGGGCGTTGACTGCTTCTGCCATCTTGCGCGAAACGGTCAAGATGGTGCCCTCAACGGGTTTCTCGACGGCGCTGTAGGCAGCATCGACGGCGGCTTGCGCTGCTTCAGCCAACAGCGGCGCGGTTAGCTTGTCGTGCTTTTCGAGGACGCTGGCCGTTCCAGCGAAAATCTGCGATAGGATTACGCCCGAATTGCCGCGCGCTCCTTTTAGCGCGCCCTCGGCAATAGCGCTGCTTAACCTGCCGACATGCGCCTCCTCAAGCGTAGCAATCTCTTTATAGGCATTGCGCATTGTCAGGTACATATTGGTGCCAGTATCGCCATCGGGAACCGGGAACACGTTGAGCCGGTTCACCGTTTCTTTGTTTTGTTCAAGCCACGTGAGGCCAGCACCGAATAACTGCTTGATCAGGTATCCATCAGCGATGCTGTTGGCATTGTCGCGGAATGCTCGTCTTGTGATCATGATTGCTACCCCGAAATTAGACCTGAAACAATCAGAAAAACTTCTTTGTACTTTAAGCGGCTCCCAACGCCGCGGGTGGTTAGATTAGGCCGCCGTTCTAAGCCTGCTGCGCCATTTCAAGCGCGCTGCGCAGCATGTTGATGCCGGTGGCAACTGAGAATGATTCGTTAAACACAGCGCTGCCAACCACCAAGACATTCGCCCCGGCCGAGACGACGGTAAATGCCGTGTTTTTGTTGATGCCGCCATCCACCTCAATGTCAAACCCGCGCCCCAAAGCGCTGGCCATATCGCGCAGTGCGCGAATCTTAGGGAGCATTTCCGGCAGAAATTCTTGACCGCCGAACCCCGGGTTAACCGTCATTACCAGAACGGTATCAAGCAGATGCAGGACATCATGAAGCAGGATGGCCGGTGTATGGGGGTTGACCGCCAGCCCAGCCGAGCATCCAGCGGCACGGATCAGTTGCAGCGTGCGGTGCAGGTTTGGGCAGGCTTCCCAATGAACGCTGATGCGTGTCGCCCCAGCCTTTGCAAAAGCCGGGATTAAATGGTCTGGCTCTACGATCATCAAATGAACGTCTAGGGGAAGCGAAGTTGATCGCCGCGCGGCCTCAACGATCAGCGGCCCCATGGTGATATTAGGAACGAAGCGCCCATCCATGACATCGACATGGATGAGATCTGCACCCGCTGCCTCGGCCTCGGCGATCTGCTCGCCCAGGCGGGTGAAATCGGCAGACAAGATAGACGGTGCGATGCGGACAGCCTGCCTCAATAAACAGCGCCTCATTTAAGCGAAAACCTGCTCCTATTGTAAAAGAAAGCCATAGGAATAGCGAAGGTAAATTTCTGAATTATGAGGCTAGTATTAACAAATTATCATGAGCAAAGGCCGTGCCCGCGATGAGATCCATGAGAGATCTGTTTTCGGCCGCCGGTTCATGCGCTTTACCTACCTTGGCGACTGGATTAGAATGGTGATCGATTCCCCATTCACGTTATGAATCCGAGGCCGCCTTCAGTGACCGATCCGATAGGCATCAGTGATTTTCACCATATCAACAGCGCCGAACCCGATGACGAGGGCTGCATAGAGCGACCGCTGATCCTGCTCGAAAACTTGGTGATCTTCCCCAATATCGTCTCCCCGATCGCGCTGCTAACGCCAGAAACGGTGATGGCTGCCGAAGCAGCTACTGCTGCTCGGCAGACTGTGATCGGCGTCATGTCGGCTGCCGGAACGGCTGGGCCGCCTTCCCTTGAGACTGTCCGCCGTGTTGGCGTCGAGATCGCCCTAGGGCGGGTGCTGCGGCTGCCAGATGACCAGCACAGTGCGCTGGGCCAGGGGCGTCGTCGCGTTGAGATCGCCGATATCAGGTACGAAAACGGCTATTTTCGCGCCCGCGCGCGCATTCTCGCCGAGACGATGCCGCCTAAACGACAGGTCAGCGCTACCATGCAGGCGGTGTTAAATCTGTTCAAGCGCGCCATCGAACTCAACGAAAGCATTCCTGAAGAAGTGCTGCTGCACGCCCTTAACGCCGATAGTCCGGGGTGGCTTGCCGACTTGATCGTTTCTACCCTCACGTTGCCTGCTGAAGAGCGCCAGCAGGTGCTCGAGATGCTCGATGTCGGCGCGCGGCTGGAACACGTTGGCAGGCTGCTGGGAGAAGAACTGAACGTCCTCGAACTTAAGGACGAAATCACCGGCCAGCTTCATCAAGAGCTTGACCGCAGCCAGCGCGAGATTTACCTGCGCGAGCAAATGCGCATCATTCAAACCGAGCTGGGGGAAGAAGATGCGTTTCAGCAGGAATTGAATGAGGTGCGCCAGCAGATCATTGAGGCCAAACTGCCTGAAGAAGTTCATGAAAAGGCGCTTAAGGAATGGAGCCGGCTTGCGCAGATGGCGCCGATGGCTCCCGAAGTGGGGATCGTTCGCACTTACATCGACTGGCTGACCGGCCTGCCATGGCATCAGCAAAGCGAAGACCAGCTCGACCTCGCCAAGGCGCAGGCGATCCTTGACCGCGAGCATTACGGGCTGCCGAAGGTTAAAGATCGCATCCTCGAATATATGGCCGTGCGCAAACTGGCCCCGGGCGAACAAAACAGCCCCATCTTATGTTTTGTCGGGCCGCCGGGTGTTGGCAAAACTTCGCTGGGTAAGAGTATCGCCTCAGCGTTGGGGCGCCAGTTTGTCCGCGTCAGTCTTGGCGGGGTGCGCGATGAGGCTGAAATTCGCGGCCATCGGCGCACTTACATCGGCGCGCTGCCCGGGCGTATTTTGCAGACTATGCGCCGTGCAGGCACGATCAATCCGGTTTTCATGCTGGATGAGGTTGATAAGTTGGGGATGGACTTTCGCGGCGATCCTGCTTCCGCACTGCTCGAAATTCTTGACCCCGAGCAGAATCATGCTTTTTTCGACCACTATCTCGATGTGCCTTATGATCTGTCCAAAGTGCTGTTCATCACGACAGCCAATGATCTTGACCCGCTGCCACCCGCGCTTCTCGATCGATTGGAAGTGATCGAATTTCTCGGTTATACCGAAGAAGAAAAGATCGCGATCGCGCGCCAATTCCTCATTCCAAAACAAATTGCCTTGAATGGTCTGACCGGCGCTAAGCCTCAGTTTGAGCGGGCTGCCCTCCAAACTCTGATACGGGAATACACCTACGAGGCAGGGGTTCGCAATTTAAACCGTGAAATTGCCAACATTTGCCGCAAGATAGCCCGCCTTGTCGCCGAAGGAAAACACTATCCACGGCGGATAACGCCAAAGCAAGTCCAGCAGATGCTTGGGCCGGCCCCATTCGACGAACCGCGCGCTAATGATGTTGACTCGATCGGCGTGGCGAATGGGCTGGCTTGGACACCGTTTGGCGGCGATATTTTGACGATCGAAGTCTCCATCATGCCGGGCAAAGGCACTTTGCTGCTGACTGGCTCTCTTGGTGATGTGATGCAGGAGTCAGCTCAAACCGCGCTGAGTTTCATGCGCTCGATCTCTGAGCAGTTCAATATCCACTACGAGGATTTCGAAAACTTTGACGTTCACGTGCATCTTCCAGAGGGAGCGGTTCCTAAAGAAGGGCCCTCGGCGGGCATCACCCTGGCGGTGGCGATTATCTCGGCGTTTACCGAGCGCAAAGTCCGCAGTGAATATGCCATGACCGGTGAAATCACGCTGCGCGGCAAAGTGCTGCCGGTGGGCGGCATCAAAGAGAAAGTGCTGGCCGCGCGGCGAGCGAAGGTGTACAAAATCATCTTGCCGGCACAGAATCGTAAAGACATCGTCGATATCCCACAGGACGCGCTCAGCGATCTGAAGCTGATCTTCGTCGATCATATGCAGCAGGTGCTGGATTATGTTTTGATGGAACCGCCTACCGGCGAGCGCAAAGTCGATCGGATTCGGCGCGAAAAAGAAGAAAAAGATCCACAGGAGGCTGATTGATTATGACCGTCTCCGCCGATGATCTTCTCAGTTTGCTCAAACAGGGGCGGGGGACACGCCTCGACTGGCTGGGTGAGAATGCTGCTGTTGAGACCATCGCGACGATCCTCACTGCGATGGCCAATGCGCAGGGCGGCACCTTAGTGCTGGGCGTGATTGGGCCGACAGCGACCGTCATCGGCCTGCGCGATGCTGATGCCGTCGTTGACCGCGTCATACAGGCCGCGCTCTCCATTGAACCCCAGTTGATCATTCCTATCCCGCGCATCGTGCGGATTGGGGAACGTTCCATCGTGGTCGCTAACATCCCGCGCGGAATGCCTCATGTTTATTCGTTGGACGGCCGCTATTGTGTTCGCGATGGCGTTGAGAACACCGCCCTTAAGCCGCGCGATCTGCGCCGTTTGATCATTGAGCGCGGCGAATTGAGTTTCGAAACTGAGATCGTGCGTGGAGCCAGCCTCGCTGATTTAAATTGGGATAAAGCCAAAGCCTATGTGAGCGGCTTGGGTGGGCCGAATGATGCCGATGTGGAAACCGTGCTGCTCAAGCGCGGCTGTCTGGCCCTGCAAGAAGGGCGGCTGCGGCCTACCCATGCGGGCATCCTTTTGTTTGGCAAAGACCCGCAGGCTTTCGTGCGCGCTGCCGAGATCACGGCCGTCCGTTTCGCCGGAGAGACGATGGGCGATACCTTTTCGCGAGAAGATATCATTGGCACGCTGCCCGATCAACTGCGGCGGGCCGAGACGTTTCTGCGCGATCACCTGCGTAAAGGAGTTTCGATCGGGACGACGATGGCGCGCGCCGAAGACTTCGAGTATCCGCTCGAAGCAGCGCGCGAGCTGGTCGTCAATGCCGTGGCGCACCGTGATTACAGTGTCGCGGGCGATGGCATTCGTCTGTTTATCTTCCGAGACCGAATGGAGGTCATCAGCCCGGGCGGGCTGCCCGGTCCTGTCACTGTTGACAACATTTTGGAGGAGCGTTTCTCTCGCAATCCGATCATCGTTCAGGTGTTATCCGATCTCGGTTTCATAGAACGGTTAGGTTATGGGGTTGACCGCGTCGTGCAGTTGATGCGCGAACGCAAGCTGCCGGCGCCCGCCTTTGAAGAGACTGCCGGCGGTTTTCGGGTCTCGCTTCGCAACGAGCCCAAAGCGCCGCCTGTTGTCGAGACGGAGCCGTTAACCTATCGCGGCGAATATCTCGGC
>DAOTYT010000227.1:0-13845 GCA_034434615.1 Anaerolineae bacterium | reverse complement strand
CGTCGCCATTTGGGGGGCTGTCATCGGCCTGCGCCAGCGCGATCAGATCACGGTGCTCTGCATCGGCTGGCTGTTGATGGTGATCGACTTCTCGACCACCGGCATCCTGCCGCGCCTGTTCGGCTGGGCGCTCGCGCCGGTGCTGCGTTACGACTACCCATTCAGCATCGCGTGGCATGGCCCGATCATCCCCTACACGCTGCTGGGCGGCATCGCCCTGCTGTGGCTGTGGGAGCGCCTGCCAGAGACCGCCTTCAAGCAGCGCCTTTATCGCAATACGCCACGCCTGCTGATCGGCCTGTCGCTGCTTGCGTTGTCAGGCTTGGTCTTTAACCAGCAGCTGCTCGCGCTAAGCCGAAACTTTGTCAGCTTTTATGGGGCCTTCTCATCGTCGGCCGATGTGCAGGCGATGGAGTGGATCAAACAAAACACCCCGCCAGATGCGCGCGTCCTCAACCAACCCGGCCCGCACGAAGCCGATTGGGTGCCCGTGATCAGCGAACGCGACAGCGTCTATTTTCGGCCGCAGCCGTTCTTCCGCGGCGATGAGCAGGCGCTGGCCGAACAAGCGCGGCTGCGCGCTTTCTGGGAAGACCCGGCCAACCCTGCCCACGCGGAACTGCTGGCCAGCGCAAACATCGATTATGTGATCGTGCCACAAATCGTCACCGATCCGGACAGCATCGAGACGATGTTCCGCTGGCGACCGCCCTTCACCGAAGAACTGCCGATGGCGTCGCGGGTAGACCAAGCCCCCTATCTTGAGCTGGTCTTTGATGTCGATGGGGCGCAGGTTTATATGCTGAATCGAGACAGTGTGCGGTAAACTCGTGATCGAGGTAGGTGCAAGAGAAGAACAGGCTGATGGCAGGTCGAGATTACGACAGCGACGACGACCGCGAGTTTCAGGAATGGCTGAGCCGTCGTTCGCGCTCTGGCGATCAGGGCGAGCGCGATGCTTACTCCGCAGCAGAATCGTCTGCAGCATCTGACGAGTTCATGGCGATGATGCGCGCTGCGGCCGCCCGGCGAGAGGCTGGTAGCGTGCGCCGCATCCCCCTCCCCCGCGCCGAGCAGCCCGTTTTCGAACCTGATGACGACGAAGCGGTTGATCAAGACGCACCGGCCAGCTCAGCGGCAAACGGCGAGGGCCTGCCGCCACCAAGCCGGCGCAGCCGCCGCCGAGAGCGGCGCGGTCGCCGGGCTGTGGGCTGTCTCGGCGGCATTTTGCGCTCTTTCATCATCGTGATCACGGCGGCTGGCTTAATGGCGACCATCTTTACGTGGTGGACGCCCAACCAGTTTATTGCAGCCAGCGTGCGTCAGGATCTAAGCATCGCGCTGGCGACGAGCGCCGTCACTATGCAGCCGACTGGGCTGCCGACGCCGAACTGGGCACAGCGAGTCGGCATCGTCTCTGGGCATCGCGGCCCACAAAATGACCCCGGGGCAGTCTGCCCCGATGGCCTCACGGAAGCGGAGATCAACTTCAATGTGTCGCAGCTCGTCGTGCGCAACCTGCGCGGCCGCGGTTACACCGTCGATCTGCTTGACGAATTCGATACGCGGCTCGACAATTATCAGGCAGCTGCCCTACTTTCAATCCACGCGAACACGTGTCAAGATTTTGGAGAGCATGTCTCCGGTTTTCTGATCGCTGGGCCGGCAGCGCGCGTGTCATCGCGCGGCAATGATGAGCTGCTGGTCAACTGCATCGCGCGCCATTATGGATTGGCCAGCGGCTTGCAGCGGCGCGAGGGGGTGACGGTCGATATGACCCACTACCATACGTTCCGGGAAATTCACCCACATACCCCCGCGGCGATCATCGAGCTGGGGTTCATGCTGGCCGACCGCGTCTTGCTCACCGAGCACCCTGATCTGCTCGCGCAGGGGCTGACGGATGGCTTGCTGTGTTTCCTCGAACCAATTCGCACGCCCCTTGAAGCGCCGCCGGTGCCCGCCGTCGAGGACGCACCGCCGCCACAACCTGCGCCTGAACCGGGAATTTAGCTATCCTCTCACCTTGAGGCCGACGATGAACTACGAACTCGTGATGTACTCGCGCAAATCACCCTGCCCGTGGGTGACGATCGCCAAGCGCGTGCTGGAAGCACGCGGCATCCCTTACCGGGAGCTGCTCATCGATCAAGATGAGGCCGCGCGCCAGACCGTGCTGGCCCTCACTGGTTTTCTCTCTGTGCCGACGCTGGTGATCGCGAAGGCTGGGGAAACCCAGCCTTATACCGATCCCGCGCCGCTGCCCCCAGGAGCCAGCCCGCGCGGCATTGATCGTGGATCGATCATCACGGAAGCGAGCGAAAATGAATTAGTGCGTTGGTTGGATCGGCATGGATTTCTGACGCCAGCCACTCGCTGAAGCGCTGCAAGCATAAACGGAGCGTAGTCAAAGCCCCACCCGGGCTGTTATAATACCATGCGTACCGGGAGAGGTCGCATAGTGGCCTAGTGCGCTCGCTTGGAAAGCGAGTAAGGTGTAACAGCCTTCGCGGGTTCGAATCCCGCCCTCTCCGCACGACAGTAAGTTATCCGAATCGCTTGCAGAACTGAGACCGCTGGAATTTCCACCGGTCTTTGCTTTCTTGCCTATGAATGGGTTCTACATTGAATCATTCACGAGCTGGCTCACCCGCGCGAACCGCATCTCAGCCGCGCCTTCTGGACGCTGATCGGGCGCATACTGCCCGACCGGCAAAGTCGCAAGCGCTGGCTGGCGGAAAATGGCGCGCGATATGATCTGTAGTCGGCGCTAAAGTTGTATCAGATGCAAATCCTGAAGCAGGAACATAATCAGGATGACCAAAGAGATGACCGCCATCGCCAGATAGTGCCAGCGATACCGGTAATTGATCTTCCAGAAGCGGCGCAGGCTAAACACAATCGATACGATGGCGATGCCGGTTATCACCATCAACAGCGGGGTTGCAACCGTCATACTGATGCCGATCAGCGGCAGGACAAACGGCAGTATCGCATATTGCAGGATACAGCGCACCCCCGAAAATATAACCGACCAACCCAACGCGCGTTCGCCCACGTCGTCGCGCACATCGGAACTGGTTGGTTCCGCGATCCACAGGATGCGTCGCATAATCATATCCGGTGCTTGTGTCATGATCTGGCCCAAATGGGTTTCCTCTTCATTACGAACCATTATAGCTCACTCGTTCAGGAAGGCGATTAATACTTGATTGAACGCCTGCGGGGCTTCTTCAAACGGCTGATGACCGGCATTCGGGATGACGACGAGCTGGCTGTCTGGCAAAAGCCCTGCCAGCCGCTCTCCCTGCGCCAGCGGCGTGAGCGTGTCTTCAGCGCCCCAGATCAGCAGGGTTCGCGCTGTGATGCGACGCAGCGCCGCGTCATCGAGCGCATCAACCGCCAGGTCGCGGGTGATCGCCAAGAGCGCGATGTCCCAGCCGGGCGTCTGGAAAGCCCGCCAGTAGGCGTCATAGTCCGCCTCGGTCAGAAAAGCGGGATCAGCCTGAAAACCGCGCAGGGTCGCCTCGACGTTCTCGCGGGTGAAATACGCTTGCAAGCCGACGCGCCCCCAGCGCCACACTGGCGGCAGTGCCACCAGCCCGCCCACGAATGCGGGTGGCCCACCAAACGCCACTGCCGCATCCACCAGCACCAGCCGATCCACCCGGTCAGGATGGCGCAGGGCCAACGACGCGGCGACGCTGCCGCCGGCGCTGTGCCCGACGATCACGGCGGAGTCGACGGCGAGCGCGTCGAGCAGTGCCGCTGTCAGGTCTGCCTGATTGCTGATGGCATAGTTAAACGCCCCGGTCTTATCGGACAGCCCGAAGCCGGGGCGGTCGAACGTGATGACGCGATAACCGGCTTCCAACAAAGCATCGACGTTATACCGCCAGGTCAGCGTTGAACCGAACAGACCGTGAATTAGGACGACGGGCGGTTCGCCACGATCGCCCTTATCCTCGTAGTAAACGCGGACATCCTGCAAGGTGAGGAACGCGCCGTCCGGGTCCGTGATCAATTGAGCCGGGTCGATGCCACCTTCATTGATCGGGATGGCGAAAGGCAGGGCAGATGCTGCACCCAGGATGATGATAAACGCGATGAGCAGACGGCGCAGGGTTTTCACTGGGATTGCTAGACTCCTCTATTCTGCACCGAGCGCTCAATCTTCAGCGTGCTCTGAATGACCTCGTGCAGTTCAAGCTTGGGATGCCCGGCGAACGTCCCCGATGGCAGTGTGCCGGAGCGGGCATGCCCTTCCTTGAACTCCGGCGATTCCGTCCACCCCTTGAAGTGCGCCTCGGACTCCCAGAAGGTCATCACGATGTACGGGTCACCCTCCTTAAGGGGACGCAGCAGTTGAAAGGCGATGAAGCCTGGCATCCCATCCACCAGGCTGGCGCGGTCGGCGAAGGTCTGTTCAAAAGCAGCGGCATGTTCCGGGTTCACGGGAATGCGGTTACAGGTGATAATCATGTTGCAGTCTCCTTCTCTGATGCAAATTCGTCTAACGATAGGGTCTGGTCGGATGTGATGGGCAGTGGGATGACCAGTGGGCAATTGTGGCAGGGATGCGGCTGGATCAGCACCGGCAGGTCAAACGCTGCCTGAATGACCTCCGCCGTCAGCACCTCTGCTGGCGTGCCGGTGGCGTACACACGCCCTGCCTTCAGCACGATCATACGATCGGCTACCTGAGCGGCGAGGTTCAGGTCGTGCAGGATGGCCAGCACGCCCACGCCGCGCGCCGCAAACTGCCGCGCGATCATCAGTATAGCGTGCTGATGCGCCAGATCAAGGTTATTGGTCGGCTCATCCAGCAGCAGATAGCGCGGCGAGTCGCCCTGCCAGATTTGCGCCAGCACCCGTGCCAACTGCACGCGCTGGCGCTCGCCGCCGGAAAGCGTGGTGTAAGTGCGCTCGGCGAGCTGAGCGGTATGGGTCAGGCGCATGGCATCCAGCGCGATGGCGTGATCTTCACGGCTTTCGCCGCCGCTGATATGCGGGGTGCGCCCCATCAGGACGACCTCAAATGCGGTGAAGCCAAACGCGAGGGTAGATGCCTGTGGCAGCACCGCTCGGATTTTCGCCAGCTCGCGTTTGCGCCAAGCGCTCAGTGGGCGATCCGCTACTATCACCGTGCCGCTTGTTGGGGAAAGGTCGCCTGCCAGCACGCGCAGCAAAGTGGATTTCCCCGCGCCATTCGCGCCCACCAGCGCGACGATCTCGCCCGGCGTCAGCGTCAGCGCGACGTCTTCGATGAGCGTTGCGCTCCCCACGCGCACCGTGATCTGCTTGGCGGTGATACTCATGACCACTGCCTCCGCGCACGATCCCGCAGCAGCAGCCACAGAAAGAACGGCCCGCCGATCAGCGCGGTCATGATGCCGATGGGAACTTCCGCCGGGACGGCAATCGTGCGCGCCAGCAGATCGGTGCCGACCAGCAGCCCCGCCCCCAACAACGCTGACCCCGGCAGGACGATGCGATGATCGGGGCCTGCCAACAGGCGCAGCAGGTGCGGAACGACCAGCCCGACAAAGCCGATGATGCCCGCCACCGCCACTCCCGCGCCAACCCCCAGCGCCGCCATCACCACCACCAGCGCTTTGACGCGCTGGACATCGACGCCCAGGTGCCCTGCCTCAGCTTCGCCCAGCAGCAGCGCGTTCAGCGAGCGCGCCAGCAGTGGCAGCGCCAGCAGCCCCACCAGCACCAGCGGCAGCATTGCCATGATATTCGCCCAATTGGCACGCCCCAGGCTGCCCAGGCTCCAGAACGTGATGTCGCGCAGTTGGTCGTCGCTGGCGATGAAGGTCATCAGCCCGATGCCCGCACCGGCGATCGCGTTGATGGCGATGCCCGCCAGCAGCATCGTCGCCACTTGAGTGCGACCGCTGGTGGTAGCCAGCTGATAGATCAGCAGCGTGGTCAGCAAACCGCCTGTGAAAGCCGCCAGCGGCAGCGCCAGAGCGCCGAACAGCGCCACTACCCCGCTGAGCAGGCTGTTGCCCAGCACGATCATCAGCGCCGCTGCCAGCGCCGCCCCGCTGGAAATCCCGATCAGGCCGGGGTCGGCCAGCGGGTTGCGAAACAACCCTTGAATGGCCGCGCCGGAAACCGCCAGCGCCGCCCCGATCAGCACGCCCATGACTACCCGCGGCAGGCGGATGACCATCAGCACCGCGCGCTGGCGCTCGGCGAATTCGATGCCAGTGGCGATGCCCGCTTCATCCAGCAGGATGCCGACAACCTGCTCCGGCGTGATCGACACTGCGCCGATGCCCACCGCCAGCAGGACGATAATACCCAACAGCAGCGCCAGCGCGGCCAGCGTCAGCAGGCCGCGCCTGACCTGTAGTTGAACGGAGGATGCCGCCGGGCGGCGGACATCCCCCTGTGCGACAGGCACCGAACTCATCGCGGGCGCTCTGGCATCAGCACCCCGTCGATGACGTGAATCACGCCATTAGCGGCGACTTTGTCGGTCTCGATGACACGTACACCTTGGTTGAGCGCCACGCCGTCATCACCCACGGTGACCGACAGCACCCCATCAGGGTAAAGGGTCTGTACCATCTCACCATCCAGCGCGACCACGTCCTCCGCTAACACTGCGCCCGGCACAATGTGGTAGGACAGCACCGCCTGCAGTGAGATGCTGCTGCGCATCAGCCCGTCCAGCATGCCCGGCGGCAGCGCCGCGAACGCCTCATCAGTCGGCGCGAACAGCGTGAAGGGTCCCTCACCGCTCAGCAGGGCGGTCTGCCCGGCAGCGCTGACGGCGGTCAGCAGCGTGTTGAAGCGTCCATCCGCGCGCAGAAGGGTGAGCAGGGGCGGCTCAAGCTCCTCGTGCAGCAGGTAGGTCAGGTCGAGGATGGCTGTCCCGATGCGCGTGCTGAAACCCAGCAGATACAGATCGTCCATCGCCACGATGCGGCGGTTTTGGCCGGCCGGGGTCTGCGCGATGCCCGGCTGTTCCAGCAGGCCATCCACGCCGCCCACGCTTTCCAGCCCGCGCGTCATCAGCAGGATGATATCCGGCGCACTGGCGACGACCGCCTCCGCCGTCATTGGCCGGTAGCCTTCATAGTCCGTGACTGCGTTTTCGCCGCCCGCCAGTTCGATCATGGTGGCGGCGCTGGTGTTCGTCCCGGCGACACTCATCGCGCCGGCGCCGCGCGCATAGATGAACATCACCCGCGGGCGCGAGGTCATCTCGGCTTGCAAAGCCTGCGCAGCGGCGTAATCCGCTTCGATCTGCGCGATGATGCGCTCACCCTCCGCCTCACGGCCCAGCGCCTGCGCGATCAGCGCGACCTTGGCGATCACCCCCTCGACTGTATCGGCGTCCGGGACGACCAGGAACGTCACCCCGGCAGCGCGCAGCTGCTCGACCGCTTCCGGCGGGCCTGCGTCCTCGATGGTGATGATCAGGGTCGGGTCGAGCGCCAGCACGGGTTCTGCTGACAGCTGTCGCACGTACCCCACCGACTCTAAATCATTAACAGCGGGGGGATATAAGCTGGATGTATCGCGCGCGACTACACTTTCGCCCGCGCCCAGCGCGAACACGATCTCCGTCACCGAGCCGCCGATGGTGATGATCCGGGAAGCATCGGTGATGACGACTTCCTCTCCGTAGGCGTCGATCACTGTGACCGGATCAGCGTCCTGCGCGGCCACGGGCATCACGACCAGCAGCGACAGACAACCGATTAAGATGCCCAGCCAGACCGCATTTTGTCGCGCGGCGAAGCGTCGTTTATAATCCCATACTAGAGAGGTGTCCGCATCTCTCGCACCAAATCGGGGATGCGGGTGGCCGCCCGCATTCCCACCTGAAAACATTGCCCTTATCCTGCGAAACAGCATTGTCATTTGTCCTCCACAGACTGGCTAACAGTAAACTGGCAATATCGCCAACTATGATTGTCTCGATCCTTGCCCCGCCTATCCACGCCTCCGCTCAACTTTGAAATTCATGGCCAGTAAGCCGCGCCAAAACGTGACTTAAGTCACAGGCCGCATCCGTGCTCAAACTGAGTTTCATGTCGGTAAATGGCGGATTTATGCCGATGTGTATCGTCAGTTGCACGCTGGTTAAATACTCATTCTGCATGCTTGCAGCAGTAAGCCGCCGCGATGGGCTCTCTGGCAACGAGCGGGTATCTGCGAGTGTCTCGGTGAACGGCGCCTCAGTCTACGTGGTAGTCGCCTTGTCATATATAAAAGAATTTTGCAACCAGTTAATTCTCAAACGATAAGGTCGAAAATCCGCATAAATCGTCATTAAACGATTATTTACCAGAGGTCAACAACCTTTTTAACTGACTGGCTGGATAAATAAAGGAGGCTTTAGATAAGCTTCTGTTCGACGTATCTCATTTCAAAAAAGGAACTCAAACATGATCACCTTCTCCCCCACTGCACAGGCGCGACTGGTCGAAATGCTGAAGGCTGAAGGCCATGAGGGCTGGGCGATTCGGATACGGGTCAAAGGCCGTGATAACGATACGTTTGTTTATGACATCCGCTCGGTAGAAGTGGCAGATAAAAGTGCTGGCGACGAGGTTATCCAAACGGATGATTTTCTTGTATATATTGACCCAGCCAGTGCCAAGCGCCTGAATGGTGCCATTTTCGACATCTCCGTCGCTGAGATGGGGCGTTTTGTGGTGAGCAATCCGAACCCGGTCTGGGGAAATGAGACTGCCGATAAGGTCGCGGCGCTGATGGTGCAGAAGGTGAATCCAGCAGTCGCAGTGCACGGCGGGCGCGTCTCGCTGGTCGATTTTGACGAAAATATCGCTTACATCGCCATGCAAGGGGGCTGTCAGGGTTGTGGGCTCGCGACGGTCACACTGCGCCAGGGGATCGAGAAGCTGATCCTAGATGAGGTGCCCAATGTCAAGGGCGTGGTGGATGTGACCGCCCACGATGAAGGCGAGGCGCCTTTCTTCCGCCGTGGTCAGCCCGGCGACTCGCCGCTGGTATGAGAGAAGCCGCCTGAGTCCGGTCAGCATCATTTGCCGAAAACCTGGTCTACCCCCAGTTTGATGGAGTAACGGTTGCTCAGGTGACGCGGCTGACCGGACGGGCGTAATCGTCATAGCAGTTGCCGGCGCTGCTCATGCTTAGGCGGATCTTCGCCTTAGCTGTGCGGGCACGGAACTTCGTGTTGCGAACTCGTTACTCCCCTCCCAATGCATGATCAAGCCCCTGTTGGCCGCGCTCGTCGGAGCGCCATGTCCAGCGCCGACAGCGTCAGCTCGGCATCGTGCCAGTCGCCCACCCCCAGCCAACACTTCCTGATGCTTGAACAATTGTCTCCTTCTCGGAGCAACTATGACGCTATTTCAGCGGGGGTGGGCCATTTCGAACCTGGCCTTATCTATAGGCTGGTTAAGTTGACAACAATCCAAAATCATATATGCTATTAAAACGAAACATAATTTTTGTTTGTACACACACAAGTAAACAAATGATCCAGACAGAGCGATGGCAGTCCATCCTCAAACTGCTTGAAGAACAGAACAGCGTCACGGTTTCTCAGCTTTGCGAGATGTTGGGTGTCTCAGATATGACGATTCGTCGTGACCTGCGCGACATGGATAGTGAGGGACTGCTTAGACGTGTTCACGGGGGGGCAGTCAAAATCACACGTCATAGCTACGAACCTCCCTTCGCGCTTCGTCAAAACGACATGCGAGAAGCGAAGCAGCAGATTGGACGTAGAGCCGCTCAGCTCATTAAAGATGGCGACTCGATCGCGCTCGATGTGGGCACAACTACGCTTGAAGTTGCCTGCTCTTTGCAAGGCAGACGGAATCTCACGGTCATCACCGCCAGCCTTCCCATCGCATACGAAATTTCAAATCGTTACTCGCTCGAACAAGATATTCGGCTCATCGTGACCGGAGGTGTGGTGCGACGCCATGAACATTCGATGATCGGATATTTTGCCGAGCGCTTTTACGAAGGCATGCATGTCGACAAAGCGTTTATCGGCGTAGGCGGTTTGACCCTCAGTCACGGGTTGACCGAGTTTAACCTTGAAGATGTTGCTGTAAAACGGGCGATGCTGGCCAATACCGATCAGGTCATCGTGGTGGCTGATGGAAGCAAATTTAATCGGCGCGCCTTCACAAGCTTTGCGCCACTTTCAGAAATCGATGTGATTGTGACCGATCGCACCGCCGACCCAGCCACCATTGGGCCGTTGCAGGAAATGGGTATCGAGGTTTTGTTCGCAGACGAACCATCTTCATAACGAAAGAAGCATTCATGACCAACTGGCTTAAAGATGTCTTCGGGACGCACAAACCCATTATCGCCATGTGCCATCTTAAAGCGCTTCCGGGCGATCCTGGCTATGACGTGCAGCACGGTATGGACTGGGTCATCGAGTCTGCGCGCCTTAATTTGCAGGCTTTGCAAGAAGGCGGAGTCGACGCGGTCATGTTTTCAAACGAGGCGAGCCTGCCCTATTTGACTCATGTGGAGCCAATTACAACCACCTGTATGGCGCGGGTGATCGGTGAACTTCGAGCAGATATCCGCGTACCTTTCGGGGTCAATGTGCTTTGGGATCCTAAGGCTTCGATCGATCTGGCTGTCGCCAGCGGTGCGCAGTTCGTCCGTGAAATTTTCACCGGCGTCTATGCGAGCGACTACGGTTTGTGGAACCCGAACTGCGGTGAGATCGTCCGTCACCAATACGCAGTTCACGGGCAGGGCATTAAACTTTTATTCAATATCGTGCCCGAGTCAGCGGTTTATCTGGCCAACAGACACATCGTTGAGATTGCAAAGTCGACTGTTTTCGTCGCTAAACCGGATGCGCTTTGTGTTTCTGGATTAACCGCAGGCGTGGAAACTTCACTAGAGACCTTGAGACAAGTTAAGGCAGCAGTTCCCAATACCATCGTTTTTGCCAACACAGGAGTTCGTTTAGCCAATCTCGAAGCGATGTTGGCAGTCAGCGATGGTGCCATCGTTGGGACGACGTTTAAACACGACGGTTACATCTGGAATGACGTTGACGTAAAGCGGGTTCGTGAATTCATGGAAAAGGTGCGTCAAGTCCGTGGATAAACGGTGGCAGCAGCTAGGCAATTTACTTGTAGAGTACTCTACTGCGGTGCAGCCCGGAGAGCGAGTCATGATCGCCATGCACGAGCTGGACAGTGAAGTGACCCCCTGAGATTGGACACGGTGCGAATAAAGCGCTCGACAAAGCCATTGGTCTTGGGGCTGCGGACTTTGGTGCGGCGATGCTCGATGTCGTTGAGTGCCAGATACAGTTCGTAGGGATGGGCAGAGGTGCCACAGAACTCACGCTCGTTGTCGGTCAGGATCGCCCCCACCTCGATCCCATGCTGTGCGTAGAAAGGCAGCACATCGTTATGCAGCAGCAACGCACCGGCTTCCGGTTGCTTGCTAGTGTGCAGCAGTCCAAACGCGCAGCTGCCATAGGTGTCCACGACGGCATGCAGGATGATCTTTGAGCCATCGGGTAAGTCGCCGATCTTGCTGGTGTCGGCGCTGAGCAGCTCGCCGGCACGACTGCTTTCCACATGCCGCTCCCGATAGCAGGGGTTATGGCGTTCCAGGGCAGCGATCACGTCCGCATCCAGTTCGATCTCGCCCGCCAAGTGTCGCTTTTCTGCTGCAAACAGCCGCTGCTGGCGCGTGCCCACATCGTGCTTGTTGAGAATGTCCTGCACGGTGACGGCGCTGAGCCGGATGCCTGCCTGTTTGAGCTTGATGCTGATCTTTTCGCAGCCCCAGGTCGGCTGCTTGAAGACCCACGCCATGACTTGCTCTACAACCGCGGGCGGTGTGGTCTGCGGATGCGACTTGTGGATAGGTGGCAGGTCCTTCAGTCCCTCAATCCCCTGCGCCTGATAGCGCTGCTTGTACTCGTAGAACTAGCTGCGACTGATACCCATCTTCCGGCAGGCTTCCGTCACATTTCCCAATGCCTCTGCAAATTCCAGCAACTTCAGGCGGTTCACTGCCAGCTTGCGTTCACTCTGTAGTGTCATTACTTCTCTCCTTGCGACTGAGATTATCTCACTTCATCTCGTCTGCAAAGAAGGTTTAGTGTACACAGGATGAGCGAATGGGACGCAAGAGCCAATACAGCGAAGGGCTACAAACGCGCAGGCTGGCTGTACCTGGTCAGTGTCATGGACCTGTTCAGCCGTCAGGTGGTCGGTTGGGCGATGGACATCGCGATCCGCAGAGCGCGACCAGCAGAGGGCTTGATCGTGCATTACGATCGCGGCAGCGAGTTCGCTAACACAATGTTCCATCGCCACGCGGCTGAGTCCAATATCTGCCTGAGCATCAGCAGCGCTGGCCGAGAACTTCTTCGCCACCGTCAAGCTGGAGGCGATGCCGGAGGGGATATTCACTTCACGTCAGGAAACACGCGCCGCGCTATGCGACTATATCGTGATGTTCTACAGCCGTCAGCGGCTGCATTCACACGTCGATTGCGTACCTGTATCCGACGGCATATGAAGCGCGTCACCAACCCTGATTTTTCTCACCACAAATCCTCCACTGAAACGGGTACGGCCTACGTTGCGACCTGCCCATCCAGCGTAATCCGGCGGACACCCTGCCCTTCATACGCTACCGCGACCAGCACAGTCTCAAGCACTTCCAGCGGACGCATAAAACGCGCTGTGCCGTTGTCAATCGCGTTCTTGATCCCGGTGGGCGGGTAGCTGGTGAATGGTTCCAGCGCGCAGTTGTAGGTACGCCCGTACCAGGGGTAATCGTGATGCCCTCCATAGACCTGCCACATCCACAGGTACTTGAACAGGTCTTTGTCCCATGCCATGCCAAAGCCGACGCCTCGATTCTGGTTGGTCAGCCCATACCAGCCTTCGCTCAGTTCCTTAAAGAAGACCACATCCACTGATTTGGTCGATTTGGGCAGCACGCGGGTGATGTCCTGCAAGCTGCCTGTGCGCTGGTTAGGCACCTGTGGGAAGTCGTAGTCGCCGCCGGGTTTCCACAGCCCGTTAGGATGAAACGCCAGCACCTCGACTTTGCTCGCCGGTGTATGCACTACACAGCTTTCATCCAGAAACGGCGCACCAAATGCGGGGTGATGCCCCCACATTATCGCAAATTCATTTTCGGACTGGTTGCTCAGTTTTTCGTCAATGAACAGTGCTGCCACGCCGCGTTTGAGCAAGAGTATGCGTTCTAGCGTCAAGGGCGAACGATAGAGTGAGACGCGCATCCGCAGGCTGACCTTTTCGGCGTCGTCCTCCACAATCGCGGCTTCAACGGGCAGCAGCGGCAGCTCGCCATGCAAGCCCTGAAACGTACCCAGGTACGGTTCGGAAGCCCACCCCGCGGACGGCAGTACTTCCTGCCAGCCACCATAGTAGTAATCGTGGAATGCGCCTTCCGGCAGGGCGCTAGTTGCCACAAAAGGCTTTTGCATTGGGATGGGCGACTGCCATATGAAGTCGAGATCATGCGGCTTGTATGTGAAGTCGAAGATATCGCCGCCCTTGTCCAGCAGCACGCCCACGCGTAGTAGCTCGTTTTCCAGATAGGCGATGCGCATGCCTTTATAGGTATAATCGAGGCTAATACGGCAGCCACTTTTTCTGCCATAGGTATACATTGCGTGTCTCTCCTTATAAATCATAAATCCAGGGTAGTTTTTGACTGCGGCGTTTGCAGCTCCGATGCTTCGACAGCCGCCGGTCGTTGGGGCACAACCAGCGCGGTGATTTTGCTCAACGTCTGGCTAATGCTGTTGCGCCACATGTCCAAGCCTACCGCCAGAATGATAATTCCGCCGAG
>DAOTYT010000226.1:0-3030 GCA_034434615.1 Anaerolineae bacterium | reverse complement strand
GCTGGAAGATCTGCGCGTGCACACGCGGAAACTCTTCGGCGCCATGTCCAATTTGGGCATGGCTGGAAACCGACTTCGACAGCGCGCTCTTTCTGGCGGACAGGCGCGAAGTGCGTGTTGCTGGATGCGGGAAAGATCGCGCTCACATCGCCCACGCACAGCCTAGTTGCGCATATCCAACACAACGCGACCCGTAATCTGCCCGGCGCGCATCTTGTCGAAAATGGCGTTGATGTTCTCGATGTGGTCGCTAGTTACATGCGCCTTCACCTTGCCATCAGCAGCGAACTGCACAGCCTCCTGCAAGTCGGTGCGCGTGCCCACGATGCTGCCGCGAATGGTGATACGCTTCAGCACCACATCGAAGATCGGCGTTGGGAAATCGCCTGGGGGAAGACCGTTCAGACTCAAGACGCCCTTACGGCGCAGCATGCCCAGCGCCTGACGAAATGCCGTCGTGCTGACAGCCGTCACCAGCGCGCCATGCACGCCGCCCAGCTGGCGCTGCACTATCTCCGCTGGATCGGTCTCCTTGGCGTTAATCGTGAGATCAGCGCCTAGGCGCGCCGCCAGCTCCAGCGCATGGGGGGTAATGTCGACCGCCACGACGTTCATGCCCATGGCTTTCGCGTACTGCACGGCTAAATGCCCAAGCCCGCCGACACCGCTGATAGCTACCCACTCGCCCGGACGCACCTCGGTTTCCTTCAGTCCCTTATAAACGGTCACGCCGGCACACAGGATCGGCGCCATTTCCAGGACATCGGCGCTGTCCGGCAGTCGCCCTGCATAGCGAGCATCCGCCAAACTGTATTCGGCATAGCACCCATCGATGCTGTAGCCCGTGTTCTGCTGCTGTTCGCAAAGCGTCTCCCAGCCGTTGACACAGTAATCACACATCCCGCAGGCGGTGTGCAGCCAGGGGATGCCGACGAGGTCGCCTTCCTTCAGGTGCTTCACCCCTGCGCTGACGGCTGCCACATAGCCCACGCCCTCGTGACCAGGCACTAACGGAAGCTTCGGCTTGACTGGCCAGTCGCCTTCAGCGGCGTGCAGGTCAGTATGGCACACACCGCTCGCCTGAATTTTCACCAGCACCTCTCCCGGTCCCGGCTCAGGCACATCATACTCCTCAATTTGCAGCGGGGCGCCAAACTCATGAACGACGGCAGCTTTCATCTTTGTCATACTAGCGTTCTCCTGCCTAAAAACGACTGCACAACTTGATCAGTGCATCATCATAATGATAACACAAGTAAGGGCGTCGTTGAATGAATGTCTAAACATCAGCTAACGTAGCGAGATGCGCAAAGAGAACCTGTTTACCCCTAGACCAAGACAATAAAGCATCGCATTGAGAAGTTTGCCGATCAAACTTTCAATCGAGTCGGGTCAGGGTCATCTTGCTTCTTCGTTCAGGCATCTGAATCCGCACAGGTAATCTGTGAGATCGTCTGTTTGATCGCAGGGATGCGCGAGGCGC
Organism: Anaerolineae bacterium; assembly: GCA_034434615.1. Classification (GTDB taxonomy): domain Bacteria; phylum Chloroflexota; class Anaerolineae; order Aggregatilineales; family Phototrophicaceae; genus Flexifilum. The sequence continues at coordinate 1,547 of DAOTYT010000226.1, read as the reverse complement.
TCATACTTAACTTGCGCACGCCTATGTTCACCAATGTCTCCACCGCGTCCAGATCGCCAGCCAGTTCTCCACAAACCTCGACCCACTTACCGTTCTGTTCGGCAGTTTTCACCACTTGGCGGATCAGCCGCAGGATGACAGGGTGATGGTCGTTGGCAAGATAAGACACATGAGCGTTGCCGCGTTCCGCAGCGAAGATGTACTGGGTGAGGTCGTTTGTGCCAATGGAGAAGAAATCGACGTGAGGGGCAAAGGCAGCGGCATCTATTGCGGCCGAAGGCACTTCAACCATCATGCCGACGGGAAAACGTGGCTCATAGATGTTGAGTTCAGCACGGCAGGCATCTAACAGCTCAACAGCCTTTTGAAATTCTTCCACGACAGCGATCATCGGAAACATCAGCAGCAGCGGGTAGCGCAAGCTGGCACGTATCACTGCCCGCAGCTGAGTTTTGAACAAGTCGGGTTGGGCAAGGCTCAGGCGGATGGCGCGCTGCCCCAAGAAGGGATTAGCTTCAACCGGCTGCTGCACATATGCCAGCGGCTTGTCCCCGCCAACATCGAGCGTGCGAATGATCATCGGCCGCCTCGCCAAGGCGTCTCCAATGGCACAGAAGGCAGCATACTGCTCGTCTTCAGACGGGGCATCCGCGCGATTAAGAAACAAAAATTCCGTTCGCAGCAGGCCAATGCCCTCGGCGCCAAGCTCCACCGCGTGGTGTGCTTCTTGAATTGACCCCACATTAGCGAACACTTCGACGCGGTGACCATCTTTGGTATAAGCCAACTGCTGGCTGTACTGCCGCGCTATTTCACGCTGGCGTTGGTCCTCGGCCTGCTGTTGTTGATACTTGGCCAGCGTATCATCCGAGGGCTGGAGGTAGACTAGCCCCTGGCTGCCATCGACGATCAGCAGTGTATCCGGGGGCACCTCCAGCAGGGCACGCCCCAGCCCAACGACGGCAGGAATGCCCAAAGCGCGGGCGAGGATGGCGCTGTGGGAGGTGGGGCTGCCAGCCGCTGTACAGATGCCTTGTACGAGACTGGTATCGAGGTTTGCCGTCTCGGACGGGCTGAGGTCCTCCGCGATGAGGATACCGGCGCTGGTCAAGTTCACGCTTGTATCTACATTTAACAGGTGGCCCAGAACGCGCAGGCCCACGTCTTTCACGTCGGCGGCGCGTGCCCGCATGAAAGGATCCTCCAGCGCCTGATAGCGGCTGATCATTTCCTCAACGGCGGCTTGCCATGCGCTGGCCGCGTCGCTGTTTCGCATGCGGATCGCGTCCTCAGTCGGTTGAAGAAGGCTTTCATCTTCCAAGAGCAGCGCATGCACTTCGAAGATCATCGCGTTTTGGGCGCTTGTTTTTTGAGCGGTTAAGCGTTGACTGTTGATGATATCGGCTCGGGCACGAGCGACGCAATCGTAGAAACGCGCGATCTCAGCATCCGGATCCGAAATTGTGTGAGGCTGAACTGTCAGCACGGGGCGCTGTAAGCGACGCGCTGGACCAATAGCGATGCCCGCGCTCGCCGGAAGTCCCTGC
>DAOTYT010000225.1:0-5865 GCA_034434615.1 Anaerolineae bacterium | reverse complement strand
TAGATCTCGCCGGCTTCAGTCGTCTCCACCAACCGGCCAAGCGGATGCGCTTTGAAATTGAGCGCCGAGGCCAGCGCGCACGCGCACTGACGGTAATATCGGCTGCGCGCCGGCAGGGCGGCGCTGCGATCGAGCCGCCACAGCAGCGAGAGGTAATCGCCAAAATCGAGGCCTAAACGCGGCGGGTCGTGCGGGGCATAAGCGCTAAGAAGCTGGTTGATCCGCGCTTGTTCGAAGTGGCTTGGCATCGATGGCTTCTCGTTTCAGATGGGGTAAGCTTCGCTGCGCCTCATAGTAGGGTTAAGGCCATGATGCCGGAATAGAAGCTGCCAAACGCGCAGCGCTGCCTCAAGCTGAATGCGCACATCCATCTTCGATTGGCCGCGCTTGCGATCGGGAAAATAGATCGGGATCTCGGCCACACGATAGCCGAGCCGGCAGGCCACATAAGCCATCTCGACTTGAAAGACATAGCCATTCGAGCGAATGCGGTCGAGATCGAGGCCGATGAGCGTATCGCGCCGCCACAGGCGATAGCCGGCCGTCGCATCGTGCACCGGAATGTTGAGCAGCGCCCGTACATAGACGCGGTTAGCGAACCAGCTCAGCAGCTTGCGGTAAAAGCTCCATGTCTCGTCGACGCCGCCGCCCTTGCGCCAGCGCGAGGCGATGACCAGGTCGTGGCCGCCCTGCTCCAGCGCCGCGAGCATTTCGACGATGTACTTGGGCTGGTGCGAGAAATCGGCGTCCATCTGCAAGATGTAATCGGCGCCCATGCTGAGCGCGCGTTTGAACCCAGCGATATAGGCCGGGCCAAGGCCAGCTTTCTCTGTGCGATGCAGAACGGACACGCGGCCCGGATGCTGGGCGGCCAGCGCATCGGCGATCGCGCCGGTGCCGTCAGGGGAATTGTCATCGACAACCAGGACATCGAGCTGAACATCGGGCAGCTCAAACAGCGCTGTAATGAGTAGCGGGAGGTTTTCCGCTTCGTTGTAGGTGGGCAGAACCACCATCGTCTTCGGCATGAGTTCAGTTTTCTGCGCGAGCGCCGCCCGGATGAAGGGCAGCAGCGCCGGAATGAAACCGCTCCATCGTCGATGAGTCTACGGTAATGCAATTGTGCGTGCAAGAGCAAAAAGAAACGGCAAAAACGCTGGCCAGCACTGGTAAATTGGTCTTATTTGGTTGCGCGGGTGGATCTATGATCGGATCAGGCTATTCGCATTTTTACCCACTCTATTCGGGATTCGTTCGTTGTCTCGCCGCCGCGTTATCACGCTGTTCTTGATCGTTTTCGTCAACTTCCTCGGCGCCACCATCGTTATCCCCACGCTGCCGCTGTATGCACAGCGGCATTTCGACGCTTCTCCGCAGATCATCTCGCTGCTGCTTGCGTCCTTTTTCATCGCACAGTTCATTGCTGCGCCGTTTTTGGGCCGTTTATCTGACCGGGTCGGCCGCCTGCCAGTGCTGCTCATCAGCCAGGTGGGGTCGTTCGTCAGCTTTCTGATCTTGGGCACAGCCGGAAGCCTGTCGATGTTGTTCGTCGGTCGCGTTCTCGATGGCATCACCGGTGGCAATATCATCGTCGCACAGGCCTATATTACCGATATCACCCCGCGCGAGAAGCGCACACAAGGGCTGGGGATCATCTTTGCCGCCTTCGGGCTAGGCTATATCCTCGGGCCGGCAGTTGGGGGGATCGCGGCCGCCTTGTTCAACGACCGCGCCCCGTTTTTCGTTGGCGCAGCGGTCTCGCTCTTCACCGTGATCGTGACGCAGGTCGCGCTCGATGAGTCGCTGACCGCCGAGGTGCGGCGCGCGCGGGCCGCGGAGGGCCGCGCGCGGCTGACGCTCAGCGATATCACCAGCAGTACGCCGTTCATGATCATTCTGGTCATCGGTTTCTGCGCGCAGTTCAGCATCGCCATCTTGCAGGCGACGATCGCGCTGTTCGGCGAGGAGGTGTTGTTCAGCGACTACAGCGCGCAGGCCGCCAATCTCGGCGTCGGCCTCATGTTGACCGGCATCGGCGTCGGCCAATTCGTCACGCAGCTCTTCCTGCTGCGGCGGCTGGTCGTGCGGTTTGGAGAGACGCGCCTGGTCGTGGCCGGTGCGCTGCTGCGCTCGCTGGGCATGTTGTCGCTGACGGTGTTCACCTCGCCGCTGCTGGTGGGGCCGCTGTCGTTAGTGACGATCGCGATCGCTTCCGGCATTATGATGCCGTCGCTGCAAGCGCTGGCCACCACCAGCGTTTCCGAACGCTTCAGTGGCAGCGTGCTGGGGGTTTATGGCGCTTCGACCAGCCTTGGGGTGATCATCGGCACCGCACTAGGCGGCCAACTGTTCGGTATCGCGCCGACGCTGCCCTATTTTGTCGCCGGCCTGATGCTGCTGTTCACGGTGCTGCCGGCCATCGCGCTGATGCGGCGCACGAATTCGTTGGCCGTTCAGGCTGCCTGAAACTCATCCATCATCTTGTTCGTAATCGCGGCGAAAATCGCGCGCCGAGACGGCCTCGCGTACTGCGCGCACGAGCGCCGGAAAATTGGCATGGTAGGCGCGCTCTTTACGCACATCGGCATATTGGTAGCCGCTCAGGATCAGCGGCACCGATGAACGCTCATCTCCGCGAACCAGCAGCGGAAAGATCGGAACCTGGTGGGCAGTGGCAAAGGTAAGTTCTTTGCTCACCCAGTTTGACTGCCGCGAGTCGGGCGACATTAAGATGAGCAGACAGGCAGCCTGGCTGATCTTCTCTTCCACGATTTTCAACCACGACGGCGTGCCTGGCGTCAGATATTCGTCAGTCCACACGACGAAGCCAGAGGCCGTCAGGTCGGCCTTGACGCGGCGCATGATGCCCGCATCGCGACGGCTGTAGCTCAAAAAAATGTCATGTTCGGGCGGCGCGCTGCCGCCGCCAAACTCTAAGTCAGGATCGGCCGGCGTGGGCGGCGAATGCGGGGGCCAGGATCGCTCTGGGCTGGGGTTGTGGTAAACGCGCTGCTCGCCGATGATGTTGATCGTCCCGCCTGAAACGCGGTCGATGTGGATGATCGTCCGACGGTCAACCACGCGCTGAGTGTCAATATTGACGACTTTGTGGTCGGCTTCGCGGCGCGGCGGCTCAGCGAGCGCCTCGGCGAGCGCATGCATGGCACGGCGCAGGCCCAGCCACGAACTCGCGCCGCGCCGCCCGCTCTCCAGCGTGCGCAGGCCATGACGCAGCAGCACGATCTGCGTCTCGCTGAGAGGCGCAGGCGACCCATCGTCGGCCAGCTCCGCGGTGATGTCGATCGGCTCGTCGTCATCGTCAAACAGCGGCAGGTTCAGGTGCGCCTCAATCTCGCTGAGCAGGCGCTCATAAGCCGCGCGAACTGCGGGGTCGTGCAGGTGCGGCGCTGCTTTGATCAACGCTGCAATGACGGAGTCTGACGGAACCATGCGATCTTTCCTCCAACACACAAACAGAGAGCGCTGCCGAATAACGGGCTCCAGCGTGTGTCCGCACCTTAAATCGGGCCGGCGGCAGCAAGCTTTTCTCTCGATTGTAACATGGCATGGCGGCGCCGCCTTCATCAACTGCTGCCAACGCCCACATTATAAAAATTCTGCAAAAAATGCCGTTCACACACGTGAGCAAGGCGGCTTACCGTCTTGACAGGCGCTCGAAACTCATATACTTTTAATGTTAGTCATCATAACTCTGAAGATGAGCGTCGTGGTCAAACAGCACGCCAACGGATTTGTTAGCGGCCGCGTGCTCAAGCTCAATGTTGGGTTTGTGCTTGCCGCGGGGCCGGGTTATACGCACAGCACCGAGTTTGATGTTCCGGCGGTGCGCGTTTCGGAAGATGTCGATCTTACCTACCTGCGCGGCCCGCTGCGTTTGAGCCGGACGAAAGAAGGCATCCTCGTTCAAGGCGAGCTGCGGGTCGGTGTTGAGGACGAATGCTACCGGTGTTTGAAGCCGCTCGAACGCGAGCTGACGATCGATATCGAAGAACTCTATTCTTATCCCAGCCCGAAAGGTTCTGAATTCAGTGTAAGCGATGATGCCATTCTCGATCTTGCGCCGCTTCTGCGCGCCGAGACGATCATCGCTGATGCGCGGGGTGTGTTATGCCGGCCAGAGTGTAAAGGGCTGTGCGCTGCCTGCGGCAGCAACCTGAACGATGGCCCATGTGGATGCCAGGAAGAGATTGACCCGCGCTTGGCGAAATTAAAAGAGCTGCTCAATCGATCTTAGTCCAACCGAATCGGCCTTGCGTTTCGGCGTAAGACGTAAAAGGAAGGGTTACTGCCTTGAACGATTACGATCACGCTTATGATTCTTATTTGCCGGAAGCTGGATTCTTTGAAGCTGAACTAGCGTTTGAACAAGATTTTGAAGACGACCTGCTTGAGGCCGATGACCTTTGGGTTGAAGATTTTGATGATGCAGCACCTGTTGAAGAAGATTTTGATGACGACGAATTCGACGCGCACGATTTCGCCTCGAGCGATACGGTTGGGTTATACCTGCGCGAGATGGCGCGGGTGCCGCTGCTGAACCTCGAAGAAGAAGTTGACCTGGCGATGCGGCTGGAGGCGGGGCGCGAGGCGGCCCGCAGACTCAGCCGGCAGCCCAGCCATTCGCGCGCTGCTGAATGGGAACTGCTCGTACAGGATGGGCTGAACGCCCGCGAACACTTGATCAAAGCCAACACCCGGCTGGTCGTTTCGATCGCCAAACGCTACATGACGCGCGGCGTGCCGTTCCTCGATCTCATTCAAGAGGGCAATCTCGGCTTGATGAGAGCGGTTGAAAAATATGATTACGGCCGCGGTTTCCGCTTCAGCACTTATGCGACTTGGTGGATTCGTCAGGCGATCACCCGTGCGATCGCCGATCAGGGGCGGACGATTCGCGTCCCCGTCCACATGAGCGACCGCATTCGCCAACTTTATAAAACCGCCCACAGGCTGGAACAGGATAACGGCCGCAAACCGACGGCTGAAGAGATCGCCGCTGAGCTGGGGATGGAACCGCGTAAAGTGCGCTGGATGCTGCGCGTGTCGTGGCAGCCGCTCAGCCTCGAACGCCCAGTCGGCGATGATGATGACGGTGAGTTTGGCCAGTTCATCGAGAACGATGCCATCCCCAGCCCGGCACAGAGCGCGTACGACAAGCTGCTGCACGAGAAGATCGAAGCACTGCTTGATACACTCACCCCGCGTGAAGCTCGAATTTTGCGCCTGCGCTTTGGTCTGATCAATGGGCGTAGCCACACGCTCGAGGAAGTCGGCGAAAAATTTGGCCTAACGCGCGAGCGCATCCGCCAGATCGAGGGGCGGGCGCTGCGGCGGCTGCGCCATCCGCGCCGCAGCCGTCAGCTCCGTGACTATCTGCTCTAGCGGCTGCCGGCGCGCGCTACCCGGCGTTGTTGAGCACACGCCGGATGTTATCGCGGAGGCTGCGCCCGCCAAAGTTGATGACCAGCGCCAGTTTCAGCCCAGTCAGGCGAAGCTGTGCCAAGGCCTCAGCCTCGAAGCGAGGCGCGTAGCGGGGTTCTGCATAGCAGGCGACCATAACCCGATCCTCAACAACCAAAGGAATGCGCACCGGCTTCTGGATCGATACCCCGTCATACGTGCCCGGCGCGACCTCGCGCGTGCTGGTCCTTAAGCCGCGGCTGCGCAGCTCAGCCCCCAACGCCTGTTGGTAGTCTGCCACCCGCATGCCCGGCCCACCCACTGCGCGCTGTACCTGCTGGGCGGCCTCGGCGATAATGCGGCTCAGCTCGGTCTCCGTCATCGCACCACGCCCAGCCGGCGCAGATCGTAGAGGATCACTTTTTCCCACGGCATGCTCGTATC
>DAOTYT010000224.1:0-3244 GCA_034434615.1 Anaerolineae bacterium | reverse complement strand
TTGCGATCGTTGATGTAAGCGATGCGCGTGCCATCGGGCGAATAAGCCGGCGAATAGCTGTTGCCGATGTCGTCCGTCAGGCGGGTGATGACGCGCGTCGCCACCTCGATGGTGTAGATCTCGCTGAAGCCCGGGCTTTCCAGATCGGAGGCAAAGACGATCCGATCGCCGCGCGGCGAGAACGACGGCGACGTGTGGAAGGCGTTGTCATCGGTCAGCCGCTCAAGCGCGCCGCCCTCTGCCGAGATCAGGTAGAGATCGCTGCTGCTGCCATCGCCGCTGGCAAAGACGATCGTCCGCCCATCGGGCGACCAGCTCGGGCTGGAGACCATCTCCCCGGTCAGATTGGTGATCTGGACGGCGCTGGCCGGGTTATCGATCGGGGCGACGAACAGCTGAGGAAGCCCACCCGGCGGCAGCGGCGTCGGCGGGGGTTCGGTCGGGGCTAATGTCGCGTCGGGGTCATCTGGGGCTGCTGGCTCAACGGGCGCAGCTTCGGGCGCCCCACCGACGCCGCGCACGAAAGCGATGCGCTGGCCGTCTGGGCTGATGGCCACATCGAGATAGCCCGCATCGCTCAGCAGGCGTTCGCTGGAACCGTCGGCGAACGCCCGGTAGAGCGCTGGCAGCGGGGCATTCACTTCGTAGTCGCTGTACAGAACCTCGAACTCGCTGAGCGGCAGCGGCGTCGCCGTCGGCAGCGGCGTTTCGGTCGGGGTCGGCGTGAAGGTCGGTGTGAAAGTCGGCGGCAGCTCAACTTGCGCGGGATCGAGCGTGACGACGATGCCGAAGAACTCCGTCGGCGTGGGCGTGCCTGGTACCGGCGTGGGCGTCTCTGTGACCGCGAGCGCCGCTTCAAAGGTGGCGGCAGCGTTCTGCTGGACGGCAGCCCCAGCAGCCCCTTCCTGATCGTTGAGGGCGAGGGCAACCGCGATGACGGCGACAACGATGACGATGACAGCCACCAGCAGCAGCAGGAGGTTAGCGCCGCCAGATTGCCCGGCTTGCGCCCCCACCGCCAGCGCTGGCGACGGCGGCGGGCTGGCGGCCCCCGCACCGCCGAGGCGGCGCAGCGCCTCGCGCGCGCGCTCGTTGTTGGGGTTCACGCGCAGCGCTTTCTCAAGATACGAACGCCGCTCGGCCAGGCTGTCGACGACGGAAGCCATCCACATCAGGGCGATTTCATTGCTGGGGTCTGCGATCAACACCTGCTGAAGCAAACGGCGCGCCGCCAGCTTGTCGCCGCGGCGGGCTGCTTCTACGCCTTCGCGCAGTCTTTCCTGCATCTGTTGGTTGGCCAAGGTTCAACTCCAGTCTTCGGCAGCGCATCCTGTCATGGTCAGCGCAGCGCGCGTTCGAGCGGCGCGCGCCCCCGCGCTCAGCGCGTAATGAGCACAGCGATGACGATTACTAAACCCAATACGGCCAGCACTCCGACGATCACCCCAAAGATGAGCAGGACGCGGTTTTCACTGGCGCTGCGCTTGTACTTCATCTTATGCAGCGCATCGCGGGCCACCTGGTTGTTTGGGTTCACCATCAACACCCGGTTCAGCCACTGCGCGCGTTCGGTTGGCGTTTCGGCCAGCTTCGCCAGCCACATCATCGCCCGTTCGTTGCGCTTGTCCTCGCTGAGCACTTTGCGAAACATCACGCGCGCCGCGGTTTTATTGCCAGCTTCGGCAGCGCGAATAGCCATCCGCAGCAGTTCCTCGCGATTGGGTTCTTGACCTGAAGCGTCTGAAAAGTCGAACAACGTCATCCCGCCCTCGCTTTATGCTGGTTTCATTATTGTAAGGGTTCTCCACGAGTTAAAGCCCAAAGATTCGCCAGTGTCGCTCACAAAAACAGTCGTATGTAGAAAAAACAGAAGGTTGTGACAAGGATGAGCGCGTCCACTCGATCGAGGACGCCGCCGTGCCCAGGAAAGATCTCCAATCCGGGGATGGCCGAGTCTTTGACATCAAAGGCCCGTTTCAACCCAGATTCGACCAGATCGCCCAAAATCGCAATGAACGGGCCGATCAGGATCATAATGATGGCCAACGGCGAAACCTGCCCGCCAACGACCAGAAGGATGATCGCAGGGATGATGCCGCCGAGCACGCCGACCAGCGCTCCCTCGCGCGTCTTTTTGGGAGACAACAGCGGCGCCAGCGGGGTGCGCCCCCACAACCGGCCGCCGATGTAAGCGAACGAGTCCGTCCCCCAGGTGATCGCCAATACGATCAGCACCCACACCAGGCCATCGGGTTGAGCGCGCAGGACGATGAGGAGGCCGGCCGGCACAGCGATATAAATAACGCCGACCACAGTCACCAACGCCGTTAGGGCGCTTTGCCACGGCGTGCGCCCGCTGCGTCGATCGATGAGGGCGGCGGCAGCGGTGCCCACCAGCAGAGCGGCGGCCGCCACGATCAGTTCGTTGATGTGGAAGCTGATGATTACCGCCAGCGCCATCGGCACGCCGAGGACGGCCCGGCCGTGAATGGCGCGATTGCGCGCGAGTTGAAAAAATTCGAGCACGCCGATCAGTACGATCGCGCTGACCAGACCGGTGAGCGGCAGCCCGCCGATGATCACAGCGCCCAGGACGACCGGCAGCAGCAGCAGCCCGGTGAGAATGCGTTGGGCAAGATTAGAGAGCGGCTTGCGCTCGGTTTGGCCGGGCGAGGATGGCTGCTCCGTCGGTACAGTCGTCATACAGGCCTCTAAACGCGCACGCATTCTACCTTCATTCTAGCAAAAGTTTGCGCAGCGCGCTCAACGAACGGTGCGCGGTGGGGCGAGCTGCCCCCATCGGCTCTCGACAATGCGACGCCATGCGCTAGACTCGGGCCGCGTTTCTGCGCAAGGAGGCGGCAATGGGCGGTACGATCCTTAACGTGATTACGGTCCTCATCGGCAGCTCTCTGGGCCTGCTGATCGGCAACCGCCTCTCAGAGCGCATCCAGTCCTCGGTCATCACGGGGCTGGGCCTGGTGACGCTGGTCGTCGGCATCGGCAACGCCGGGCAAACGGGCAATATCCTCATCCCGCTGCTGAGCATCGCCAGCGGGGTTATCATCGGCGAGCTGCTGACGCTCGATGTTGGCCTGGAACGTTTGGGCGGGTGGCTTCAGCGTCGTTTGGCTGGCTGGCCGCGCGCAGCCGCAGCCCTCGAGCAACCTGCCGAGGAGGGCGCGCTCGAGGCGGGGCGCGAGCGGTTCATCAACGGGTTCGTCACTGCCAGCCTCGTCTTCTG
>DAOTYT010000223.1:0-21185 GCA_034434615.1 Anaerolineae bacterium | reverse complement strand
GAATTGGGCACAAAGCTGTAGAGATCTTGGGTATGATGGGATATAGCCGCGAATGGCTGGTCGAGAAGTGGATGCGCGATTCGAAGATCAACGACATCTACGAAGGCACCGGCCAGATCAATTTGCTGATCGTCGCGCGGCGCATATTGGGATACAGCAGCAAACAACTACAGTGACATAGAAAGGACATAGAAAGGAGAAGTGCACCGATGCCTGTCAACATGCTGTGGGATGATCCTGATAAAAGCATTCTTCGGTTCGAATATCAGGGGAAGTGGACGTGGGAGGAACTTCACAACGCGATAGTTCAGGCCGCAGATGAATTACACGAGACCCGCTATCGTGTCGATACCATCCACGATTTGACCGACAGTCGCGGTCTGCCTCCAGATGCCTTAGCGCGTGCCCCTAGCATCGCACGTCAGCTGTCCAATCGAAACGGTATCGTGGTCGTAATCGGCGGGGCATTTTTCAACACGATGCTGTCGATCTTCAATCGAGTTTACCCACAATTCGGCTCTGCTTCGCGCTATAAAAGCGCGCACACGCTTGACGAAGCCTACGACTTGATCGAACAAAGCCGCGCGAGCGAGCAAAGCTGACGGTGGGAGCGTAATCGTGCTCTTTCGTTTCGTAGATCTCTAGAAAGGCAGGTTGTGAGGCAATGACCCGTCAAATCCGCAAGGCAGTGCTGATCGGCTCCTGGCACGATGGGCGGCGGCATTGCCTCACTGCTGGCCCAAATGAGGGCACCAGCCAGATTAGCCTGCTGATCGTCGCACAGCGCATATTGGGATACAGCAGCAAACAACTACAGTGACATAGATAAGGAGAAGTGCACCGATGCCCGTCAACTTGCTGTGGGACGATGCTGAGAAAAGCATTCTTCGTTATCAATATGAGGGGAAATGGACATGGGAGGAACTTCATGACGCGATAGTTCAAGCCCATGCCATGGCCGACGCCATTCAGCATCGTATAGTTCAAACCCATGCCATGGCCGACGCCATTCAGCATCGTATCGACGTGATCTTCGACTTCACCGGCAGCGCTGGCTTGCCAGCCAACGCGCTCTCGCACGCCCCAAGCGTCGCACGTGAGTTACCCACGCAAACGGGCCTTGTTGTCGTGGTCGGCGGAACGTTTTTTAGCACCATGCTGTCAATCTTCAATCGAGTTTACCCACACTTCGGCTCTGCTTCGCGCTATAAAAGCGCGCACACGCTTGACGAAGCCTACGCGCTGATCGAACGCAGCCGCGCGAGCGAACGAACCTGAAAAATACACAGTCATTCGTTTTATGGAAAGGCAGTGAGGCGATGAGCTATCAAATTCGCAAGGCAGCGGTGATCGGCTCCGGCACGATGGGCGGCGGCATTGCCGCGCTGCTGGCCGGCGTCGGCGTCGAGACGCTGCTGCTCGATATCCCCGCGCGCGACAGCCAGCCCGGCGACCCGCCGGCCAAACGGCAGGCGATCGTGCTGGAAAACGTCAAACGGCTCGGCAGCTCGCGGCCGGCGCAGTTGTTCAGCAGCGCCGATCTCGACCTGATCAGGACCGGAACCATTGACGATGACCTCGAGCGCGTCCACGATGCCGACTGGGTGATCGAGGTCGTCGTTGAAAAGCTCGATGTCAAGCGCGCGTTGATGGCCAAACTGGCCGAGGTCGTCAGCCCGAACGCGATCATCTCGACCAACACCTCCGGCCTGCCGATCCAATCGATCGCCGATGGGCTGAGCGACGACTTCAAGCGCCGCTTTCTGGGCACCCATTTCTTCAACCCGCCGCGCTACCTGCGCCTGCTCGAAGTCATCCCTCACCCGCAAACGGATCCTGCCATCATCGAGTTTATAACCCGCTTCGGCACGCAGCGGCTCGGCAAGGGCGTCGTGCTGTGCAAAGACACGCCCAACTTCATCGGCAACCGCTTCATGACCATGAGCGGCTTGCAGATCGTCAATTATACGCTCGACCATGATTTCACCGTCGAGGAGGTTGATGCCCTCACCGGCCCGCTGATCGGCCGGCCGCGCACGGCCACCTTCCGCCTGAACGATCTGGTCGGCATCGATGTAGCCGTCGGCGTGGCGCGCAATCTGTACCCCGCCATCCCAGACGACCCGGCGCGCGTCATCCTCGAACACCCAGGCACGACGGCCCTGTTCGACCGGATGATCGCCAACAACTGGCTGGGCAATAAGACGGGACAGGGCTTCTACAAGGCGGTGAAATCGGCCAGCGGCGAACGCGAGTTTTGGGCCCTGAACCTGAAGACGTTCGACTACGAACCGCCGACCAAGCCGCGCTTCGACAGCGTGGGCGCGCACCGCAAAGTCGAGGACACCGGCGAGCGCATCCGCCTGCTGTTGGGCGAGCAGGATCGCGCGGCCAGGCTGCTCTGGCACCATCTCGGCTTCCTGCTGGCCTACGCTTCGAACCGCGTGCCGGAGATCACCGAGACGATCCTCAACGTCGATAACGCCCAGAAGTGGGGCTTCAGCCACGAGCTGGGGCCGTTCGAGATCTGGGATGCGATCGGCGTCGAGGCGCACATCGCGCCGTTCGAAGAGGCCGGCTACCCGGTCGCCGCCTGGGTCAAGGCGATGGTCGGCAGCGGGCATCCCACGTTTTACCAGCGCGACGAGGCGGGCGAGATCAGCGCCTATTATCACGCCGAAGCGGGCGATTACGTGCCCGTGCAGCCCGATAGCCGCGCCTACACCATCAGCGGGCTGCGCGCCGGTAAGGCGGCCGCCGCCCGCGCCGGCGGCGAGGTCGCGCGCAATGGCAGCGCCAGCGTGCATGATATGGGCGACGGCGTGGCGCTGTTCGAACTGCACAGCACTGCCAATGCCATCGATGCCGACGTGATCGAGATGGGCTGGCGCGCTCTCGAACTGCTCGACTCGCGCTTCGATGCGCTGGTCATCGGCAACGACGGCGAGCGCTTCTGCGTCGGCGCTAACCTGTTCATGGTGGCGATGGCCGCGCAGGCTGGCCAGTTCGACGAGCTGGAGCGCACGATCCGCTCGACGCAGGCGCTCGTGCAGGCCCTGCGGGCGGCAGCCAAGCCGGTCGTGGTGGCGCCGCACAACATGGCGCTGGGCGGCGGCGCCGAGCTGATCATGGCTGGGGTGCGCGTCGTTGCCCATGCCGAGCTGTACATGGGGCTGGTTGAGGTCGGTGTCGGTTTGATCCCGGCGGCGGGCGGCTGCAAAGAACTGGTGCGCCGCATCGTCAGCCCGGTGATGGCCGCCCACCCGAACGCCGATGCCCTGCCGCACCTGCAAAAAGCCTTCGAGCAGATCGCGCTGGCCAAGGTCTCCGAGAGCGCCAAGCAGGCGCGCGAGATGGGCATGCTCACGCCGTGCGATCGGATCGTGCTCAACCGCGCGCATCTGCTCGGCGAGGCCAAACGCGAGGCGCTGCATCTGGCCGATGGCTACACACCGGAACGAGTCGGCAAGGTTTACGCGGCCGGCCGCGACGCCTATGCCGCCCTGCTGATCGGCATCGAGGGCTTCCGCGAAGCTGGACAGGCGACGGAACACGACGCGCTGATCGCGCGCAAGCTGGCCTATGTGCTCACTGGCGGCGCGATCTCAGAGCCGGGCTGGGTCGACGAGCAGGCGCTGCTCGATCTGGAGCGCGAGGCATTCCTCAGCCTGCTCGGTGAGCAGAAGACGATCGAGCGCATTGGCCACATGCTGCAAACCAATAAACCGCTGCGGAATTAATGACGCTGTTGGAATTAGAGTTGAGGATGAAGGATTATGCGTGAAGCAGTGATCGTCGCCGCGGCGCGGACGGCCGTCGGCAAGAGCAAACGCGGGGTCACCCGCAGCGCCCGTTCCGATGACATGGCGGCCGAGGTCGTCAAGGCCGTCATCGACCAGACCGAGGGCAAGCTGGATCCAGCCACCATCGACGATGTGATCATCGGCTGCGCCATGCCAGAGGGCGCGCAGGGCCTCAATTTCGCCCGCGTCATCGCGCTGCGCGCCGGCCTGCCGGTCGATGTTCCAGGGCAGACCGTCAACCGCTTCTGCTCCAGCGGGCTGCAAACGATCGCCATGGCCGCCGAGCGCATCATCGCCAACGGGGCCGATATCATCATCGCCGGCGGCGCCGAGACGATGTCGCTCGTGCCGATGAGCGGCTTCAAGATCAGCCCTAACCCCTACACGGCCGAGCACGATCCGAACGTCTACATGAGCATGGGGCTGACGGCCGAGCGCGTGGCCGACGAATTTAACGTCAGCCGTGAAGATATGGACGAGTTCGCTTACCACAGCCACCAGAAGGCCGCCCGCGCGACCGACGCGGGCTTCTTCAAGGCCGAGATCGTGCCGTTCGCCTTCGAGGAGACGTTCATCGATGAGGACGGCCAGCGCAAGACCGTCCAGCGTGTCCTTGCGGAAGACGAGCACCTGCGCCGTGATACAACGCTGGAGGGACTGGCCAAGCTCAAGCCGGCCTTCAAGCCAGACGGCCGCGTGACCGCTGGCAACAGCAGCCCGCTGAGCGACGGCGCCGCCGCTGTGCTGATCATGGAGGCGGGCAAAGCTGCAGAACTGGGGCTGAAGCCACTGGCGCGCTTCGCTGGCTTCAACGTCGCTGGTGTGCGCCCGGAGATCATGGGCGTCGGCCCCATCGCGGCCGTGCCCAAGCTGCTCCAGCGAACCGGTATCAGCCTGGACGATATCGACCTGATCGAACTGAACGAGGCGTTCGCCGCGCAGGCGCTGGCCGTCATCCGCCACCTGGAGATGAACCCAGAGAAGGTCAACGTCAACGGCGGCGCGATCGCGCTCGGCCACCCGCTCGGCTGCACTGGCGCGAAGCTGACGGTGCAGCTCATCAACGAGATGAAGCGGCGCGGCAGCAGATATGGCATGGTGACGATGTGCATCGGCGGCGGCATGGGCGCGGCCGGCATCTTCGAAAACCTGAACTGACGGCGCGCCTTACGATCTGATCAGGGCCTGGGCGGCCGCCCATCCGCTGAGCAGCGCCCCGTGCACTGTGCCGGGAAACTCGGCATGGGCGGCCTCCCCGGCGAAGACCAGCCGTCCAGCGACCGGTGTGCCCAGCGCGATGCGGTCGGCCGGGTGGCTGCCCACACCATAGGACGAATAGGCCCCCAGCGCGAAAGGGTCGGACGCCCAACGCGTGATCCGCCAGCCATCCGGCGCCGGGATGCGCGCGCCGTGGATCGCCCGCAGCGACGCGAGTGCGTCCTCGACCAGCGCCGCATCGGGGTGCGTTTCCGCTTCGAGGGCGGCCGTCCCGGCGATGAAGCCGAGCAGCACCGGCGCGCCCAAGACAGGCTGCAAGTTGACGAAGCTGCGCCACCTCCGCGCTGGATCGATCAGATCGATCCAGGTGACGCGAGCATCCCAGAACGACTCAGGAAAGCGCAGGTAAAGCTTATTGAGCGTCCCGAAAGTGAGGCGGTCGATCGCGCGTTGGGTGGCGGCGGGCAGCGCCGGCTCAAAGCGGATCGTGCCCGCCTTCAGCACGCCCAACGGGGCGGTGATAACCGCATAGTCGGCAGAAAATGTACCTTGACCGGTCTCGACCTGCACACCCCGTGCGTCATAGCGCACAGCGACGACGCGCGTGTTCAGCCGCACATCGAGATCTTCCGCCAGCGCGCGCGGCAGCCAATCGTAGCCGCCCGGGAAGATCGCGTCCCCCCCATCAAATTCTTCGGCCTCGTCCCAGTACCACGCTGACAGCGCAGCCGCATCGGCGGCATACGTATGCTCGATCTCGACCGTGACGGCATGGGCGAGGTGCAGGCGCAGCGCCTCATCGAGTTCACGGCCAGACTGCGCCTGCGCTTGCGCGAGCGCCTCGGCCAGCGACAGGTCGCGTGGGCTGGCCTCTGCGACCTCGGCGGCCGCCTCGAGCAGGGCAGCAAAGGCCTCATCATAACGAGTTACCTGCGCGGCCGTCAGGCGCCCCCCCGTGCTCACAGCGATCTGCCGGCGCTCATGGCTGGTGCGGGCGCGGGCGATGCCGTTCGCCTCGGCCAGCGCCGTGACCGGGTTACCGCGCACGCCGTGGATCCACGAGGCGCCTAGATCGAGCGGGACGGCGTCCAGCGTCCGATCCGTCCAGATGCGCCCGCCGGTGCGGTCGCGCGCTTCTAACACGATCACGTCGCAGCCTGCTTCCCGCAGCGCGCGCGCGGCTGCCAGCCCAGCCGCGCCCGCCCCGACGACCAAGACCCGCGGCGCCTGCGCGCGGGCGGCTTCCACCCACAGTTTAGCAAATAAGCGCGCAGGCAGGATGGCGGCCAGCCCGCCCTTCAACAAAGACAACAGCTCACGACGTGAGAGCATCGCTTCCCCCTGCGCCCTGGAATCACAGCGATGACAAACCCTGACAGAGCGGCCGGCCTGCGTTATAATAGACGATTACATGCAGCACATTCAAATGCGGCGCGCATTCAAATGCGGCGCGCATTCAAATGCGGCGCGCATCTACATCGTCAAGAGACTGTAAAGCCTGAGAGAAAAACGCAGCGGCACGCAGGAGCTTATCGACCATGAAAGTTTCGACTCTACAGGAGCAGCTCGCTCGCGGTCTGGGCATCGTCAGCCGGGCGGTCGATACGCGCACGACGCTGCCCGTGCTGGCGAACGTGCTGCTTTCCGCCGACGATGCGCAGCTCAAACTGACTGCCACCAATCTGCAAATGAGCGTTACATCATACATCGGCGCTAAGGTCGAACGGCCGGGCGCGATCACGCTGCCGGCTAAGACGCTGGCCGAGCTGGTCGCCAACTTAGCGCCGGAACGAGTCGATATGACGCTCGACCCGGCTACGCAGTCGGTCAATGTGCGCTGTGGCACCACGGTCTCCAATATCCGCGGCATCGCTGCCAGCGAGTTTCCGCCCATTCCCGAGGGCGGCGACCCCGACGTGATGCTGCCCGCCCGGACGTTTCGCGAGATGATCGTGCAGACGGTTTTCGCCGCCGCCAAAGAGGACAACCGCCCCATTCTGACCGGCGTCTATATGCAGTTTGACGGGGACGTGCTGACGATGGCGGCTGCCGACGGCTTCCGGCTGGCGGTGCGCACGGCACGCATCGAGCAGCATTTCGACCCGCCGCGCGATCTGGTCGTCCCGGCCCGCACCCTCGCCGAGGTCGCCCGCATCATCGTCGATGATGAAGGCGAGGTCGGCATCTCGCTGCCGGGCGAGCGCGATCTGATCCTGTTCTTCATTGAAAATACCGTCGTCACCTCGCAGCTTTTAGAGGGACGCTTCCCCGATTTTAGCGCCATCATCCCCAAAACCTACAATACCGCCATCACGGTCTATACGTCAGACCTGCTGCGCGCGTGCAAACGGGCCGAGATCTTCGCGCGCGATAACAACTTCAGCACGCGCTTCACGGCGCGCCCACCGGCCAATCCCGGTGAGCCGGGCACCGTGCTGGTGACCGGCCGCAGCAACGAACGCGGCGACAACGAGGGTTTGATCGACGCATCGGTCGAAGGTGAAAGCCTCGAGGCCGCCTTTAACATTCGCTATATGATCGATGTGCTCAGCGTCATCCACGAGGAGAGCGTGATCGTCGAGAGCTGCGGCCCCGCCTCTGCCGGCGTCATCCGCCCGCAGGGGCGCGATGATTTCCTGCACATCATCATGCCGATGAGCCTCACTCGCTGAACCGCCGAACGCCGTTCGACACCCTCAGCGTTGAGGGTGTTTTTGCGCAACTCCGCAGCCCCGCCTGCGTATAGATTGTGTCGATTGATCTGATGAGGGGGGAAGCATGCGCAAACGAACGGTGGCTGTTCTTAGAAGCAGCGCGGGGGCAGCCCTGCTCGCTGCGATCTTCATGCTGGCGGCGCTGCCAGCCTATGGGCAAAGCGATATCATCGTGCCGACGCTTGACGAGTTTGAACGCACGGCCACTGCCATCATTGAAGCCGCCACCGCGCAGGCCGGGACGCCGGGCCTCTTGACCGACCTGACGCCTACCCCTGCGTTCATCGATCCCAATCTCGAGCCGATGGCGGCCACCGCCACCGCGCTCATCGAAGGAGCGACCGCCACCGCCATGATCGCCTCCGCGGTGCTGGCGGAGGCGCAGGCTTCCGCCGCGCCAAGCAGGACGGATAATACGCTGACGCTCATTGCGCTGGCACTCATCGCTGGGGCGGTTATGTTCAGCGGTGGCTATGTCCTCGGCCGGCGTTCTGGCCGTAACAAACCTAAGCGCAGCGGCTAGCCGCCAGCGCGACGATATCCCAAAAAGGTCGGTGCATTCGAACAGCGCCGACCTTTTTGCGCTAACTGCGTTTGCGATATCTAAGCGCGATATCCCTGCTTTTTCCAAATGAAACCACCCTCGGTATTAAAGACTTTATTATGAACTGCGCGTGGGGCCCATCAGCCTGTCGAAAACCTGTTCATAACTTGTTCAAAACCCAGCCTCGCCTGTTCATAACCACCCCACCAACACGTCGCTTGCGCGCGATTTGGCAAATGTTGTGAACAGAACAAGTTTTCTGTAGAAACAGCGGCTGACTTTTGAACACCCCACCTGTTCACAGATTCGCGCACAGATGTTCTACGAATCCCAAACATTACCCAAAACGACCCCCTCGCTTCTATTAAATCTGCTTTATTCTGCGATACCGCCGAATTTGCCAAATGTTTTGAACAGTTTCTACACCCCCTACTGCCACTACGAAAAAAGACTCTGATAGGGCATATGCGCTTAAGTTCTGAAAAAAACCTGAACTGTGTCGCAGCGCACAAAAGACAATGTTACACTTAGTTCCAGAGATTGCGGAGCACTGACGATGATGGCAGAACGCATGATGATAGATCGTGTTGCTCAGCTTGAGCGGAAAGTGCAGGTGTATGCCCGCCTTTCAGAGATCAGCACCGTCCTCAACTCGACGCTCAAACTCAAACCTTTGCTGAAGGTGTTGGTGGATGCGGCCGCTGAAATCGTAGAAGCTGAAGGCGCTTCCGTTTTGCTGTGGGATGCTCGCAAAAATGAACTGCGCTTCGCCGCCGCGACGACCGGCAGCAGGGGCATCGGTTTGACTGGCCAGCTCGTGCCGCTTGAGAACAGCATCGCTGGCACAGTCATGCGTGAAAACCGCGTCATCGCGGTGAACGATGTCATGGACGAGCCGCGCCACTACAGCCAGCTTGACCGGCAGGTTGGCTTTCGCACCCGCTCCGTGCTCGCTGTGCCCATGCGTTCGAAAGACCGGCTCATCGGCGTGCTTGAAGCCGTTAATAAGCGCGAGCTGCCGTGGACGGACAACGATGAGGTGTACTTATCGATCCTGGCTGCGCAGGCGGCTGTCGCCATCGAGAGCGCCCAGCTCGTCGCCGCGCTGCGCAAGGCCAATGACGAGCTGAGCCAGCTCGACAAACTGAAGAGCGATTTCATCGCCATCGCTTCGCACGAGCTGCGGACGCCGCTCGGCGTCATCCTCGGCTATGCCAGTTTTCTGCAAGAAGCGACGGATGAGGAAGTGCGCGGCCACGCCAGCAAGGTCGTCAGCAGCGCGCTGCAGCTTCGCCGCATCATCGAAGACTTGACGAACCTGCGTTATCTAGAACAGAAGCAGCTCGAGCTGCTGCGCGAGTCAATTTCCGTCGATAAGCTGGTGCGTGCGGTTGTGCAGGAGGCCAAGCCGATCGCCGATGCAAAAGGACATCGTCTCATCGTGCTGCCCGGCGCTGGCGACGCCCGCATCGAAGCCGACCGTATCCGAGTCGGCATGGCGCTCACGAACGTGCTCAACAACGCCATCCGCTTCACGCCAGAGTATGGCCGCATCATCATTAAGGCGGAAGTGCGCGGCGGCGAGGCGTTAATCACGGTCATCGATAACGGGATCGGCATCCCCCACGACCAGCTCGACCGGATCTTCGAGCGCTTTGTGCAGCTTGAAGATCATATGACGCGCAGCAACGGCGGCCTCGGCATCGGGTTGAGCATCGCGCGCGCGCTGATCGAGGCGCATGGCGGCCGCATCTGGGCGAGCAGTCAGGGCGTCAACAACGGCGCGACGTTCACGATCGCCTTGCCCTTGGGCGCGCCACATCCATGAAAGACGCCTTTAGGGCGTTATGATTAAAAGCGATCTGTATTGCAAAGAGGAGGGAAGGGAAGATGATAGCTTTTAAATGGCTGGGCCACTCCGCTTTCGAAATGACCCTTGATGGGCACACCGTCTTGTTCGATCCGTTTCTGACTGGCAACCCGCTGGCGGCAGCAGCCCCGGCCGATCTCAACCCGGAGTATATCCTGCTGTCGCACGCTCATGGCGACCACACCGGCGACGCGCTCGCTATTGCCAAGCGCACCGGCGCGCCGATCATCTGCAATGCCGAGATGAGCTACTGGTATGCGGCCAAAGAGGTCAAAGCCCACGGCCAGAACACGGGCGGGGCTGGCGATTACGACTTCATGACGGTCAAGCTCACGATCGCCTTTCACAGCTCATCCTTCCCCGATGGCAGCTATGGCGGCCAGCCGAACGGATTGGTCGTCACCAGCAAACGCAGCGGCCTGCGCCTGTATTTCGCTGGCGATACCGCCCTGTTTTCCGATATGGAGCTGATCGGCGATGAGCGCATCGATATCGCGTTTCTGCCGATCGGCGACTATTTCACCATGGGGCCGGCCGACTCGATCCGCGCGATCAAATATTTGCGTCCGCGTTTCGTCGTGCCTATGCATTACAACACCTTCCCGCCGATCGTGCAGGATGCGGCCAGTTGGGCGCGGCGCGTCAGCGACGAGACGGCGGCGCAGCCGATCGTGCTCGATCCGGGCGGTTCGCACACGCTCGGCGGCGAGTAGTAAGCTTAGACGACCAGCTTGTCGTACAGCAGTTCCTGGCTCAGCGAGGGCACGACGGTCTCTGAGCTTTGCAGCGTGAGCGAGGCGGCCGTCATGCCGAGGCGCATCGCCTCATCGATTTCCACTTCGTTAAGCAGGCCGAAGATGACCGCGCCGGTGAAGGCGTCGCCGGCCCCGGTCGGGTCAAGCACGGCGATCTTGACCGCGCGGATGTAGCCGGCGCCGCGGCCATCGGCATAGGCGACGCCCTGATCGCCCAGTGTGACGACTGCGAGCTGCACCCCCATCGAAACCAACCGCCGGGCCGCCTCCAGCGCGCTTTCGCGGTCGCGCGCTGGGTCTTCCATCCCGCATAGGGCGGTCGTTTCCCCCGCGTTCGGCGTGATCAGAAACAGCCGGTTCAAAAATGGGCACAGTTTGCTCGCCAGCGCCGGCGTCGTGGGGTCTGCGCACACGCGCACGTTATAGCGCCCGGCCAGCTCGAACAGGACGGCCAGCGCCTCCTCGGAAAGCGTCGCGTCGATCACGATGATATCGGCGCGGGCGAATTCCGCTTCATGTTCGTGCAGGTAATCGCCATTCACCGCGCTCATGATCTCGTAGTCCATCAGCGCGATCTGCGGCTCGCCTTGCTCATCGAGCAGGGCGAGCGTCGTCAGCGTGCGCCCGCCCGGCATGATGCGAATATCGCGCACGCGCACGCCGGCGGCGCGGGTGTGGCGCAGCACGCGCAGGCCCGGCCCATCATCGCCCAGCACGCTGAGCAGCCGAACGCGCTGGTCAAGGCGCGCCAGGTTCTCGGCGATGTTGCGCGCCACGCCGCCGACGCTGTTGCGAACTTTGCCGCGGTTGTTCAAATGAGGCTGCAGCGGCCCTTCTGGCTGCGCCTTGATATCCAGCCCCGCCGACCCAATGACCAGAACCCTGCTCATGATGCCCCCTCCAGCCAAGCGTATAAGTGATGATCGGCCCGTGTAAAAACGCGCCCGGGCGCGCGCAGTAGTGGCTGCTCTCGCGGGATCAAACGCAGCCGCAGCTGGGCGGCGCTGGGCGCGCCAGCCCCTTGCCACGCGCTGACCAAATCTTGCGCGGCCAGCAGCATATCGGCTCCGCCGAAGACGATCGCTTTGCCCGCTTCTTGCATCGGCACAAAACAGGCGCTGCCCTGCGCCAGCAGCGCAAAGCCGCTGCCTTCGATGCCGAAGGGCTGCTGGTTTACGGAGGTTGAATAGCTGGCGAAGATCAGCCCATCAGGCAGGTTCAGCGCGATGAACGGGATCAGGCTGTGCGCAAACTCCGCCGCTGAAAGAAACACGCCCAGATGCCCGCTGCTGGCATCTTCAGAGAGCATCGTCTGCAGCGCTGCGCTGTCAAGGCGCGCTGCATCGCTTGATTGCAGCAGCAGCCCTGACCCAACCCGCACGTGCAGCTCTGGCCCGGCCGAGACACCGCGCAGGGGAATAAAACCACAGGGAAAGTTATCGATACTGAGCAGGCTGCCATCAGCCTGCAGATGGAAAGCGGCGCTGTACTGCATCCCTTCAAGCCAGATGGGGGCGACGAGGATGCCCCCTCTCTTGAGCTGCTGCCGCCACATGCGCGGCACATCCCAAATGCCGGCCGTGGCGATGATGCGATCATAGGCAGCGCGCGGTGGGTAACCCAGCGCGCCATCTCCCTCGACCACGGTAACAACGCCCATCTTGGCTTTCTGCAGGTGTGTGCGCGCATTATCGGCGATGGCCCGATCGATCTCGACAGTGGTCACGCGGCCGCGCGGGCCGACGATATGCGCCATGATGGCGGCATTATACCCCGTGCCAGTGCCGATCTCGAGCACGTTGTGGCCGGGTTCAAGCTGAAGCTGTTCGAGCATGATCGCCATCATGCTCGGCTGGCTGGAAGAACTGAAGACCGCCCCTTCCGGCCCGCTTTTGATCGGGATGGCCGCATCAGCATAGACCTGCTCTGGCGGCAGATCGGGCAGGAACAAGGCGCGGGGTATGGCCAGGAAGGCCGCTTCGATGCGTGGATCGCGCAGTTCGCCGCGCGCCTTCAACAGCTCGACGAGCGCTTGCGGCGAATCAGGTGGCTCAGACATACCACGCGCGGCGTTTTCGCAGCGACACGCCTGCTTCAGCATCTGAACGTCGTGTCGTGTGAACGCGGCCGCGCGCATCGATATGGACCTGACCGGCGCGCTGCAAGCGAGCGAATTCCTCCGGCGTGATCGCGGGGGCAGGTTCTCCGCCCAGCCGCTCCAGGCGTTCCTCATATCGATTATCTCTGCCGATGCGGTCGGCCGGCGGTGGGGGCGCTTCCGGCGTTTGACTCGCGGCGGCCGTGCCTGCCGTGCCTGCCGAGGTCACCTCGGCGTTGACAGGGGTGTTCGCGCCGGAGTCGAACGCGTCATTCGCCTCGGCATCGAACGCATCATCGTGATGATTCAATGGCTTTTCCGTCACTTCTAGTCTTCCTTGCTCTGCCGTTGAGCCTGTTCCTCTAAAACGATGCCCGTATTTGACATCAGGTCGTCGAGCGATACATCGGCCTGCGCCATCTGATCGGCTGTTTTGCCCAGCAGCGTGCCGCAGACCAGGCACTGCGGATCGCGCTCGATGACGACCCAGAGCGCCGTATACGGGAAGCTGGTTTGCCCGTTAATGATCTCGAGCGGCACATTGGCGATGATCACGGTGTTGCCCGGCAGCGCGCGGTAAACTTCTGTGCCGCGCAGCAGCTCATTAAGCGCGATATCGGCCTGCGCGCTCGCCACACGAGTCACGTGCAGCCACAGCCCCGGTTCAGCCTCCAGCGTTCCCTCTGGCCCGATCATACCATAATCGAGCGGCGCAGAGTCATCTTCATGGCCGGCGATGACCTCCTCGCGCAGTTCGGCCGCCCAGCAGGCATAACACGGGCCGCTGCCGGGCGTGATGAGGACGACATCGCCGCCTTCGCCGCGCTCGTAGACCCCGGCATACACTGCCGGCAGGCCGAGCGACAGGCAGGCTTCGTTGAGCGTATATTTCGGCCCTTCGCCATCAAGGCCGACCACCAGCAGGTCAAGCCCGGCCAGCGCATCGAGATGATCCTCGATGCGGCCGTGAATGGCCGTCACCTGCGCAGCCGGGTTGCGAGCGAGGATCAGATCGGCGACGGCCTCCGCTTTGGGCCGTCCCAGGTAGCGCCGATCGGCCACGTGGCGCACGATGTTCGTCTCCTTGATCACGTCGGCGTCGATGAGCACTAACTGACCAACCCCGCTCATCGCCAGGCTCAGGGCGACGAAGCCGCCGCCAGAACCGACCCCGGCGACCCCCACACGTTTCTGCGCCAGCAGCGCGAGATTGTGCGAGCCGATCAACCGTTCGACGCGATCCCAGTTCATCGCGTTTCCTCCTCATTCTTCTCCGCTTTGGGGGTCGTCTCGGCAGTGGGCTGTGTTGAGGCGCCGCGCAGCCCCAGCTTGCGCTCGGCGGCATGGACGAGATCGATCAGATACCGTTCGGCCGTCCACTGCTCCGGCAGCACGTCGTCCAGTTCGACCGGCTGCGATTTTTTCCACGCGTTGGCGAACACCTGATACATATCTTCGTCCGGCCCCATCTGCACGAACGGCGCCGAGCGGACGCTAGGAGGCTGTGCCGGGTAATCATGCGACGTGATGAGGATCAGCATGCGATCGGCGCCTACGCGTGCGGTGAGAAAGCAGATGGCCAGCGGTGGTTCGGGCTGCGCTTTCCACAGCGTGATCGAGTGGAACAGCCCGTCGGCCTCCAGCCGCGCCAATTCTTCCTCAATGCGCGTTTCGTTCACTAAATGCCATGGGTACGGCGCCAGCTCAGGCAGCTGGCTGTCAGGGTAGACAACCGGCGCGATCGGCGCAAAACCGCGCGTCGTCCGGTCGATGTACCACCAGTCGATGCGCATCGCCTCGCCATCGCAGGGCAGCATGATGAAGTTGGTCGTCACGCCGCTGAGGCTGATCGTCGCCGGGTGCCCCAGCGTGACGATCGGCGTCAGCAGGAAGTCGGTGCGGTTCTCTGGGTCTTCGATCCAGTCCAGCGCGGTCATCAAGTCGCCGCCGCTGGGCTGAATCATGAAGCCGGGCTGCTTGTGCCAGTCGCCCAGATAGCGCAGCGGCACATCCCACTTGTTCTTGCCGAAGAGGCCGGCGCGCCGTTCGCGCGTCACCTGCCAGTTTTCCTGCATCCACCAGATCAGCTCATCCTGACGGGCATCGCCCTGTTGAAAGGTGTGAAACTGACGGACTGCGCTGGCATCGGGCGAGATCGTATCGAGCACGTACAGCGTTGGCAGGCCGCCGCCATACGAGCCGGGCAAATACAGGCCCACCAGCGCCTCGCCGGTTTCATCTTGTACATGCAGTTCGGCGGCGGCGCGCATCTTATCGAGAACGCGCTGCGCGACGACCAGGTTGGGGATCATCGAGCCGGCGCCGCGCTGAAGACGGGTGAACATCGTTGCTTACCTCCTCCGCCGCGGGGGCAGCGGGGTATTGGGATCTACGCGCTCCTCAATGCCCGGCCACTCGCCGGTCGAGCGCCACGTGTAATAGGCATACAACCACTGAATGGCCCAGGCCGTCACGGTGACAGCGGTCGAACGGCTGGGATTCCAGCCGTAGTGCTCGCCGTCCTTCGGGTTGAACAGGCAAAGCTGGCCATCCTCGTATTGGTGTTTTTCGCTGAAAATACGCGGCTTGGTCACGTAAGCTTCCGCGGGCCGGCTGGGGTAGTCGTTCGGATAGACGATCTTGAGCCAGTGCTCGCGCTGGCGCAGCGTGGCCAAATTCAGCTCGACCATGCCCTCCCAATAGAGCAGCCCAAACTGTGGCACAATAAGCTTGAACGTGTTGCCGAAAGTCGCGCGCATCGCTTCCACTTCCAATCGCAAACGCGTCGACACGTTACTTCGTGTGCCCCACCATGCGGACATAGACCGTACTCCCTCGGTCACCCTTTGTTGTTTCATCGTAGGTTCCATTGTAACACGGCAGCCCACCAGTTCAGCCTTCAGCCACAAAGACCCCGCAGGGTTAGGGGGATGTTCTTTTACATATACGGATAAAGCAGCACGGGGTTGCAGCAGATCCTCTCACAGTTGAGAAAGTGACTAAAATCACAAAAGTTAACCGGCCGTAATCTGATGATTCCGCTGGTGAAATCTTCACGAACGACTCGGTTTAATCCAAAGTCTTCATGCGGCAAATTGAGAAATTTACCACAAGCGTAGACTTGCAGCAGCCGCTTCGACGATAATCAGGCTGTGTTCGGCGCTGAACATCTATCGAGGTCCAGGTTTTGCCCAAGGAGAGTTTTGACTGATGCGCCAACCATGGAAAGTGCTTCTCCTCGTTTTTGCCGTGCTGCTGGTCGCCGTCGTGCCTGTTGCTGCCCAGCCGCCGGCTGAAACGTTGGTTGTTTATTCTGGCCGCAGCCAAGATTTGATCGGCCCGCTGCTGCAGCAGTTCAGTGCAGAAACGGGCATCAATGTGGAAGTGCGCTACGGCGGCACCGCTGAAATGGCGGCCACTATTCTGGAAGAAGGAGCGAACAGCCCAGCTGATGTTTACATCGCTCAGGATGCCGGGGCGCTCGGTGCGCTGGCGAATGCTGGTCTGCTGCGCCCGCTGTCTTCCGATGTGCTTGAACGCGTCGCGCCGGAGTTTCGTTCGCCGGCCGGGCTGTGGGTTGGGCTCTCGGGGCGCGCGCGTGTGCTGGTTTACAACACCGACATGGTCAGCCCTGATGAACTGCCGGACTCGCTGCTCGATCTGACCGACCCGGTCTGGAACGGCCGCATCGGCTGGGCGCCGACCAACGGTTCGTTCCAATCGCACGTGACGGCGCTGCGCCTGCTGCTCGGTGAAGACGGCGCGCGCGAATGGTTGGAAGGCATCATCGCCAACAACCCCGTCCAATATGAGAACAACCGTGCCATCGTCAGCGCGGTCATCGCCGGCGAGGTTGAAGTCGGGCTGGTCAACCACTATTACCTGTATGGTTTTCGCGCCCAAACGCCCGATGCGCCGGCCGAGAATCTTTTCTTCACTGGCGGCGATCCCGGCGCGCTCATCAACAT
This sequence comes from Anaerolineae bacterium, assembly GCA_034434615.1. GTDB lineage: Bacteria > Chloroflexota > Anaerolineae > Aggregatilineales > Phototrophicaceae > Flexifilum. Next base: position 4,215 of record DAOTYT010000223.1, on the reverse strand, counting down.
CGCTGGTGCTGCCGTCTTGAATACCAGCAGCCGTCCCGGCCTGGCCGAACGCCTGCTGCTCTACATGCTCGGCAACGATGCCCAGCAGTATTTCTCTGATGTGACGTTCGAATACCCGCTGGCGGCTGGCGTTGAGGCGAACCCGGCGCTGGTGCCGCTGAGCGAACTGGAAGTGCCGGCGCTCGATTTGAGCGACTTGGCCGACCTTGAGGGCACGCTTAACCTGCTGCGCGAGGTGGGCGCGCTGCCGTAATCCTTGTATGGTCTTCCGCCAGGAAGAGAGCCGCCTTCGTCTCGCCCGCGGGCGAGACGAAGGCGAGGGCACAAAAAGTATACAACGTCAGGCAAAATCGATGCAAAATGTCATCTCCCCTCCCTATGAGTACCCGCGCAGTCACGCTCATGATGCCGAGCCGCTGCTGGCGCGTGTTCGCCGTGCCATAGCCCGCCGCATGCCAACCCCGCTGCAGCTGCTGACGCTGGCCATCATCTCACTGATCCTGCTGCCGCTGGCCTATCTGGTCGTGCGCGCGCTGGGTACCGGGGAACAAGGGTTAGCTTACCTGACGAGTGGTCGCACGCTGGCAGTGATCTGGAACAGCGTGGTTTTGATGGCCGCCTGCGTGGCGGCTGCGGCCGCCATCGGCGTGCCGTTCGCATGGCTGACGACGCGCACCGACCTGCCCCTGCGCCGCTTCTGGTTGATCGCCGGCATGCTGACGATGGTCATCCCGTCCTATATCGGCGCGATGATGTTCATCGAGGCGTTTGGGCCGCGCGGGATGCTGCAAAGCCTGTTGGAGCCGCTGGGTGTCGTCCGGCTGCCATCGATCTACGGTTTCTTCGGCGCCTGGATGGCGATCACCTTGTTCACTTACCCGTATGTCGTCTTGCCGGTGCGGGCGGCGCTGCTCAATATCGACCCGGCGCTGGAGGAAGCCGCTCGCGCGTTGGGTCATAAGCCGTGGGCGGTCTTCCGTCGTGTGGTGCTGCCGCAGCTTCGCCCGGCGATGGCCGTTGGCATGCTGCTCACCGCGCTCTACACGCTCAGCGATTTTGGCGCGGTCGCCCTCATGCGCTATGACGCCTTCACGCGCGTCATCTATCTTCAGTACACCGGCTCGTTCGATCGCAGCCGCGCTGCCATTCTGGCGCTCATGCTGGTGCTGCTCACGATCGGCCTGCTCATCCTCGAACGGCGTGTCGCCAGCTCAACGCGCGGCCGCAATTATCGCGCCGGCACGGGCTGCGCGCGTAAGCCAGTCACCGTGCCGCTTGGGCGTTGGAAACTGCCGGCGATCGGCTTCTGCGCCGCGCTGGTCGGCATTGGCGTGTTCACGCCGATCGCGGTGCTCGCGTTTTGGCTCGTGCGCGGGGTTAATGCCGGCATCGTCATCGACGATTTGACGCGGGCCACGCTCAACACGGTGACGGCCAGCGGCCTCGCCGCGCTGGTGGTGGGTTTGCTGGCGCTGCCGCCGGCGGTGCTGGCCGTGCGCAGCGTTACCTCGCGCCACCACCGCCGGCTGAACGCATGGCTGGCGCAGTCCGCCTATCTGGGCAACGTGCTGCCGGGGCTGGTCGTCGCGCTGGCGTTCGTCTTCTTCGCCGCCAATTACCTGCCATCGCTCTATCAAACGCTGCCGCTGCTCATCATCGGCTACTGCGCGCGCTTCCTACCGTTTAGCATCGGCGCGACCCGCAGCGCGCTTCTGCAGATCAGCCCGCGCCTTGACGAAGCCGCGCGCAGCCTCGGCCTGCGCCCGTGGCAGGTGATGCTGCGCGTTACCACCCCGCTGGCTCGTGCGGGCATCCTTGCGGGCGTGGCGCTGGTCTTCCTCAACGCGATGAAAGAACTGCCGACTGTGCTGCTGCTCTCGCCCACCGGCTTCGATACGCTGCCGATGCGCATCTGGTCGGCCAATATGGAAGCGCGCATGGCGCAAACCGGCGCGCCGGCGCTGCTGCTGATCGCCGTCTCAGCGCTGTCGTTAATCTTAATCCTGCGAGAAGAACGAGCGCGTCGACGCTAGCGTCGCGCCGCTGCTTTCATGGAAGCGTGCGCGAGCGGTTGAACACAAGGATCGAATTGCCCGAGGTGACATAAACGAGCTGCTTGGGCGAATCGGCGACCACCCCCGCAATTTCAGCGAACAGCTCCTCCTCTTCAGCGCGGAAACTGTTGACCAGCGTCCCCGCGTGCGTCGTCTCGAAAATGGTGCGTTCATCGCGGTTGACGAAGTAGATCACCTGCGCGATCGGGTTGGTGTTAAGGAACATCGCGCGGGCGCTGCTCGGCGGCTGGTCATCGGGGAAATTGGCGAAACTGAACCCAACGCGCTGGCCGCCCGTGTAGCGCTGGGCATCGCCATTGCTCATGACGATGTAGATCGATCCGGGCGTATCGATGCCGAAATCGACGGCATTGCGAATATCAGGGCGCCCTTCGCCGCCGAAATACTCGATCGGCGCGTTGGGGAAGGCCCCGCCGGCGGGGTCATAGCGCCAGATTTGATTGGCGCCTGGGTCAAGCACGTACAGACGCCCCTGCCAAAACTTGATCGCGACCGGGTTGATCCAAACATCGGTAGAGATGCGCTGCGCCCGGCAGCTTTGCAAAAAGCGCGGCGGGCAGTCGACCAGCACCCCATTGCGATCGAGCGCGACGATCACGCTGCCCTGGCTGAGGCCGCTGCCGTCGTCGGCCCAGGCGATGTCGATCAGGTCACCCAGTGTGAACTGGCCGACGATACCGCCGCGGCGCATCGCCGGGATCGGCTGGCGCGTGCCCGGCACCAGGCTCAAGCCATCGCTGGACAGCGTCAGCCGGTACACCTGATCGTTGGCATCATCGAGCACGTACAAATCCTCGCCCTGAAGCACGATGCGCGTGAGCGCCGCGCTCGGCAGCGCATCGATCGGACGAACCACGCGCCGCTCGATCTGAAGCAGCGCGTCGATCACGCCGCGGCCTTCGCGCCTGAGCGCGAGCATCTGCGGGTCATCGGGCCGGATCTCATCGCAGCTTGCGGCCACCCGCAGCACCGCATTCCATGCGGCCAGTGTGCCCTGCACATCGCTCGAACTGATGCCGCGGGCGAGGGTGGCGGCCTCGTTGGCGCGCGTGACGCACTGGTCAAACTCGCTTTCGCCGGTGCCGCTTAACCACAGGATGACGACCAGCACCACCACCAGCACCGGCACAAAGATCGCCAGACCGGCGGCGGCCGGGCTGCTCAGGAAACTGCGCTGGCCGGGTTGAGGTTCGGGCAGCGCGCTGTCGAGCGCGCCGTTCAGTCGTTCCAGCAACCTGCTGAAAACGAGGGCGAGACCGCCAACCGCGCGGCGGACGCCCTGCCCCCGCGCCGGCGATAGGCGCGGCGGCGGGGCCTCGCGCGGCGGGCGAGAAATCACCTCGGCTTCCGGGTCAACCCGCCCAGAGGGAGTGAGCGGATCTGGTGTGGGCGGCGCGAACGGCGATCCTGCGAGTTCCACGGGTGGCGCGCCGGCAGCCGTCGATTCGACCGAACGCACCGGCAGCGGCGCTGGTTCTTCTGGCGGCACAAACTCGATCAGCGTCAACGTGATGTTTGACCGCACCAGGTTTTTGAGCGCCATGAGCACGGCGCCGATATCCTCCAGCCCCAGCGCCGAGGAAACGTCTTCAAAGTTGAGGTCGGCCAGCGCCGCATCGGCCAGCAGCAGGCGCGTGCCATGCGCGACTTCATACATCGCCATGCGAATATCTGGCTCGGCGCGCACGCCGATCGGCGGGCCATACAGCGCATTACCGCTGCTGAAATCGGCCGGGAACTGCTGAACAGACTCAGCATGGCGCAGCAGTGCCATGCCTGCGCCCACCCGCCCGACGTAAAGGTCTGTGCCGCGTAAGACGGCGCACAGCAGGCTTGCCTCGTAGTGCTGCGGGTCGCGCTGGTTGTGGTCGAACAGGTTAGCGTTGATGTGGTTAAAGACTGTGCGCAGCCCGGCCGTCACGCTGCCGCTGCTGCTGAAATAACGTTCGGCCGTCAGCGCGGCCATCTGCTCATAGAAGGCCGCTGGCACGACGGCATCGCCAGAGGGCAGCACGAGCACGAAGATCGTATCGGCCTCGCGCCCGCGCGCCGCTTTGCGCGGCGAGACCTCGACCAGCGCGCCCGGCGGCGGCGCGCTGATCGTGCGCCCGTTGACGACATACAGATGGCCGACTAAAGC
>DAOTYT010000222.1:0-2949 GCA_034434615.1 Anaerolineae bacterium | reverse complement strand
CCGACCCTCGATCAATGCCTGCGCGCGACCGGTCTCCGCATCGACGACCAGCACAGCCGCATTGACGGCCGGAAGCCCCAGCGCGGGGTTGTGCCCACAGACGGAGACCACCTTGACGGAGCCGATCGCTCCAAGCGCCGCCGGCATGGTCAGCAAGACGCCCCCAGCGATCGGCAGGCTGCTGCGCACGGGAACCTGCGCTTCGCCGCGCGATAGCGCGATGAATCCATCGCGCACGGCCGCAATGGCATCATGCATGGTGATGGCCACGCGCACATCGGCGGCACTTAATACGCGCATGGCGCTCTAGCCTCTCACGCGCTGATTAACCGATGTAACGCAGGCTTTACAAGACTCCTTCATCATACTCCACCCAGTGGGCATCGAATCGGTAATCAGCAAAGGCTGGGTCTGGCAGCGGCCGGCCGAGGACGTGACAAGCGAGGATCTCGCCCGCCGACGGCGCCGTCATGATGCCATGGCCGCCATGGGCGATCGAGACGAACAGCCCGTCCACCTCAGGATGCCGGTCGATGATGGCGCGCTCGCTGTCGTAGGGGTGCTGCCTGCCGTCGTCGCCGATCGTATAGGCCGCGCGCTCATCGCGATAAACATAATAGCCGATATTGTGATGCAGCCCGCGCAGATAGCGCCCGTCGGCGAAGCCCTCTCCGTCACTGTGGCCAAATTGACGCGCGAACAGCGCCAGCGTTAGCGAGGGAAAGCGCGGGTCTTTGAGCGCATCCGGCGGTGTGACCGGTTCGCGCAGAGCATCATGCGCGGCATTTGAGCCGTGCGAAGCGCAGTACGATTTGCAGTGCCATGTATATTCCCAGCCGAAGATCGCGCCGCTCGCCGCCTCCGGCCGCACATGCGGGTGCGGCGCAGCGCCGATCACCATCGGGCCATCTGCCGGAAACGCATCATGACGCCAGCCGGTCGTGAAGCTTTGGCGTGGGCGCACCAGGATGGGCAGGTCGACGTCCGCCGTTTTTCCGACAGCACGCGCATGGGCACCAGCCGCAATGACGACCGCCGGCGCAGCGATCGTGCCGAACGGCGTGCGCACGCCGCACACGCGCCCGCCCTCCACGACGATCTGCGCATCGGCGATGCCGAAGATGATGCTGGCGTTGGCCGCATTTTGAACGAATTTATGGATCAAGGCGTTTGAGTCTAACCAGCCGGCGATCGGGTCGTACTTGGCGGCGATGACGCGCTCGCCCAGCCAGCCAAAACGATAGCGCACCTCGTCCGCATCGAGATATTCGATATGCGTCAGGCCAATGGCATGCAGCCGCTCAACATCGGCGTGCAGCGCGCGCGCATGCGCCTCGTTGAAGCCGCAGAACAGATAGCCGCGCTTGCGCAGCGCCACCGACTGCGCCGCGCCTTCGCCGAGGTAATCATCAGCATTTTCAAAGATCTCAACGCTGCGCGCCATCTGGCGGGCATTACAAACCATCGGCCAGCAGGAGCGAAAATTCTCCAATGAGGCAAGCGTGCTGCCTGCGCCAAGCCGCTCGCTGCGCTCGATCAGGACGATCCGCAGCCCCGGCTCAGCGCGATCGAGCGCCCACAGGGCAGCTGTGCCAGCCGGGCCACCGCCGATGATGACGACATCGGCACCTGCCGGCAGCGTTTCATGAGAAGGAGTCGCGATGAACTTTGAGACCGACATGCGGCACGCCTCTCTCTCGGCATGACGAATCAGCAGAGAGAATGTTAACGTAAAATCTCCGCCTCGACGATACCTACAGCAATCCAGCTTAAGCTTTCAGACGGTCTAAATACTGCTTGCGAAACTTCGCCACTTTCGGCTCGATCACGACGCGGCAGTAGCCCTGGTTCGGGTTGCGCGCGAAGTACTCCTGATGGTAGTCTTCGGCGACGTAGAAGGCGTCGAGCGGCTTCACCTCGGTTACGATCGGATCGCGCCAGACCTTAGCCGCCTCCAATTCAGCGATCGCCGCCTCAGCGACTGCCCGCTGCTCCGGCGTGGTATAGAAAATGACCGACCGATACTGCGTGCCGACATCAGCCCCCTGCCGGTTCAGCGTCGTTGGGTCGTGAATGGTGAAAAAAACGTCGAGCAGATCGCGAAAACTGACGATACGGGGATCGTAAGTGATGCGCACGACCTCGGCATGGCCGGTGCGGCCTGTGCATACCGCCTCGTAAGTTGGATTGGGAACGCTGCCGCCAGCATATCCTGACTCGACCGAAATCACCCCCTTCAGTTGGTCATAGACCGCTTCCAAACACCAAAAACACCCACCGCCGAGCACAGCCATCTCGAGCGTTTGTCTTTGTTCCATTGCGTTTTTCCTCGTCTCACAACTGATTATGTTTTAGAGCGCCTAACGCCGCGCGATCATACCCCCGCCCCTCCAATTCGTCGATCGTGCCTTTGGCAAGCAGCGCGGCTATAATCAGCGCGTTCATGAGCTGAGGCCGTTATGCGCAACAATTTCATCGCCGTCTGGGTACTCGGCGATCAACTGCTCGACCAGCACCCAGCCATCGAAGCGGCACTGGCGGAGACCGGCGATCCGCAGCAGGTCTGCGTCGTCATGGTCGAAAACATGCGCCGCGCCGCTCGTCTTCCCTATCATAAAAAGAAGCTCATCCTCATCTTCAGCGCAATGCGCCACTATGCGGAACGGCTGCGCGCGCGCGGCTTGATGGTCGATTATCGCAGAGCAGAGACGCTGAGCGGCGCGCTGCGCGATCACGCCGACCAGCGCCGGCCAGCGCGCTGGGTCACTATGGCTGCCAGCGAATACCGCGGTCGCCAGTACCAAACCCAGCGGCTGCACGCGGTTACGGGAATTCCCGTCGATGTGCTGCCTAATACCCAGTTTCTCATTGGCCGGTACGACCCAAACCCGGATCCCGATCCGCGCAAACAGTACGTGATGGAGACCTTCTACCGCGCGATGCGCCGGC
>DAOTYT010000221.1:0-3903 GCA_034434615.1 Anaerolineae bacterium | reverse complement strand
TCCGGCGCGAGTGGCGGCGCTCTGTATCGTCATGCTGCGTCCGCGGGGGTGGCATGTCTGGCGGCGTGATGCTCATTTGACCGCCAGCCCAAACGCGGGCCATCCGATGAGCGCAATGGCAGGTGCATTGGACACTGAACTCGAAAAAGTCAATCACTATCGGCTCAATCCAGGAGCTAGAGCGCCTAAAATCGATGATATTCGCCGTGCTCGCCGTTTGATGTTCGGCGCAGTAGGGCTATCTGCGATTGGACTTTTGCTGATATTGAGGGAGCGATGATCCAACCGAAACCGGAAATTACCAATACCCCACCCGCGCATCATGGTGCGTTTGACTACGACGAACTGCGGCGGCTCGGTTACTCACCGGATGAAGTGATTGACTTCAGCGTCAACAGTAACCCGTATGGGCCGCCGCCCGGTGTGCATGAAGCCATTGCCCGCGTGCCGCTGGATCGCTACCCCGACCGCGAGTGTATCGCGCTCCGCGAGAAGCTGGCGGAACGGCACAATGTAGAGATCGAGAACATCGTGGTCGGCAATGGCACAGCGGAACTGCTGCTTTTGATTGCACTTACTTTTCTGCACCCTGGTGATCATGTCATCATTCCTGACATAACTTTCTCTGAGTACGAACGAGTCGCCAGCATCGCAGGCGCGGCGCTGCAATCGCTGACATGGATGCCGAAAAATGGCTACGCATTTTTCGATCCGCAGGTTCAGATGCGGGATGCGGCAGCCCGATTCGCAGGGGTGAGGCTTGTATTCCTATGCAATCCCAACAACCCGGATGGTACGCATTTGCCTGTAAGCTGGATCATCGAACACTGGCTGGCAAAACACCCGAATACACTGTTTGTTATCGATGAAGCCTATGCCAATTTCCTGCTTGAGCCGAAATCTGCCATTGAGCAGATGCCACCGAATCTGATTGCCGTGCGTTCTCTGACCAAAGACTATGCCCTTGCGGGACTGCGGCTCGGCTATGCGGTCGGCCATCCTGAGATAATCGAAGCTGTACGTCGTATTCGCCCGGCATGGAATGTCAACGGGTTGGCACAGGCGGCAGGGCTGGCCGTGTTAGATCAGGACGGCTGGCTGAGGGATACGGTTCGCCGACTGCACGATGACAAACGGGAATTGGTCGCCAGGCTGCGTTCGCTCGGCTTAGAACCGCTGCCGTCGAGCGTGCATTACTTCCTCCTCAACGTGGGTGGTGGTGCTGCCTTTCGCTCGAAGCTGTTGCAGCACAAAATCATGGTGAGGGACTGTGCCTCTTTCGGCCTGCCGCAGTACGTCCGCATCGCCACCCGCACGCCAGAGGACAATGCGAAGCTACTGGCGGCAGTGGAAATGATACGCGCATGATGACCCTCTGGATTGTCCGGCATGGACAAACAGACTGGAACGCCCAGAAACGCTACCAAGGCCATAGTGATATTCCCCTGAACGCCACAGGCGAGGCACAGGCACAACAGATCGCGGAACGGCTATCCTCCGAGCGGTTGCATGCGATTATCAGTAGCGATTTGCGGTGCGCGGTGCAGACTGCCGACGCGATTGCCTCTCATCATAAGCTGTCTGTACAGTTGGAGCCGCGTTTGCGCGAATCGAATTTCGGTGTGTTTGAGGGGCTGCGGTATAAGGATGTGATCGACCAGCACAAGCTGATGGCAGAAGCCTGGTTTACAGACCCAGAAAATCCGCCAGAAGGGGGCGAGAAACTGAGCGAGGTCGCGGCGCGTGTGAGTGCAGCAATAGATACGCTCATCTCACAGTTTTCAAGCAATAAGCGTCTAGTGCTGGTCGGGCATGACGGGTCACTGCGCTTGTTGTTGTGTTATCTGCTGGAGATGCCCAGCACCCAATACTGGCGCTTCAACCTGGATCCTTGTTCATTAACGCGGGTGAACGTCTACCCCGGTGGTGCGATTCTCGTCCGCTTGAACGATGTCAGTCACCTGGAGACTACCTGATGACCGCGAAGATTCTCATGATTCAGGGCACCATGTCCTCCGCTGGCAAAAGCACGCTGGTGACGGCCTTATGTCGGATATTCGCGCGGCGCGGTCTGAGGGTTGCGCCGTTCAAAGCACAGAACATGAGCAACAACGCAGCAGTCTGTGCTGATGGTGGTGAAATCGGGCGGGCGCAGTATACACAGGCGCTCGCCGCGGGGATTGAGCCGACTGTGCAGATGAACCCGGTGTTGCTCAAACCGGAAGCCGACATGCGCTCACAGGTCATCGTCAACGGGCGCGTGTGGGAAACGCTGCCCGCCCGCAGCTACTACGAGCGCAAGCAGGCGCTGTGGGCGCATATCACAGATGCCTTTGACGGGCTCCGTGAGCAATATGAACTCGTCATTATCGAAGGCGCAGGTAGCCCAGTCGAACTCAACCTCAAGCGTGGGGACATCGTGAATATGGCGGTAGCGAAGTACGCAAATAGTCCCGTACTGCTAGCAGGCGACATCGACCGGGGCGGCATCTTCGCCCAGCTTCTCGGTACGCTGATGCTGCTGGAACCTGACGAACGCGCACTAGTGCGTGGTCTGATCATCAACAAGTTTCGTGGCGACCCCACGCTGTTTGAAGACGGCATCACGATACTGGAGGAACGCGGCAGGGTGCCGGTGCTGGGCGTCGTCCCCTATGTGGTCAATCACGGCTTGCCGGAAGAAGACGCGGTTGCTATCGAAGCACAGAACCGCGAACACAGCGCCCACGCCAGTGTGGACATTGCTGTAATCGCCCTGCCGTGCATCGCCAACTTCGACGACTTCGACCCGCTGAAAGCCGAATCTGGTGTCAGCCTGCGCTACGTCTCACACCCAGCCGAACTCGGTCAGCCGGACGCAGTCATTATTCCTGGCACGAAGAGCACGATTGCCGATCTGAACTGGCTGCACACAACCGGATTGGCAGAATGCATCAATAATCTAGCGGCAGGTGGCACGGCGGTGGTCGGCATCTGCGGTGGCTATCAGATGTTGGGGGCGCGGGTAGGCGATCCGACTCACATCGAATCCGATCAGGATGAGATCGTAGGGTTGGGGTTGCTGACAAGCGAAACGGTCTTCCTCACACAAAAAACGACCAGACAAGTGCAGGCGACGGTCACGAGCAAAGTGGGCTGGCTGCAGGAACTGCAGGGGGAAACCATCAGCGGCTACGAGATTCACATGGGGCAAACTAGGGGTGTCGCGCCCTGGCTGACGTTGCATCGTGGTGATACATTCGACGGTGACATGAGCGCGGACGGGCGTGTCTGGGGCTGTTACCTGCATGGGGTGTTCGCCAACGACAATTTGCGGCGGGCATGGCTGCGCTCGCTCGGCTGGCAGGATATGGGCTTGGTACCATCATCGCTCGAAGCGGCTTTTGATCGTCTGGCCGATGTCGTCGAGGGAAATTTGAATATGACTCTGCTTGAGGAGATCATCGGCCTATGAACATTGCTATTCCGCCGCTGGATAAAAGTGGGATGCAGTTAGCACACGACCGAGAGTGTCTAAACCAAAACAAGGAGGTAAGACCAAGCAGTAGACATGCAGCGGTTGACTGCGCTGCCGCAGTCACCGATGCCCGAAAGCTCAAGAGGTAACAACCGATCATGACCTGTCCTCACTGCCACCGCACCGACCGTCAAGTCAAAAACGGCTTCAATCCCTTCGGCTCGCAGCGCTGGCGCTGCCAGCACTGTCGGCGCACCTACACGCCTGAGCCCAAACCCAATAAGTATGCTGAGACGACGCGGCTGGAAGCCGTCAAACTGTACGTCGACGGGATGAACATCCGCCGGATTGCCCGCACGCTGGGGGGCAATCACCAAAGCGTCGTCAACTGGGTCAACGCCCACAGCACGCCAATGATGACCGCCGCCCGTACCCACTCGTTGGAC
>DAOTYT010000220.1:0-9716 GCA_034434615.1 Anaerolineae bacterium | reverse complement strand
ATCACCGAGGCGCGCATCAAGTGCGCTGCTCTCAATCGCATGACCCAGTTGGGTATGCCCGATAGCTATCGCGTGGCTTAACTTGAGCATTGTTTAGGACCAGTACGCCTTTTGACCATATTCATTCAACAAAGCCGATACAGACCGGTAAATAGTGAGGCCCGATTCGGCCTGCTCTTCGGGTTAGCGACAAATGCGCGTTGGAACATTACACCCTCGCGTGCCAGCCGATCGATATTCGGGGTTTGCACATCGGGGTTGCCATAACACCCGAGATGATCGGCGCGCTGGTGGTCAGTCACAAAACACAGAATGTTCGGATGCTTCATCACGGGTCCTCAGCTAGGGGCGGCGGCGCGGTGGACTCGCGAATCACGAGCCGGGCGGGCATGGTGACTGGTTCAGGCGTATGGCCTGCCATTAAAGCCATCAACATGTCGACGGCCGCCGGCCCCCACTGGTCGACCGACTGGTTGACGCTCGTCAACTGCGGCCGGCGATCGCGCGAGTGCGGCAGGTCGTCGTATCCAATGACCGACAGGTCGTCTGGAACGCGCAGCCCCTGCTTGAGCGCCTGTTCGATCACGCCATACGCGCCGAGGTCATTCATACACAAGATCGCCGTTGGCCGCCCCTCCGCCTCAAGCAGGCGGCGCGCGCCTTCTGCGGCGCTTTCACTGGAAAAGCTGGCGAATACGCGCTGAATAGCAGTCGGCGGCAGCCCGGCCTCGGCCGCAGCGGCCAGCATCCCTGCCACGCAGCGATCGACGGTATAGTGCTCGCCATCGTGCATCGCGATGATGCCGATGCGGCGGTGCCCCAATTCAAGCACATGCGCCATTGCCTGATAGCCACCGCTGTAATCGTCGCTGCGAACGTAATGAGGATGAGGCCGGTGCCCCAAGACAACAGCCGGTATGCCAGCAGCGATCACCGGCTGAAGGACTGAATAGGCGGCGAATTCGTCGCGCAGAATCATGCCGTCGAGATAACCACTCTGAACAAGCTGCAAATAGTTTTCGGTGGTGTGGCCTGAGATCATATCGGGCGATGTGATCAGCAGGTGATACTTATGCCGGTGGCAGGCCGCCTCGATCCCACCCAGCACCTGCAAATACGACATCGCGCTGAACGGGCTGTCGTACACGCGAGGAAATACGGTAGCAATGATATTCGACCGTCCAGAGACGAGCGCCCGCGCCGCTAAATTCGGCGCGTAGCCCAGCTCGCGGCTGGCTTGCAGCACGCGTTCGCGCGTTTCTTGGCGAAACCGCTGATCCCAGCGGCCGCGCTCTGACAAAATGCGCGATGCGGTCGATATTGAAACCCGAGCACGTTTTGCGACATCTTCGAGCGTTGGCATCTTTAACCTAAAAGACTGCACAAAGCGTTTTATGACAACTATACAAACAAAAGACCAGCCCTGTAAAAAATTGGTCCTACACCCTCCATGATCTGGCTTAGAGCACTTGGAAAGAAACTCTGTTATAATGAGCTGCATCTAGTTTAGCGACGCAGGAACCCAATGACCCCAGCGACCTCTCCACTGTGGGATTCGCGCACGAAACGATTGACAGCGGTGATCGTGCTGGTGCTCGGCGGTTTGCTGCTGACGCAGGCGAGCGCGGTGCTGCCGCTGATTTTTTTCGGCATCTTGCTGGCGTTTCTGCTGCATCCGTTGGTCGATTGGCTCGACACGCGCACGCCGGCTTTCCTCGGCAAGGCGAAACGCCCGTTAGCAATCGTCGCGGCCTTTTTGATCGCGCTGTTGATCCTCATCCTGGTCTTGGTGGTGATCATCCCGCCAGTGCTTGACCAGCTCGACGAGTTCCGGCAGATGCTGCCGGGACTGATCGACGAGGCCATCACGCGCATCGAAGGCGCGTTAAATGCTCCGATCGCGTTGCCCGGCGGCAGTGAAATCATCCCGATGGACCTGCTTAGCAATAATGAAGGTGAGGCAGTTTCAGACGCGCTCTCGGTCGAGCGCCTGCTCGAGGGTGTTTTCAGCTCGATCGGCGATCTGACCGGACAGGCCTTCAGCGTCGTCGGTGAAGCGTTCAGCATCTTTCTCAACTTGGTGCTGCTGCTTGTGATGACGTTCTACCTGCTGCTGGATGGGCGGCGCTTCGTTGAGCGCGGGATCGAGCTGGTTCCCCAAACTTACCAAGCCGATGCGCGCCGCCTGACCGAACGGCTGTCACAGATCTGGCGCGCCTATTTGCGCGGGCAGTTTTTGCTCTCGCTGGCCGTTGGCGCGCTGACGTTCGCCGCCGCGCTGGCGCTTGGCCTGCCCAACGCCCTCATCCTGGCGCTGCTGGCGGGCATCTTCGAATTTGTGCCGAACATCGGCCCCCTGCTGGCCTTGATCCCGGCGGCGCTGCTGGCGCTGGTCTCGCCCTCATCAACGCTGCCATTCCTCGAAGGCGGTTTATTCGTGGTCGTCGTGATCATCGTCTACGGCATGATCCAGAACATCGAGTCTTACGTGCTGCATCCGCGCATCATGGGCGGCAGCCTTAAGCTTCACCCTTACGCCGTGATCGTAGCCGTCATCATCGGGGCCAGCCTGGCTGGCGCGATCGGCGTGATATTTGCTGCGCCCGCATTGGCTACGCTGCGGTTGATCGTGGGGTATATCTACGCCAAACTGCTCGACCGTGAACCCTTTCCAGAATACCGCTACATCCCGCCCAATATCGATGACGCGCTGACGATCCGCATCGTGAGCTGGCCGATGCGCCGACTGCGAAAGCGGCGCGTTCAACGGGTGAGCGCGATCGATCGCTGAACACAACGTTACAGACGGCTGTTTATTGGGGTGAAGAGGCGGGTTTAACGGGGAGCACGACCTCGAACAGAGAACCCTGCCCCTTGACGCTGGTCACGTTAATGTGACCTTGATGATGACCCACGATCAGTTGGGCGATGGGCAGCCCCAGCCCAAACCCGGGTGTCGTGTGCGCGACATCTTCGCGGAAGAAGCGTTCGAAAATACGCGGCAGGGCCTCTTGGCTGATGCCGTGCCCGGTATCGCGCACGCTGATTAAAACGTGACCATTGCGCAGGGCGGTCATCAATGTGATCGTTCCCTCATTCGAAGTGTAGCGCACCGCGTTATCGACGAGCTGGTCGAGCGCTCGGCGCATCCATTCGCTGTCGATGGTCACATAGGGCAGGGCTTCAGCAAGCCGAAGCTCGATCGTGAGGCCAGCCTTTTCAGCCTGCGGCCGCCAATGGGCGGCGAGTTCCTCAACAAGCTTGTTGGCGTTGGCCGGCGCGAACGAATAGGTAAGGCCAACCTCAAGGCGCAGCATAATCACCAGCATATCGACCAGCCGCGAAATCCCGCTGACCTGCGCTTGGGCGCGCTCGATGTAGCTGCGTCGTCGCTCAGGATCATTAACCCGGCCGATCAGATGCAGGCTGGTATTGATGGCGGCCAGCGGCGTCTTGAACTCATGCGAAACATCCTGAATGAAAGTGGTCAGAATTTGCATGCGTTCTTTTTCAAGCGCCAGCGCGAGCGAACGATCTTCGGCGCGTTTGCGCTCAGAAACATCGCGGCTGGCGAAGATCGCGCCGCTCAGATGGCCTGCGCTGTCGAACAGCCCCTTGCCGGTCGTCTCCAACCAGACATACTTTCCGTTGGCGTGAAGATAGCGATAGGTAATGCCGCGCACAATGCGGTCGGCTGGCAGCCGGGCGACCGCATCCAGCGCCAGGTACAGATCATCGGGGTGCACGTGGTCGAAGAAGGAATGGCCGATCAGCTTTTCTGGCGGGTAGCCGAGAATCGTTTGCACCGAAGGTGTGGCATATTCAATCTTTCCGCTGGCATCCACTTTGGTCACCATATCGAGCATGTTCTCGGTGATCTCTAACAGCTGCGCCTGGCTCTCGCGCAGGGCATTTTCGACCTGTTTACGCAAGGTGATATCGCGATTGGTCACCGCGACACCATCGCCGACCTTGACGATCTCTTGAAAATACCAGCCGCGGGCGAAAGCATAATCGGTGAAAATCTCGGCTTCGCGGACTACCCGCTCGCCGGTTTCGACCACGTGCTTGAACGCTTCTACATAGTCGATGATTTGGTGCGCCGGAAACAATTCGAGGATGCGGCGGCCGATCAGCCGTTCCACCGGCTGGTTGATCTGGCGCGCGCCATGCGAGTCGACATCAATGATTTCAAAATCGACGATCGCTCCGCTGCGATCACGAACGGCAGACAGCAGGAAGAAACCATCTGGATTGCCTTCAATCACGGTGCGGAAGCGCGTCTCACTCTCGGCTAACTGGGCCGTGCACTGCTCCAGTTTCTTGATCAGGCGCCAGTACAGCAGCGACGACGAGCAAATCAGCAGCGACAGCATCGCTGTATTGATGAAGAGAAGTTGATAAGTATCTGCGTATTCGGCGTGAAAAAGGAATGGCAGCAGCGCTGCAAGCATGATCACCGCTGCGACACCGGTCATCAGCGGCCCCAGCAGCAGGCTGGCGACGAAGACAGGCACCACCGCGATCAGGCCTGTCTCGAGACCGGGCCTGTAATGTATCACGATCAAAATACCGACCAGGGTTGCAACGCTGAAGACGAGCGCGGCCGCATCATAGCGGCCGGCGTGCAGCAGAAAGAATGTCGCCAAGGCGTAGGCGATGCCGACTATAAAAAGCAGTCGATAGGGCGCCAGGCTCGTTTCCGCCAAACCTAAATCGAACACCAGCAAAGCGCAAAAAATGATCAAGGCCACGAGCGACCAAACTCTGAGAAAATTGCTGCGATCCTGCTCTGGGCTGCTACTCTTTGTGGGCTTCAAGGCACCCTCATGACGGATTTCGATCCAGCTTTTACAAGGTATGATTACTGTAACATGATATCTTGCTGCTTAGCCCTCCCTTAGCAGATAATTCGGTCAAAATTCACTTAAAATTTACGCAATTAGCTATTAATGACAGTGTGTAAAGTGCTAAGTAACAACCAGTATTATACTGTGCCACGACTCAGCCTGCATCAATAATGGACAAGGCAATTTGGACACTAAGACCGTATTTTCCTGTAAGGGCGACCCGGCGGGTCGCCCTTACAACTGCCTTTTTTTACGGTAGTGTTGGTTTTGCTTTGTCCATAGGTTTCTGCTTGTTTTCAACAAGCATCGCAATTTCATTCTTCACGATTGATACCGTTTGCTTGTACAATCCAGCGTGCTGCGAGAGGAGCGTTATCGGTTTGGATATTGGTCTATTCGTCATCGTCTTTATCGTCGGCTTTGTCGCCCAAATCCTCGATGGCGCGCTGGGCATGGGCTACGGCGTAATTTCTTCGAGTTTTTTGCTGGCCACCGGCACGCCGCCCGTCCTCGTCAGCTCCAGCGTCGTCATTTCGAAGATGTTCACCAACGGCGCCTCTGGCCTTTCGCATCTGCGTTTCGGCAATGTGGATACCCGCTTGATCAAGAGCTTAATCCCAGCTGGCATCGCTGGCGGCATCGTCGGCGTGCTGCTGATCACCAGCCTGCCTGAAGGTGTCGCGCGGCCGTTCGTAGCCACTTACTTGATGCTCGCCGGCATCTGGATCATTTTCAGGGGGGTGCGCGGCGGCGCGCTGCGCCAGCAGCCCGAACGCGCAACCCATATGGCTGCTATTGGTGGGGCCGGCGGTTTCTTCGATGCGATCGGCGGCGGGGGCTGGGGGCCGGTCGTGACGACCTCGCTGGTTGCGCGCGGCAACAACCCGCGCCTCGCGATCGGTTCAGCCGCTGCCGCCGAGTTCTTCGTCGCCATCACGACATCAATGACGTTTTTCACCCGGCTGACGTCTTTCATCCGGCCAGAGATCATCCTGGGTTTGATCGTCGGGGGCGTGTTGGCAGCGCCAATCGCGGCATGGGTGTGCGGGCGCGTGCCGCCGCGCATCATGATGGTCGCCATCGGCATCCTGATCGTGATGATCAGCCTGTCGATCCTGCTTTAGCGATCACGAACGACTGTCGGCATCAGGTGCGCTATAATGGCGCACAGTGCACCGACGATAGACTGGAAAGTCCGCATGACAACTCTGATCACGGGCGGCGCCGGTTTCATCGGCAGCCGTCTCGCTGCCCGGCTGCTCGACCTCGGCGATGCTGTCGTCATCCTCGACAATTTCAACGACTACTACGACCCGGCCATCAAGCGAGCCAACATCGCCGCACTGGGCAGCCGAGTCGAGCTGATCGAAGGCGATGTGCGCGACGAAGCCTGCATCGCAGGGCTGTTCAAGCGCTACCCGATCCGGCGGGTGGCGCACATGGCAGCGATGGCGGGCGTGCGCTATTCGACCACGCAGGGACGGCTGTATGCCGATGTGAACACCAGCGGCACCGTCTCGCTGCTCGATGCGGCGCGCCAGCACGGGGTGGAAATCTTCGTGCTCGGCTCGACGTCTTCCGTTTACGGGCATACGACCCGCGTCCCGTTCGTCGAAGATGATGCGGCCGACCATCCGCTCGCCCCGTACCCCGCCAGCAAGCGGGCCGCCGAATTATTCGCTTATAGTTATCATCACTTATTCGGGCTGAACGTCACCGCGCTGCGCTTCTTCAATGTTTATGGCCCCCACGGCCGGCCCGATATGATGCCGGTCAAGGCGATCGAGGCGATCCTCAACGGCACGCCGATCCGCACTTTTGCTGGCGGTAGCCTGCAGCGAGACTGGACGTATATCGACGACATCGTCGATGGCGTGGTTGCGGCGCTGGAAAGGCCGCTCGGCTACCAGCTCATCAACCTCGGCTTCGGGGCGCCGATTACGCTCAATGCTTTCATCGAGATCTACGAACGCTTGATCGGACGGCCAGCGATCCGGATCGATACGCCGGCCCCTTCGACGGAGCCGCTCATCACCTACTGCGATAACAGCCGCGCGCGCGCGCTGCTCGGCTTTGCGCCGCGGGTTAACATCGAAGAAGGGCTGGCGCGTACCTGGGCGTGGTATCAGGAGCGGGCGGCGGGGCGCGGCTAACGCAAACGCAATCGCTGCGAAGTTACACTGCTCGATAGGTTATGCGAGGTTATGCGGCCGGCAGGCACGTTCCCGTCCCTGCCGGCCGCTGTTGATGCCGACGAAGCGCGAATTACAGCGCGCGCGAAGCCGCTTCGAGTTCCTCGTTGGCGAACTCGTTCAGCTCATCGAGGATCTCCTGGATCGGGCGGGTATCCGTGCCAGTGACGATCGCGGTCAGCGTGCGCGAGATCTGATCGCGCACCGGGTCGTAACCGGGCACCGACGGCTCAGCTTTGGTGAACTCGAGCAGCCCGAAAGCAGTGCTGTACGTCTCATCTTCGGCGAGGAAAGTGGCCAGTTCTTCCACCTCCAGCGCGCTCTGCCGCACCGGGAAGTACTGGCTGGCCAGCGCCCAGCGAGCCTGAACCTCAGGCGAGGTGTAATATTTCACGAACAGCCACGCCGCCAGTTCCTGCTCGGGCGTTGTGCGCGGAATGCTGACGCTGGCGCCATAGATGTTCTGCACCGGCTGTTCGGTCACATGCGGGACGGCAGCGACGCTCCAGTCGAAGCCCGCGCCGGCCTCCACCGCGCTGGCATAGAACGGAATGCCGGAGCTGGAGCCAACGGTGAACAGCGTCACGCCGTTGCCGAAGTTGGTCTGGTCGCCAAAGCGCTCGAAAATCTCACCAGCGCAGCCGTCCTCGAACAGGCCCTTCAAGAAGGTGACAGCCTCGACGGCCGCTGGGCTGTTCAGGGTGTACTGGTTGGCGTCATAGTCGAAGATGTCGCCGCCAAAAGCGAACGTCCAGCTGGCGAAGCGCGAGGCATCGGTGCTGAGCTGGTAGCCAATGTTGGCCACGTCGCTGGTCGCGCCGCTGAAGGCGTTGGCAGTCGCGGCGCAGGCCGCTTCGCGGAACTGTTCAGGCGTGGTCGGCGGGCCATCAAACGAGATCGCGCCGGCCTCGCGCAGTTCGCGCAGCCAGTCGATGTTATAGTACATCACTTCCATCGAGCGGTTGGGCGGGAAGCCGAGGCGCACATTGCCGTACTGCGGGAAGACATCGGCGTTGAAGAACGAGGGGAAGAAGTCGGCCTGTTCCTCTTCGCTCAGGCCCCACGTCGGGCTGTTGACCAGCAGGTTGATGTCGATCACCCCATCGTTCAGGAAATAGGTGGCCGCCTGATTGCCGTACGCCACGACCAGTTCAGGCAGGTCGCCGCCGCCGGCCAAATCGGTTGTGACGCGGGCGTAAATATCGCTGTAGCTGCCCTGATTGATGCCTTCAACCGTGATGCCCCACTCGTTGGTCGCGTTAAAATCAGCGATGATCTGCTGAAGCTGCGCTTCGCGCTGGCCGCTGTGCTGGTACCAGAAGACAACCGTCTGGCCCGTCGGATCGACGTTGGCGTAGGGGTCATCCTGCGCGAGGACAGCCCCGCTCAGGGCCAACGCCGCGAGAATGATGACCAGTAAAACCGACACTTTCTTGAACATCTATGGCTCCTCCTCAGAAGCATACGTAAACGAACGCGTATCCAAAATAACAGCGGCCGGCACAAGGCCGACCGCGGGATACCTGTTTAGCCCTTCAGACCGGTGGTGGCGATGCCTTCGGTGAAGGTCTTCTGGGTGATGAAATACAACAGCAGCACCGGCGCGATCGTGATCAGCGCGCCCGCCATCAGCAGGTGATAGCGCGTGCCAGCTTCATCAACGAAGCGGTACAAGCCAACCGAGATCGGCCGCCACGTGTTGTCGTTGGTGACGATGAGCGGCCACAGGAAGGCGTTCCACGCCCCGATAAAAGTCAGCAGCGTGACGGTGAGCAGCGGCGCACGGCTCATTGGCAGCACGATTTGCAGCAGAAAGCGGAAATGGCCAGCGCCATCGATGCGTGCCGCATCCCACAGCTCATCCGGAATTTGGGCGAAAAATTGGCGCAGCAGGAAGATGACGAAGACCGACCCCATGAACGGCACCGTCAGCGCGGGCAGTTGGTTCAGCCAAGAGTTGCCGAGCTGCCATGAGATGAACGGGAACTCCGGCTCCAGCCGTGGCAGAGGAAATACCGACCCGCTCACGGTCATATAATTGGGGACGATCGTCAGAGCGTCAGGGATCATCAGCGTGAGCAGCAGCAGCGTGAAGACGATATTTCGACCGCGGAACTTGATGCGAGCGAATGCATAGGCCGATAGGACGCTGACGACCAGCACGCCGGCGATCGTAACGCCCGTGATGATGCACGAGTTGATGAAGAAGACGTTGAACTGCGATTGATTCCAGGCATCAATATAGTTTTGAAACTGCGGCGAGGCCGGCAGCCAGCGGCGAATCTGCGTCTCGCCAAGTGTCATCAGCGAAGTCGAGATCATCCAGAAGAACGGCAGCGCGGCCGCGATCGCTGCGATGATGACGATAATATACATGATGACTTTGCCCAGCGGGATCGAGATCTGGCGGCGCGGGCGCGCCGCCTCGCCAGTGATCGCAGGCCGGGCGAGCGCGCCAGCCTGTACCGGCTCCAGCCGTTCCGTCATCGGTCAAAAGCCTCCTGCCAACTCATCGATCAACCGTAAAAGACCCGTTTTTCAAAGACGCTGCGCTGCACTTGCGTTAAGGCCAGCACGATCAAAAGCAGCACGATCGACATCGCCGCCGCCTCGCCCCAACGATTGGCCGAACGAAACGTATCAAAGATGACCAGCGCCGAGGTGTTCAGCGTCC
>DAOTYT010000219.1:0-8019 GCA_034434615.1 Anaerolineae bacterium | reverse complement strand
CTTCTGTATTTGGTTTTATGTTGACCAATTTGATGTCGACTTCATTCGCGGGAACTGGTCGGCGCGCTTCTTTCTCAACGGCGCCCCGATTGACCCCGTCGTCAATTACATTATCGATTAGTGTCGCTTAGGTCTCTGGCCGTTGCGGGTAGTTCATGCTAAGATGATCGCTCATCCTCTGCTAGCGCCGTCAAAGCGCGTGAGGTGGGTCGTTCTGTGAATTTTCGGTTTGTGGCGCGTGTACTCTTGATATCCATCTGCGTGCTGGCGGTTTTCCCCACTGCCGGGCAGGCGGCTGTGCCGTCGCCCACGCCTTCTGTGAGCGTCGTCATTCGGCCTGATATTTATGTGCGCGGCGGGCCTGGGGAGACCTATACCCCAGTCGGCCGGTTAGTCGAGGGGAACCGCGTCGTCCCGCTCAGCCGTAATTTCGGTGGTACGTGGGTCATGATCGCATACAACCAAGGCTTTGGCTGGGTGCGGCGCGATCTGGTTTTTTGGACGGTCGATATCGATGCACTGCCCATCATCAGTGAGCTGAACCTCACCCCGACGCGTGTGCCCGGCCTTGAGACAGCGACTCCATTTATCCCTACGAGCACGCCGGTGGGCAGTTGGGTCAATGTGGGAGTGCAGGGGGCATTTGTCCGCGCTGGGCCGGCCCAACGTTTTCCTGCGCTCGGTGCGCTCGCTGATGGAGACATCGTCGAACCCGTGGGGCGCGATACGGAGACGAACTGGATCTTAATCCGCTTTGGCGACGGGTTTGCTTGGATTTCTCGCCTGCTCGTGCGCTGGGATGTGGAATTGGAAGAGCTGCCCGTCCTCACGCTTGATAGACTGACGCCCAGCCCGACTTTCACGCCAAGTTTGACGCCTTCGCGGACGCCGACTTTCACAGCGACAAGTACCCCCTCGGCGACGCCAACCTCGACTTTTACGCTGACGCCAACCTCGACAAATACAATCGCACTGACGCCAACCGAGACGTTAACTCCAACGGCTACCATCACACCGACGGAGACACCAGTGCCAACGGACACGCCGACGGCAACGCTGATGCCGACGGCAACTTTCACGGTCACACCGACGGAGACGGCGGCGCCAACGGCCACCCCGACGGCTACCGTCACGGACACGCTGACGGCGACGTTCACTGTTACGCCGACGGAGACGGCGACGCTGACGCCAACAGACACGCCGACGGCAACGTTCACGGTCACGCCGACGGCCACCCTCACCGTCACGCTGACGCCGACGGCAACTTTCACGGTCACCCCGACGGTGACGCCAGCGCCAACAGATACGCCAACGCACACCCCGACGGCGACGCCGACGCTGACGGATACGCCAACGGCCACCCCGACGGTGATGCCAGCGCCAACAGACACGCCAACGTACACTCCGACGGAGACGCCGACGCTAACGTACACCCCGACGCACACCCCGACGGTGACGTTCACTGTAACGTCAACGGCGACGTTGACGCCGATGCCGACGGCGACGCTGACGCCAACAGACACGCCGACAGCCACCCTCACCGTCACGCTGACGCTGACGGATACGCCAACGCACACCCCGACGGTGATGCCAGCGCCAACGGACATGCCGACGGCGACATCCGCTCCGACTGAAACATTAACGCCGACTACAGACCCCGTACCGTTAGAAGCGCTTCTTGCGAGCCCTGTTGTTACGGTTGCGGTTCAACCGACCATGACGCCGATCATGACGGTCGCGGCTGCGCAAACCATCACGGTAACTGCGACAGCGGCTGCGACCTCCACCGCGGCCCCGGCTGCAACCTCTATTCCAACGTTGACCGAGGTGGTGTCACCAACGTCGACGCCGTCTCCCTCTGCGACAATAGCCACAACTGCAACTGCAACCGCGGCCACAACCGCAACTGCGACTGTGGCTGCCGTAGAGACCTCCGATTTGACCCAACCAGCGCCTGCTGCAGGGCTGGAACAAACGGCAACGCGCGCCGCTCTGGAAACGATCGTCTATCTTGCGCAGCAAACAGCATCGATCACGCCGATGCCAACGCAGACGGAATCTATGGTTACCGCTGTGATTGCACCGGCGATCACGGCTATCTTGCCGACAGCGACGCCTGCCTTGCCTGTGACTCCCTTCCCAAGTCCGATGGCTGGCGTGCCGCTCCTGCCTGAAGAAGCTGCGGCACCCTCCGCCGAGAATCGTTTACCCATCGAGTTAATCATCGGCAGTGCAGGGGTTATGATCATCCTGGTTTATGGCGCCTTGTACTGGCGTGGTTTGAGCGGCCTTGAGCGCTATGCTGCTGGCTTTATCGTCGAGCGCTGCCCAACCTGCGGCCGCGGTCACCTCTATATTGATGCGCATCAAGATCGCATGCTCGGTATTCCGCGCGCACGGCTGACCGTGCGCTGTGATACCTGTCGCTCTGTCCTGCGGCAGGCTGGCCCGCGCCGCTGGCGCTATGCGGTGGATCGCAGCGAAAACCCGGCGCTGTACGAGCGTTTCAATGGTCGTCTGATCGGTGACGAAACGCTGAGGACGTTGAGCGTCCAAAGCATTGATGCTGCTCCGCCTACCCGATCGCAGGCCCCCGGCCAGCCATCGTCGAATATGGGCGATGAAAGCGAAACATCGTGAGTTTGATCGAGTGTGTTCCAAACTTCAGCGAGGGTCGTCGTCCGGAAGTGATTGAGGCGATCAAAACGGCCATCTTGCAGGAGGACGTCTGTTTATTGGATGTCAGCGCGGATGTTGACCACAATCGCTGTGTGATCACAGTTGCGGGCGAGCCCGCACCAGTGCAGACCGCCATCTACCGCGGCGCTGAAGTCGCCGTCAGCCTGATCGATTTGGATCAACATCGCGGTGTTCACCCGCGTATCGGCGCCGTCGACGTGATTCCATTCGTGCCTTTGCGCGATGTCTCGTTAGCCGATTGTGTCCAGCTCGCGCGCGAATTTGGCAGGCGCTTGGCGGATGGGCTTGGTATTCCGGTCTATCTCTATGAGGCTGCGGCCCTGCGGCCTGAGCGCAAGGATCTTGCCCATATTCGACGTGGTGGTTATGAAGCCCTGAAGACCGCTATCAGCGCCGATCCGGATCGAGCGCCAGATTTTGGCCCTCGCTGTCTCGGCCGGGCAGGGGCGGTCGCAGTCGGCGCGCGCGGCCCGTTGATTGCCTTTAATGTCTATCTGCAAACCTCCGACGTGACGATCGCTCAGCAAATCGCCTCGGCTATCCGAGCTGCTAATGGCGGTTTGCCGCAGATCAAAGCGCTCGGCCTGCTGGTCGGGGGAAAGGCGCAGGTTTCGATCAATCTGATCGATTATCGCGTCACATCCCTACATGCGCTGATGAACGCGGTATGTGACCACGCTGCCCGCTTAGGCACTTCTGTTGAAAGTTCAGAAATTGTTGGTTTAGTGCCGCAGGCGGCGCTGATCGAAACTGCGCTGGCCGCGCTTCGACTTTCTCCGGCCGCGCGTGAACTCATCCTCGAGCGGCGGTTAGGCGCCGCAACCGGTGACTATCGCGAAGTGAATTTTGGATGGTGATCTCTTGCGCTTGATTTTTCTCTTCTCTGCATTCCTGATGGCCGCCTGTCTGCCGGCGATGCCACCCCCTGCAAACCAGACCGATGCTGAATCGCTGTCCCAGCTGATCGTCTCAGCCAGCACGCCAGTGCCGACGGCTAACCTGCTGCCGACTCAAACGGCCACCCTGCCGCCTACGCAAACGTCCACACCCAGCCGGACGCCGACCCCAAGCCCTTCCTTCACGCCAACATCAACCCAGACACCCTCGCCAACGTGGACTGCCACGATCCCGCTGATCATCCCGCCCACCAATACGCGCATTCCCTCGGCCACACCGACCGAGGTGCTCAGGCTGTTTGATGGCACATCTCAGCCTACGTGGACGCCGCCGCCGCTCAACCCAGAAACTGCTCTGCGCGATCATTACTATTTTCGTCGTCCTGTTGGGGATAACGGCGTTAACTGGATCGACCGTACCTATCCGTACGGCAGCACCAGCGGAGGACGCCTGCCGATCCATCACGGCGTCGAGTTTGTGAACCCACGCGGAACGCCGTTGTTCGCCGTTGCAGATGGAGTCGTCGTTTATGCTGGTGATGACTTGACGACGCTGTTCGGCCCTTATAACAATTACTACGGGAACCTGGTCGTGATTGAGCATCCATTCTTATCGCCAGAGGGGCTGCCGGTTTTCTCGCTCTATGGGCATATGGATCGCGTTTCGGTGGAGACAGGTCAGGCCGTTCGCGAAGGTGACAACATCGGTACGGTAGGTGGTACTGGTATTGCGATGGGGCCGCATCTCCATTTTGAAGTTCGTTTGGGCAATCCTTACGATTTTGGCGCGACGCGCAACCCTGAATTGTGGATTCGTCCGTTTCCGATGTTTGGAACGCTGGCGGGCCGCGTCACCGACGCTAACGGCGCGCTGCTTTATGATGTCACGCTGCGCGTGCAGTCGAGCGACATCAGCCGCTATGCCTTCAGTTATGCTGGCGACTCGGTCAACAGTGATGACACCTTTGGCGAAAACTTTACGCTGGGCGATTTGCCAGCTAACTACTACATGGTCACAGTGAGTGAAAGCGGCCGTGTGCGCTTTCAAGAGATCGTTTACGTCCATCCCAATCGAACGACATGGCTGGAGGTTAGACTGCGACCTTGAGCGGGAGCCAGCTGCCATCTGAGTGAGGTTCGCCTTGATTTTCAGTTTTTCAGCTACTATACTGCCCATACTCATCATTGTGTGAAGCGCGGAATAATGAGATAGCATGCAGCGCAAGCGCATGGCCGGTGATGTTTACGTTTCTATCAGTGATCGATATGATCAGGTGACGGCAGCCGTCATTTAGGCGGGCGAAGGTTCAACTTAATGCCGACTTGGTCGTATGTTTGGTTAAGGAAAACTGCGTGCTGTTGGCTGCGGATACGTTGCCGCGAATCGATGCTCGTTTACTTAGTTCGTTCGATGTAGTGGAGAGATGGATATGAGCGACGGCACATTTCTGACTGAAGATGGCGCAGAAGCGCTGCGACGCGAACTCGATACGCTCATTAATGTGAAGCGCCCCGAACTGGCGCGCAAGCTGAGTGAAGCCGTATCTCAAGGCGATCTAAAAGAGAACGCCGATTATCACGACGCCAAAGAGCAGCAGGCCTTCATCGAGGGGCGCATCAAATACTTAGAGACTGTGCTGCGAACCGCTAAAATCGTTTCCAATAACGGCGCAAGCGATGTGGTCAGCATTGGCTCAACAGTGACGATCGTTGAAGAGGGCTACGACGAAGAAGAGACTTATGTCATCGTAGGAGCAGCTGAGGCGAAACCCGATGAAGGCAAGATCTCCAACCAAAGCCCGATTGGCGCTGCGCTGCTTGGCCGCCGGGCCGGCGAAAAAGTACGTGCCCGCACCCCTGGCGGCGAGATAACGCTGCGCATTAAAGCGATCCAGTAGCTTTTGCTGCTGGATCGCGCAATCCTCCACGACGTTTTAAATGGTCACGAAATCGGCGTGAAGTCCCCAGTTCCGCCGAACGGGTCGTCATCTTGCTCAGGCGGGCGAGGTGGCGGCGAGTAAGCGGGCATGGTCGGCGGCGGTGCCGGCATCTGCACCGGCGGCGCCGGCGCAGGAGGAGGGGGTGTGTACTGCGCAGGCGGCGCCACCGGTGGTGGGGGTGGAGCTGCTGGTGCATATGTCGGCGGCAGGGTGCCTGCCGCTGCGATCGGCGCAGCCGCCATCACTGCTGCCTGCGGGGCGCCTGTCGCGGCGGGGACCCCCGGTTCTTTGCGCCAGGCCGCAAGTTCGATCGTCAGTTTCTGAAAATAGCTTTGCGGTGGCAGCGGCGCGGTTCCGTATTCCATATCGGCTATCCGCGCTTGAAGTCGCAGCGAAGCTGTTTCCAAAACGATGACGGCCCCCGGTTCGGCCAGCACCAGATCGCCGCGCGTCTCTAGTTTTGCGCGCAGCGCTGGGTCGTTGAAGGCATGGGCAGAGGCGAACACTTTCGTCACCGTTCGCACAAAATCGTCTTTGTCAAACAGCCATACTTCAATCGCGGTCGCCTTCTGCGGGTCGCCCACGCCGATGGTCTCGGAAATCGCGGCGCCGCACTCCCCTAAGAAGCGCTCATTGGCGTCTTCAATGCTGAAAGAGTCGTCGTACTGGCCATGGCCGAGAATATACGTCGACATGCGCTGCATCAACGGTGGGCCGTACCCCGTTGAGGCAAAATTGGTGCGCAAATTCTCTTCCGCCTTTCGCGCGACTTGACGCTGCTGGCGCGCGGCCGCTAGTTCAGGGCTTTCCTTTTCACCGCGCATGCGACGAACGATCGGATCATAGACGTTGCCTTTGATCAACAACCCCCACAACAGCGATACGACGATCGCCACAATGGCGACGACTAAAGGCGCAATGATGAAAGGCAGGATATCGCCAAGCAGATTGGGCTGCGGCGCCGAGACAGCATCGGGCTGGGCGACTTCAGCAAACGGACGAATAGCCTCCAGCCGCTGGCGGTTCGCTTCTTCGCCGGGAGTCACGATCAGTCGGTCGACGACGCCCAGTGGATCATCGATGCGGCGGAGCAGGTCGACGATGTTATCGCTGATATCGGCTGTGGCAGCGGCATAGCGATCAGCCAGCAGCTTTACCCATTCGTCCTGCCAGCTTTGCTCCAGCGTCGATGGATCGGCATCGTAATAAATTGTTGGGGAGATGCCATAAGCCCAAATGAGGCCAATGATCACGCCGATCACCAGCAGGAGAAGCGTCTTCGCGCGGGGCATGTACGGCTTCAAGACGACGACGTAAATCCCATTGTAGCTATCGCGAAGGAAATTGCCCATAAACGCTGGCCTTTCTTACGCTGCCGGTGACACCCTGATCATAATCGACAAGTTTATACTATACGCTAAAGGTAAGAAAATGCAAACGCCAGCGCATGCTGTTCGCGCTGGCGTTTTGCGCATTTAAGCCGGCTCAGCTTCTGGCGAGATTAATTCAGCCATAACGATGCGAGCGCCGCAGGCCGTGCATTGGGCGGTGCTGCGGCTCTGTTCAACCAGCAGGCCGCCACATTTGGGGCAGGGTTGGGGTAGGGGGCGTTTCCATGACGTGAAGTTGCAGTGCGGATAGCGAGAGCAGCCATAAAAGACTCGCCCCCGGCGCGAGCGCTTAAGGACGAGCTCGCCGTGATGTTCTGCCCCGCATACGGGGCAAGCAATGCCGATCTTATCGAGCCACGGCTCGGTATGCCGGCAGTTTGGATAGTCGGAACAGCCGACGAACTTTCCAAATCGACCGTACCGTATGACCAAAGGTTTGCCGCAAGCTGGGCAATCCCGGCCAATAGCTTCTTCCTGTTGAAGAGAGGGGGCCTGCTGATATGCTTTTTGAAGCTCGCGCGAGAAGGGGCCGTAGAAATCAGCCAGCATCGGCTGCCACTCACGGCGGCCAGCTGCGATCTCGTCGAGCCGGTTTTCCATGCGCGCCGTGAACCGGTAGTCCATAATCTCAGGGAAATACTTCACCAGCAAGTCGTTAACGATGCGGCCAGTTTCTGTGGGCAGCAGCCGCTTATCGCGCTTTATGACGTATTCGCGGTCTTGAATGACGGCAACCGTAGGCGCGTAAGTGCTGGGCCGGCCAATGCCATATTCTTCAAGGGTTCGTACAAGACTCGCTTCGGTGTAGCGGGGGGGCGGCTGGGTAAAGTGCTGCTCTGGCAGCAGTTCAAGCAGGTCAAGCTGCTCGCCAACTTTTAGTTCGGGCAGCAGGCGGCCCTCGTCCTCATCGGGCACCAGGTCTTCATCACGGGCGTCCTCATAAAGGGCAAGAAACCCCATAAATTTGATCGTGCTGCCAGAAACGCGAAACAGGTAAGAGGGGCTGGTGTTTGCCGGCCCCGCTTCTATATCTACCCGCAGCGTATTGTAGATGGCATGCACCATTTGACTGGCGAGGAAGCGCTGCCAGAT